>NZ_JBJNLG010000015.1:0-150382 GCF_052169175.1 Serratia sp. CY31944
GACAGGGTGTTCTTCACTGTATGTGCCATCAATATTTTTTAGATAAAGCTCTCTTATCTGACGCCAACTATATTGCCCTGAACTGGCTCCGTATGATTTATCTCCATAATCACCTACGGTAACATCAACAAAATTAGTTGTTCTCTGAAGATAGCTGTCATGCATAAGATAAGGAATGCCATCAGAAGTAATCTTTATGTCAAGCTCCAATATTTCGGCCGCATCTATTTTATTGACATACTGAATCGCCGATAGAGAGTTCTCCGGCAGATTGCTGCCCATGATTTGCGCCCGATGTGAGGCAATAGGTATAAAGTTTGGGCGAACATCCGGCCTAATCAGCAACGCAGTTAGATCACTTCTGGTCGGAGAGAATGCTTTTTCTTTTCTTATCTTATTTGTTGAAACCGGGCTTTCACTACTATAAGCATAAGCACCTCCTCCTAAAGTGAATATTATAATCTGGCTAACTATAACCATTACTGTTGATATCTTGTACATGAGATGACATCCTTGTTAATAATTATGCCAACGACGTTTTGTTGTACAGCGAAAACGACCTTGACCGTAGGAACAACAGATGCTTTGAATAGGTGCACCATAGTTGCTATCCGCCCGAAGAATTTTTGATCGTGCCTCACTATTCATTTAAAAATCTAATACATATTAAAGGGGAATTTCAAAATTATTATTAACCCCTCACGTAAAAAACAACACTTCCTTAATGGAGATCAAAAATAGCACTAACCACATACCTATTTCATGGAAAAAACAGCGAATAATAAACAAAGGTTAATAATTAATATTGAACAATAAAATTAAAAATATAGTTATTTTCCTTTCTTCCATCAGGATCTATCACAAAAAATAAAGGGGGAAAAACCGCCTGACGAAATGTTTAATCCTGTGGTAAATGAAACGCCCGCAAAAAAAACGCCGGCATCATGCCGGCGTTGATTTAAGCGAAACAATCCGGCGCTTTACGCCCCCGGATGTTCGTCCTGATCGACCGCAAAGCAGGCCACCATCTGCTCGCCGTACTGTTTCAGCTGCGGCTGCAGCTGCACGCAGGTGCCGAAGGCGCGGCGGCAGCGGGCATTGAACGCACAGCCCGGCGGCGGGTTCATCGGGCTGGGCAGCTCGCCGGTCAGCTTGATGCGCTCGCGGCGCATATCCGGGTTCAATCGCGGCGTCGCCGACAGCAGCGCCTGAGTGTACGGATGGCGCGGATTGTTGAAGATCGCCTCTTTGCTGCCCTTTTCCACGCAGCGGCCGAGGTACATCACCATCACCTCGTCGGCGATGTGCTCCACCACCGACAGATCGTGCGAGATGAACACATAGGACAGCCCCAGATCCTGCTGCAGATCCATCATCAGGTTCAGCACCTGAGCGCGCACCGACACGTCCAGCGCCGACACCGGCTCATCGGCGATCACCACGTCCGGGTTCAGCATCAGCCCGCGGGCGATGGCGATACGCTGACGCTGGCCGCCGGAAAACATGTGCGGATAGCGGTCGTAATGCTCGGTCTTCAGGCCGACCTTCGCCATCATCTCCAGCGCTTTTTCCCGCCGTTCGGCGGCGCTGAGCGAGGTATTGATCAACAGCGGCTCCTCGAGGATCTGCCCGACCTTCTTGCGCGGGTTGAGCGATCCGTAAGGATTCTGGAACACGATTTGGATCTTCTGGCGGCGCAGCTTCTCGGCAGAGGCGTCCGGCTTCAGCAGATCCTGCCCCTGGTAGTACAGCTCGCCGCCGGTCGGCACTTCGATCATCGTCAGCAGGCGGCCGAGCGTCGATTTGCCGCAGCCCGACTCACCGACCACCGCCAGCGTTTTGCCGCGCTCCAGGGTGAAGGAGACGCCGTCCAGCGCCTTGACCAGCCGCTCCGGCGCGAACAGGCCCTTTTTCACCGGGTAATGCTTCTTCAGGTCAATTGCCTGCAGTAAAGGTTGATTCTGGCTCATACGGTCGGCCTCCCCGCATCATCCAGCGGTGTGTGACATTTAACCTGACGGCCGGGAATGCTGCGCAGTTCCGGCTCCTCGTTGCGGCAGCGCTCGTTGGCGTAGGGACAACGCGGGTTGAGCAGGCAGCCGGTCGGGCGATCGTATTTGCCCGGCACCACGCCCGGCAGCGAAGCCAGCCGCGCCTTGTCGGCGGCGAACTCCGGCAGCGCGCGCAGCAGCGCCTGGGTATAGGGGTGGCGCGGGGCGCGGAAAATCTCCGCCGCCTTGCCGGATTCCACCACCTGGCCGGCGTACATCACGATGATGTGGTGCGCGGCTTCCGCCACCAGCGCCAAATCGTGGGTGATCAGCAGCAGCGCCATGTTTTCGCGCTGCTGCAGGTCCAGCAGCAGTTCGATGATCTGCGCCTGGATGGTCACGTCGAGCGCGGTCGTCGGCTCATCGGCGATCAGCAGCTTCGGCCGACAGGCGATGGCCATGGCGATCATCACGCGCTGGCTCATGCCGCCGGAAAGCTGGTGCGGGTATACGTCCAGCCGCGAGGCCGGATCGGGAATGCCCACCTGGGTCAGCAGGTCGATAGCGCGCTGGCGGCGAGTGCGGCGGTTGCCGCCCTGGTGCACCTTCAGCGCCTCCATGATCTGATAACCGACGGTATAGCACGGGTTCAGGCTGGTCATCGGATCCTGGAAGATCATCGCCACTTCGGAGCCCACCAGCTGGCGGCGCTCTTTTTCGGAGATCTTGCGCAGATCCTGGCCGTTGAACTCCAGCTTGTCGGCCATCACCTTGCCGGGGAAATCGATCAGGCCCATGATCGCCAGCGAGCTGACGGATTTGCCGGAGCCGGATTCACCGACGATGCCGACCACCTGACCTTGCTCCACGCTGTAACTGATGCGGTCTACCGCGCGGAACGGGGTGCCTTCGTCACCGAAGTGCACCGAAAGCTTGTCTACATTCAATAACGCCATCTCTCTCGTCCTCTGTTACTGCTTGAGTTTGGGGTCGAGAGCGTCACGCAAACCGTCCCCCATCAGGTTGAATGCCAGCACCGTCAGCAGGATCGCCACGCCGGGGAAGGTCACCACCCACCAGGCGCTTTGCGCGAACTGCAGCACGTCGGAGAGCATGGTGCCCCACTCCGGCGTCGGCGGCTGCGCGCCCATGCCCAGAAAGCCGAGAGCGGCCATGTCCAGAATGGCGTTCGAGAAACCGAGAGAAGCCTGCACGATCAAAGGCGCCAGGCAGTTAGGCAGAATATTGACGAACATCTGGCGCAGCGCGCCGGCGCCCGCCACCCGCGAAGCGGTGACGTAGTCGCGGTTGACCTCCACCAGCACCGCTGCGCGCGTCAGACGCACATAGTGCGGCAGGGCGACGAAGGTCAGCGCCAGCGAGGCGTTGACGATCGACGGCCCGAATACCGCCACCAGCACCAGCGCCAGCAGCAGGCTCGGCAGAGCCAGCATGATGTCGACGACGCGCATGATAATCGCGTCCACCACGCCGCCGAAGTAACCGGCCAGCAGGCCGAATATCACGCCCATGATCAGCGACAGCACCACCACCAGGCAGCCGACCAGCAGCGACAGGCGCGCACCGTACATCAGGCGCGACAGCACGTCGCGGCCCACGTCGTCGGTGCCGAGGATATATTGCCAGCTGCCGCCCTCTTGCCACACCGGCGGCTTGAGCAGCGCGTCGCGGAACTGGTCCGCCGGCGCATGCGGCGCCAGCACGCCGGCGCCGAGCGCGATCACCAGCATCAGAACGATATACACCAGGCCGACCACGGCCCCTTTATTGCGCTTGAAATAGTGCCAGAACTCCTGAAACGGGGTCATCGGCTTCGGCGCACCTTTAACTGCAGACTCAGTGATTTGAGACATGAGAGCGCCCCTTATTTCTTGTGGCGAATACGCGGGTTGACCACGCCGTAGAGCACGTCTACCAGCAGGTTAACCAGAATGATCATACAGGCGACCAGCAACACCCCACCCTGCACCACCGGGTAGTCGCGGCGCTGCAGCGCGTCGATCAGCCAGCGGCCCAGCCCCGGCCAGGAGAAGATGGTTTCGGTCAGAATGGCGCCGGCCAGCATGGTGCCGACCTGCAGCCCGATCACCGTCACCACCGGCAGCAGTGCGTTGCGCAGCGCGTGAACGACGATCACCCGCATGCGGCTCACGCCCTTGGCGCGCGCGGTGCGGATGTAGTCTTCGCCCAACACCTCCAGCATCGAAGAACGGGTCATGCGCACGATCACCGCCAGCGGGATGGTGCCCAGCACGATGGCCGGCAGGATCATGTGCATCACCGCGTCGACGAAGTCGCCCGGCTCGCCCCAGATCAGGGTGTCTATCAGCATGAAGCCGGTCAGCGGCTGGCTGTCGTCGAGGAAGACCGTGTCGCTGATGCGCCCCGACACCGGCGTCAGGTTAAGCTGCACCGACACCAGCATGATCAGCATCATGCCCCACCAGAAAATCGGCATCGAATAGCCGGTCAGCGAGATGCCCACCGCGGTATGGTCGAAGACCGAGCCGCGTTTGACCGCCGCCAGCACCCCGACCGGAATGCCCACCAGCACCGCGAAGATCATCGCGCAAATGCCCAGTTCCAGCGTGGCCTGAAAGCGCGGAACGAACTCGCTCCAGACGGAGATGCGGCTTTTGAGGGAGGTGCCCAGATCGCCTTGCAGCACGTTGGACACGTAGGAGAAATATTGTTGATAGAGCGGCTTGTCCAGCCCCATTTCCGCCATCAGCTGCGCGTGGCGCTCGGCGGAGATACCGCGTTCCCCGGCCATGATGGTCACCGGGTCGCCGGGGATCATATGGACGAATGCAAAAGTCAGCAATGTAATGCCGATAAACGTTGGGATAACTAACCCCAAACGTCGGAGTATGAACTGCAACATATCCCGAACTCTCTGTATCAATGCCCGGCAGCTCATCGTCCGCCAGGCTTATTAACGCTCACATGCCTTTGAACGATTCGACGGCCATACGCCGGAGACTGGTCAGCAGGGGCGCAAACCTGTTGCGCCCCTGCAAGTCCATTCGTGCGTCTCCGGTAAAGCGGTCGAAATCAGTCTACAGAGACATTCTCGAAGTGATGCTTACCGAGCGGATCCACGACGTAGCCTTTCACTTCCTTACGCACAGGCTCGTACACGGTGGAGTGTGCGACAATCAGCGCCGGAGCCTGATCGTGCATCACCACCTGCGCCTGCTTGTACAGTTCGATGCGCTTGTCGTGGTTGGATTCGGCGCGCGCCGGTTGAATCAGATCTTCAAACGGCTTGTAGCACCAGCGGGAGTAGTTGGAGCCGTCTTTCGCCGCCGCGCAGCTGAACAGCGTGGCGAAGAAGTTGTCCGGATCCCCGTTGTCGCCGGTCCAGCCCATCATCACCGTCTGGTGCTCGCCCGCTTTGGCGCGCTTGAGGTATTCACCCCACTCATAGGTCACGATTTTGGCTTTCACGCCGATCTTGGCCCAGTCGGCCTGGATCATTTCCGCCATGCGGCGTGCGTTCGGGTTGTAAGGACGCTGTACCGGCATCGCCCACAGGTCGATGCTGAAACCGTCGGCCATGCCCGCTTCTTTCAGCAGCTCTTTCGCCTTGGCCGGATCGTAAGCGTAATCCTGCACCGCGTCGTTATAGCCCCACATGGTCGGCGGGATCAGGTTCTTGGCCGCCTGGCCCGCGCCCTGATAAACCGCATCGATGATCGCCTGCTTGTTGACCGCCATGGTCAACGCCTGACGCACCTTCAGGTTATCCAGCGGTTTTTTCTCGACGTTGAACGACAGGTAGCCCACGTTCAGGCCCGGCTGCTCCATCAGGTTGATGGACTTGTCTTGCTTCATGCGGGCGATATCGGCCGGGTTCGGGTACGGCATCACCTGACATTCGTTTTTCTGCAGTTTGGCGTAGCGCACGGAGGCGTCAGGCGTGATGGAGAACACCAGGCGATCGATCTTCGGCTTGGTGCCCCAGAAACCGTCGAATGCCTTGTACAGGATCTTGGAGTCTTTCTGGTATTGCAGCAGCTGGAACGGGCCGGTGCCGATCGGGTTCAGGTCGACCTTCTCCGGCGTGCCGGCTTTCATCATCACGTCGGCGTATTCGGCGGACAGGATGGACGCGAAGTCCATACCCAGGTCAGCCAGGAACGGCGCTTCCGGGCGGTTCAGCACGAAGCGCACGGTGTTGTCGTCCACTTTTTCAATCTTGGCGATCAGCTTAGGCATGTCCATGCCTTCGAAGTATTCGTAGCTGCCGCCGGACACTTTGTGATAGGCGTTGTTCGCATCCAACTGGCGTTCAAAGGAGAACACCACGTCGTCGGCGTTGAAATCGCGCGTCGGTTTGAAGTCTTTGCTGCTCTGCCACTTCACGCCTTTGCGCAGGTGGAAGGTATAGGTTTTGCCGTCTTCGCTGACGTCCCACTTCTCAGCCAGGCCCGGCTGCAGTTCGGTGGTGCCGATTTTGAATTCGACCAGGCGGTTGTAGATCGGTACCGAGCTGGCGTCGTAGGTGGTGCCGGAGGTAAACAGCTGCGGGTTGAACCCTTCCGGGGAACCTTCAGAACAGTAAACCAACGTCTTGGCCTGTACGCTGGCCGCCACGGTCAGCGCGATCAGCCCAATGCCGAATTTCAGAACCCCCGATTTACCCAAGGAACGTGTCATCGTTAGTGCTCCATTGTGTGATGTGTGTCATTGCCGCCAGACCTGTATTTTTTATTGCGTGGCCTGTGCGATCGGCGCCCGAAGGCAGAAGGTGTACGAGGAGAGAATGCCGGATGGAACGCATCGCGACGGGGACGTCTGAGCGCGTGGAATTCACTCAAACAACTCTCGCTCTTACCCCTGAGGCTATCAAGTTGCCAACTGTTTGGGGTGTCGTCAATATAACCAGTGGGGATTTACGCAGACTGTGAGAAACAGCAAACAAACATAAAAAAAACCTTTTGTTAACACTTCCAGCATGAAAATTTATGCTAAGCGGACATTTTCAGCGCATTGGTCTGACCCTCACAAACTTACTGGTTTTTAACTCCGTTAAAAAACGCCAAAACTTTGTTGCTGAATGATGAATATCTGAACGGTTATTTTTGTGATCGCCGTTAAAGACAGGAGGAAATGCTGAAGGATTACCCAAAAGGGTGAGTCCGATGAGCGCGTTTTGCGCCGGGCAGGCCCACAATCTGTGCGGCGTAAAAAAACTATCGGCGGCGAAAAAGCCGGGGGCGAAAGGATATCCCCCGGCAACGTACTGCAACCGATTATTGAACGCCGGCGCTGTTGCCCAGGCTGGCGTTCATGCTGTTGAGAATATCGCCGTTGTCCGCGTCGATCTCCCAGGAGAACAGGCCGCCCAACTGCTTATCCAACACGTACTTGCCTTTGGCCTGCACCGAGCGGGCATCGTCGAAGGTGATCAGATCGCCGGTGGAAGGTTTGAACACGTAAGGCGCTTCCGCCGTGGCGTCGTAGGTGTACTGCCAATCGCCGCTCATGAACTGGCTGGCGATTTGGCGGTAGTCCACGATGCCGTTCTCCCAGGTGCCTTTAACCGGCCCGGTGGCGGTGCCGGTGAACGGAATGTTGTTCTGGTAGCCGTTCACCCCGGTCCAGCCGCGGCCATACATGGCGGTGCCGACCACGATCTTGCCCGGCTTGACGCCCTGCGTCAGCAGCGCATTGACGCCGTTCACCGTGGTGTAGGCGGTGTCCGGTTTCCAGGCCGGCGCATTCAGCGCGGTCTGATGCCCCAGGTTTTTCAGATCGAAGGCGCCGTAGAAGTCGTAGCTCATCAGGAAGATGTGATCCATCGAGTTCTGCGCGACGTTGTAAGCCACCTTGTCGATCTTGTCCTTGCCGGCGCTGATGGCGGAGGTCAGCTCATACTTGCGGCCGGTTTCCGCCGACAGCTGATCCAGCATCGCCCGCAACTCCTTCATCAACAGCACATAGGTCTCCCCGTCTTGCGGGCTGCCCAGGTTCGGGTTGGCGCCATTGCCGCCCGGGAACTCCCAGTCGATATCCACGCCATCGAAGAACTTCCAGGTCTGCAGAAACTCTTTCACCGAGCCGACGAAGCGATCGCGCTTCACCTTGTCGCCCATAAAGAAGAACGGGTCGGACAGCGTCCAGCCGCCGATCGACGGCAGGATTTTCAGGTCAGGATGCGCCTGCTTCAGCGCCATCAGCTGGCCGAAGTTGCCCTTGTAGGGGTCATCCCAGGCGGTCACGCCCTTCTGCGCTTTTTGCAGCGCGGCGAAAGGATCGTGGATCGAGACTTTGAAGTCCTCGCGGCCCTGGCAGGAGCGCTGCAACGCCTGGAAGCTGCCTTCGATCTCTTTCAGGCTGTCGTTGATACCGTTGCCGCCGCAGATCGGGATAAAGCCGTACAGCAGATGGGTCAGGTTCTGCGCCGGGATCTTATCGACGGTGAAATTGCGCCCGTAAACGCCCCACTCGACGAAATAAGAGCCGACCACTTTGCCGGAATTCTGTTTATAGGGTTTATTCTTTTCCAGCAGCGGCTCTTTCAACGGCGCCAAATGGCTGCCATCGGTGTCGGCCACCACAATTTCGGTGGCGTCGCTGGCGGTGCAGCCGTCGGCATTGCACAACGCCACCTGCATTTGATAACGGCCGCCTTTATTCACTTTAAAATTCGCCGTGCCGGAAGCGCCGGTTGAAGGGCCGCTCCACGCCTCTTTGCCATTTAATAAAATTTTTGCCGTCGTGCCGGTATCGCCATTCCATAAATTCCAGGAGACCGAAACGTCGGCGGCATTTTTTACCTTCACCAGATTATTATAAGCGGTGGCCGCCTGATCGACTTCGACGATGGCGAACTTGGTGTTGCCCCAGGCGATGGTCGGCTTGCCCGGCGCGGCGGCCTGCGCCGCGGAACACAGCGTGCTGCCGATCACCAGCGCCAACAGCGGTTTATTAAATTTGCGCATAACTGATTCCTTTATTCCGAGAGGATAAACATAAAAGAGTTAATCGTCGCCACGCATTGCCGGAGCGAAATGATTCCGCAATAATCCACGAAGATTAACGTTAATAAATAGTCACGATATTTCCCACGCGGCGGGAATAACATATCCCGCGTTGTCCATTCAGACTATAGGTAAAAAAATCGTGAAAACAAGAGCGCTATCAACCGGGTTTTATTCGGCAAGCATGAATTTATTTAAATATGGAAATAAGAACCTAAAGGGAATAAGGAGTGTGAATTAATTAAGCGTAAAGAATAAATATATTTCACTAGGAAGGCAGATTGAGGCACGCCATAAAGCGAAGCCGGCCATATCGGCGGAGGTATACTCATCCTCATAAACGACGGGCGAAAAAAAACCTGCTTTAAAAAGCAGGTTTTTCGAATGGTGGTCGGCGAGAGAGGATTACGCGCATCGTTGATGCGCGCCCTGCGGGCCGTTGCCAAAGCAACGTTGTCTCGCTTCGCGAGGCTCGAACCTCCTGCGGAGGTGCTCATCCTCATAAACGACGGGCGAAAAAAACCTGCTTTAAAAGCAGGTTTTTCGAATGGTGGTCGGCGAGAGAGGATTCGAACCTCCGACCCACTGGTCCCAAACCAGTTGCGCTACCAAGCTGCGCTACTCGCCGATGCGGGGCGCATCTTACTGCTGGCGGTTATAGGCGTCAATCACTTTTTTTCCCCTGCATTTCAAGTGGTGATAAAAGCGCCATAATGCGCTGCGCCGGGGGCTGCGCAGCGTATTTTGCTCAGGCTTTGGCCGGTTTCAGCGCCGGCGTCTGCGCGCGCAGGAACGGCAGCAGGAACAGCGCCGACAGGCAGGCGGCGATGGAAATCACCACGAAGAAGCCGTTCCAGTGCCAGATCTCCATCACCCGCGCGATCGGGTAGCCGGACAGCGCCGCGCCCAGGTAGGCGAACAGGCCGACGAAACCGGTCGCCGCGCCCGCCGCATCCTTGTGCGAGCACTCCGCCGCCGCCATGCCGATCAGCATCTGCGGGCCGAAGATGAAGAAACCGATGGCGAAGAAGCAGCAGGCCTGCAGCAGGTAGGTCACGCCCGGCATCAGCCACAGCGCCGCCACCGACAGGAAGATACCGATGGCGAAGATCAGGTTCATCGGGCCACGGTTGCCGCGGAACAACTTGTCGGAACCCCAACCGGCCACCAGCGAACCGATAAAGCCGCCCACTTCAAACAGCGAAATGGCCGAGTTGGCGGTCATCAGCGAATAGCCCTTTTCCTGCGTCAGGTAGAGGTTGCCCCAATCGTTGATCGCGGTGCGCACGATGTACACCAGCACGTAAGAGACCGCCAGCAGCCAGATGTACTTGTTGGTCAGCACGTAGCGTTTGATGATCTCCCGGTTGCTCAGCCCCTGGCCTTCCGATTCCTGCACCAGCTCCATGGCGTCGTTGCGCCATTTGCCGACGCTCGGCAGCCCCAGGGTGGATGGCTTGTCGCGCAGGCGCCAGCACATCAGCAGGCCAAGCACCACGCCGATGATGCCGGGAATGATCATGCCGTAACGCCAGCTGAAGTGCAGCGAGATAAAGCCCACCAGCAGCGGGATCAGCGCGCCGCCGACGTTGTGCGAGGTGTTCCAGATCGCCCACCAGCCACCGCGCTCGGAGCGCGAATACCAGCTGGTGAGGATTTTGGAGCACGGCGGCCAGCCCCAGCCCTGGAAGAAGGCGTTGAGGATCCACAGCGTGCCCAGCATCAGCAGCGACGAACTGAGACCGAAGAAGATATTCAGCACCCCGGTCATGATCAGGCCCAGCCCCATAAAGTAACGCGGGTTGGAGCGATCGCTGATCATGCCGGAGATGAATTTCGAGCAGCCGTAGGTGATGTAGAACAGCGTGCCGAGGATGCCGACGTCGGACATCGTCAGGCCCAGATCGCTCAGCATCGCCGGCATGATGAAGTTGAAACTTTTGCGCGTGAAGTAAAACGCGGCGTAGCCGATGTACATGGTGCACATCAGCTGGATGCGCCAGTATTTGTAGCTGGCGTCGATCTGCCGTTGATCGGTGACCTGCGGCGCGTCCGGGCGGCTTTTAAGGAAAGACCACATGTGGAACCTCAGAGGATTGAATAAAGTGCCGCTATGATGCTCCTCGCGCGCACGGGAGGCTTACGCCGGATTCCCGACGCGGTTAGGAGTTTTTCCTAGTTTTGCGTTTGCGCCGGCGAAACTGTGGGCAAGATCACACTCAAACAGGCGCCCCGTTCAGCGGTGAACCGCAGGCTGCCGCCGAGGGCGCTGATGCGCTCCTGCATGCCGCGCAGGCCATACCCCGGCTGATGGTTTTCCGCCTCGAAGCCCACGCCGTTGTCGCGGATGGTCAGGGCGATCAGCGGCGCGGCGCCTTTGCGCGGCTGCAGGCGCGCGTCCAGCTCCAGGCGGCTGGCGCCGGCGTGGCGGCACACATTGGTCACCCCCTCCTGGCACACCCGGTACAGCGTGATTTTCAACGTTTCATCCAGCAGCTCGTCCGGCACCTGCCACTGCAGGCTGCTCACCAGCGACGCGTCCTGCGGCAGCGACTCCCGCAGCATCGCCGCCACCGCCGCCGACAGCGGCAGGTTATTCAGCGCCGCCGGCCACAGCTGGGTCAACACATCATGCACCCCGTCGTAGACCCGCAGCGCCAACGCATCGATGGCGTCGGCGCAGCCGACCACCGCCGGCTCCGGCGCCAGGCGTTTGACGATGCTGGCCTGGGTGCGAATCACGGTGATGGTCTGCCCCACTTCATCGTGCAGCTCGCGCGCCACCTCGCGCCGGGTTTGCTCCTCCGCCGTCACCAGCGCCCGCGCCAACTGGCGGTTCTCCGCCAGCCGCAGCCTCAGCTGCTGATTCAGCTCGCGCTGGCGCTGAATGCCGACGCCCAGCAGCAGCCCGGTCAGGCTTTGGGCCAGCAGCGACAGCAGCAGATCGCGGTGCGACTCCGGCTGCGGCGGCTCGTTGACCATCAGCGCCACGCCGTTGAGCAGCGTCGCCAACAGCGCGCCCTGCCAGCCGTAGCGGTAAGACATGAACACGATAGGAATGGCCAGGCAGAAAGGCGCAAAGCGCCGCAGCTCGGCGGCGTTCACCTGCTGCTGCAGCCAGATGCTGAACGCAAACAGCAGCAGGTAGCTGGCCAGATGGCCCAGACGCAGCTCCACCGGCTTGTGGATCAGCCCCGGCTCCAGCGGCACCCAGATTTGGCGCGCCAGATAGTGCCACAACAGCAGGCAGGTCGGTGCGATGGTAAAACCGCCGGTCAGGCCGAGCAGCAGCGCGCGGGCGCCTTCACCGCTCACCAGCTGCCACACCAGCGCCTGCAGCAAGGCGGCGGCGCCCACCACCGCGCCCTGCAACAGTGGCCAGCGCCATTCGCTGTCGCTCTGCTGATGGCGCAACAGCCACGGCGAGGCCAGCAGGCTGAGCAACACCGTCAACACCAGCACCGCCACCGACGCCCACAGCGCCGGGCCGTAGCCGAACTGGTCCGCCAGCAGCGCCATCAGCAGCAGGTCGGCCAGCAGGATCCCCGGCCAGAAACGGTACGGGCTCTGCAGCAAAATGCCCATGCGCAGGCCGAACGGGAACAGCAGCAGCGCCTGCCAGGGCGGGTCGATCAGCGCGGTGCCGATGCCCCACAGGCAAAACGCGCTGGCGGCGTAGATGAAAAACAGCGCCAGCTGGGTGATCAGGCGCTGCGTCACAGGTTCAGCATCCGTCTGGCCAGCTCGACATTGTTGTTGATGCCCAGCTTGGCGAACAAATTGGCGCGATGCACATGCACCGTCTTCGGCGACAGCCCCAAGGCGGCGGCGATCTCGCGCACCTCCTGGCCCTGCGCCAGCAACAGCGCGATCTCGCGCTCGCGGCGGGTCAACGGATCTACCCTCACCCGCGCCAGCTGCTGCGCGATTTCCGGCATCAGGTAAACGCCGCCGCCGGCGACGGTACGCACCGCGGTGATCAAATCTTCCGGCTTGCAGCGCTTGGAGAGAAAGCCGCCGGCGCCGCGATCCAGCGCCATTTCCACCAGCGCCGGGTTATCGTGCATCGACAGCATCACCACGCGGATGCCGGAGGGAATGTCCGCCAACAGATCCAGCCCGCTGCCGTCCGGCATCGAAATGTCGCAGATGCAAACGTCCACCTCCAGCCCCGGCAGGCCGGCGCGCGCCTGCGCCGCACCGCTGAATTCGCCCACCACCTGAATATCGGCTTCCAGCGACAGCAGTTGCACGAAGCCCGAACGCACAATGTCATGATCGTCGATAAACGCCACGCGCAGGGTCATGGAAATCTCCGGTTAACAGGGGGAAGTGCGCAAGTATACCGTATGCACACACCGGAATAATTGATGAAGAGAATGTATTGGGTGAAATTGCCGGGTGCGCAAGGCAGGCACCCGGCGGGAGGGGTTACTACAGGCTAGCGGGTGCCGTTTTATCCTGCGGCAGATGGCACCAGTTGTTTTTATCCACGATGCCACCATCGGGAGACATGTAGCCGAGGCAGCCGAGGATGGTGTCAAACAGCTCGACGTGGCGATGCGTTTTGCCGATGCGCTGCTGCGCCTGCAGCTGCTCAAAGGCGCTGAGGTGCTGCGGGTTCTCAAGGAATTTGTCCGACGCCCATACGATCATCGGCACGCGGAACTGCTCCGGCGGCGCCATTTCGCGCGGCGTACCGTGCAGGTGCGTGTTTTCACCGATCGATTCGCCGTGATCGGCGGCATAGAACACGATGGCCTTCTTGTCGCGCACCTGGTCTATCACATTGGCGATAAAGCTGTCGGTATACAGCACCGTATTGTCGAAGGCGTTGATCAGCTGCGCCTTGGTGCAGGAATCGTCCACCCCCATGCACTCCGGCTGATAGCGCGCATAGCTGCGCGGATAACGCTGCGAGTACAGGTAGTGCGAGCCTTTGGTATGCAGGATCACCAGGTGTTTGCCCTTCGGATAGCGCGCCAGCGACTCCTTCATTTCGTCCACCAACAGCATATCGTCGACCGCCTTGCCGTCGTTGCGCTTCTCGGACGCGATCATCTCGCGGAACGAATAGTTGTTCACCTCGGTATTGTTGTAGAACCACACCTCACTCTGCATGGCGAACAGCTCGGAAGAGAAGCCCAGATCCTTCAGCACCGCGAACACGTTCTGCTCTTTCAGCGTGCGCTGCGGATTGTCTTCGGTGCCGCCTTCACGCACGAACATACAGCGCAGCGACAGCTTGGTGGAGGTGTCGCACGACTCGCCGCGAAACGCCACCAGATTCTTCTCTTTAGACAGCCGCGGCGTGGTATCGCGCTCATAGCCCAGCATGCCCATGTGGTCCCAGCGCGTGGTCTCGCCGATGATGAACACCACGTAGGTGTCGTCGATATCCGCCGGCGGTACGTAGGTGAAGTGTTTGCCCGGATCGAACATCGTGCTCTGATCCTGGCTTTCGTCATAGCGGGTGTAGGCAAACAGCCCCAGCGCCGACAGCCAGTTGGACGGCAGATACGAGTGCGCCACCACGCCGCCGTAGCTCGGCAGATCGACGTTGGAGAGCTTCTCTTGCACGCTCTGCTCGTCGTCCAGCATGCGCAGCGGCAGCCAGACCAGCGCCACCACCGCCAGCAAGACCAGCAGCGGCTTGATGCGATGACCGGGGGTTTTCAGCTGTTCTATCAGGGTGTAACGCAGGCTGTTTTTCCAGATCAGCAGCAGCGGCAAGGCGCTGAGCGCCACCATCCACAGCACGAAGTGCAGGCCGACCACCTCTTTCGACAGATCGATGTCGGTGGTCATCACCGACACCACGATGCCGTAGCCGATCACCACGTTGAAAAACGTCATGTAGTAGCTGGCGGCAACCGAAATCAACACCAGCAGCGAAGCGACGATGCGATAAAACAGCCGGCCGCCGAGCGATACCAGCCGCATGATGAAGAACGTGAACAGGACGATAGCGATGACTTCCGTCACCGCCGAAATCACCTTAATCCCCTGAATGCCGTGCGCCAGCGAATCAAAACGACGATAAAAAACGGACAGGTTGAGAAATATGCCGATATAGATCGCTAACAATAACGATAAATTCTGCTGTGATAGCGATTTAACTTTGTTCATGTAACGCGGTGGCTCCGGGGACGGTGTAGCGGTTCTGGATCAGTCAGACACTTATTAGGGCTTCTGGTTCAGCCAACCGGCAATAAGCGTTATTTTGCGGGTAATAATCAAGAGAATTCTCACAAAACGGGCAATTTTTACGCTTTTTGCAAACGGCTTTCAAGCGGGGCGGATAAGAAAATGGAGGGTCAAACCCTCCATTTTTTTCGCGATAAGGATAAAAATCTTACTTAACGTTCAGAGTCACATCGATATTTCCGCGGGTGGCGTTGGAGTATGGGCACACCACGTGCGCCTTTTTCACCAAATCCTCCGCCACGCTGCGCTCGATGCCCGGCAGCGAGATATCCAGCTGCACTTCGATGCCGAAACCGTTCGGGATTTCACCGATGCCGACGGTGCCGTCGATCTTCGCTTCGGCCGGGATTTTAACCTTTTCTTTCGCCGCGACAAACTTCAACGCGCCGAGGAAGCAGGCCGAGTAACCGGCGGCAAACAGCTGCTCGGGGTTGGTGACTTCGCCGCCGGCGCCGCCCATCTCTTTCGGCACGCCCAGTTTCACGTCCAACACGCCGTCGGAGGAGGTCGCACGGCCGTCGCGGCCGCCGGTTGCGGTGGCGTGAGCGCGGTAAACCACTTTCTCAATAGACATCGTTCATTCCTTCTTGCTGGTTGGCGAGATGACTACGGCTTCCACGAGGTAAAGCCGGTCACATATTTATCTTTTGCGATTAAATCGCGCACTACTTATTTTTGACGCTTATTAACCAGTGTAGACCACCCCTGCCGTTCTTGCGTCCGGCGGCGGCGGGTCAAATCTGATCGATCAGGCTGCCGCGCAGCTTTTCCAGCTGCTGTTTGAGCGAGACGATCTCGTCCAGGCTGCAGTCGGTGGCGCACATCACCGCCTCGGGCACCGATTGCGCCCGCTCGCGCAGCGCGCGGCCGGCTTCGGTAAGTGCAATGATCACCTGCCGCTCGTCGGCGGTGGCGCGATAACGCACCAGCAAACCGGCGGTTTCCAACCGCTTCAGCAGCGGCGTCAGCGTGGCGGAATCGAGGAACAGCCGCTCGCCGATATCCGATACCGTCACCCGATCGCGCTCCCACAGCACCATCATCACCAGGTATTGCGGGTAGGTGAGTTCGAGCTGATTCAACAGCTTGCGGTAGACTTTGTGCAGCGCCAGGTTGGCGGAGTACAGCGCGAAACAGAGCTGCTGATCGAGCTGCAGCAGATTCTTCGCGTGGGGTTGTTCGGTATCGGTGCTTTTCATGTGTCTGAATATAGATAGCGCACGATGTAATCGCAAGCTATTTCTTGTGAGGTATGCTACCTTTTTTTTATGCAGAGGATGCTCGGAGGGAAAGGAAATGACGAACACGCTTGTAGAACGCGCGCGCCGCTACGCCACCAAGGCGCATGCGGCCATCGATCAGCGCCGCAAATACACCGACGATCCGTACATCGTCCACCCACAGGCGGTGATGGAACTGGTGCGCAGCGTGCCGCACACCGAAGAGATGCTGGCGGCCGCCTGGCTGCATGACACGGTGGAAGACACGCCCACCACCCTCGGCGATATCGAAAGCCACTTCGGGCCGAAGGTGGCGGAGCTGGTGCGGATGCTTACCAACGTCAGCCGCGCCGAGGACGGCAACCGCTTCGAGCGCAAAAACCGCGATCGGCGCCACAGCGCCGGCGCATCGCCGCAGGCCAAAACCATCAAGCTGGCGGATCTGATCGACAACACCCGCTCGCTGCTGGACTATGACAGCCACTTCGCTCAGACCTACCTGATCGAGAAACAGCGTCTGCTGGAGGTGCTGACCGAAGGCGACCCGACGCTGTGGCGCCAGGCCAGCCATATCGTTGAGCAAGGGCTGCTCCGCTTGCAGCAGCCGCCGCACAACGTGCCCGCCAGCTGGTTCGAACACGCCCGCCGGCGCTACCGCGAGAGCGACGCGGCCTGATCAGAAGGTCACCACCGTTTTCAACGCCGTCACCCAGGCGTCCTGCGTCTCGCTGACGCCCGCCGGGTGATGCCAGTACTGCAGGCCCGGCTGCAGCTGCAACCACGGCGTGACGTTCACGCGATAATAGAGCTCCGCCGTCACCGAGTGGCCCGGCACCGGCCGGTAGCTCGGATCGTGATAATCGCTGACGCCATTGATTTGGTTGAGATAACGCTGATTATCTTTATAGCGGTCGCTCAGCTTCACCACCGAGACGCCCAGCCCCAGCCAGTCGTCCGGCCGCGCATCGAACAGCCCGCGATAGCGAATGCCGGTCGAGGTAGACCAGTGCAGGTAGTTGCTGCGCTGATCCCCCAGCCCCAGGCTGTAAAACACGCTCAGACCGCGGTTTATGTCGTCCGCATGGCGCGTCACCTGCTGGTTGAAACCGGTATACAGGAACCAGGTGCGATCGTGGCTGCGATAGCCCTGCGGATCGCTGGCGCCCGGCCCACCGGACACCCCTTCATAAAGATCGCTCTGGCGCGCGTTGGTGAACAGCACGCCCAGGTTATACACCCCCGGCAGCTGGTTGACGGCGTGGGTTTTCAGCTCCAGCTCCATCGGCAACAGGAAGCCTTTGCTGCCCTTGGTGGACCAACTCCAGGCGTGGCTGCGGCTGGGGGCGCTCGGGTTCTGCTCCATCACGCCGCCCTTGAGCGTCAGGCCGTCGGTCAGCTTGTATTGCAGCGTGGTGCCCCAGTAATGCACGTTCCAGTTGTACCAGGTCAACGAGTTGGCAGACTTGCCGCCGCACAGCGTCAGCGTCTGAAAATCGCAGGGGATGATCTGATCGAAATCCTGCACCTTGTTCATCATGCCGATGCGCCACTGCAGCCGGCGATCGAGGAAGGACCGGCTGAAGGTCAGCCAGCCCAGGCGGGTAATCGACTGCCCGCCAAAGCTCTCCTGCGACAGATCGGTCAGGCCGACGCGCGGATCCTGCAAGCGATCGCGGGTCAGGTTGTTGTCATGGTTGCGGTTGACGATATTGCCTTCGATCGCCGCGTCCGGAATGCCGGTCAGCGCCTGCAAATCCTGGCTGAAGGTCAGCGAGAATTGGTCGATGTACGACGCCTGTTTATCGTGGTTATAACCGCCGCCGGCGTTATACGACAGCTGGCTGAGGTAGCCGAGGTTATAGTGGAAACCGTGATCCTCCAGGATCGGCCTGATCCCCAGCATATCCCCCAACAGCCCGGGCTGCGGCGGTTCAAAGCCGAGCGCCACCCCTTCCCACTTGGCGGTGGGGGCTTCGACGTCCTTACCGGTTTGCAGCGTTTCCGCCTGCGCCTGGCTACAGAGCAGCGCCAGCGCCGCCAGGGTCATGGAACGAGGTAATAAGCTTTTCATCATTATTATATTTCTCCGCATAACGGCTGACTGCGGGCAACAGCATTCCCTGGGAGAGAATTTCCCATCATGAACAGCAGCGAATAACGTTAGGTTAACGCCCGGCGCTTGCCGCCGGGCTTAGAGGTTAGCGTCGGTCTTTCAGGCTGGCGCCGTTGCTGTGGATCACATCGCGATACCAGAAGAAACTCTTCTTGCGGCGGCGCGCGAGGCTGCCGTTGCCGGCATCGTCCCTGTCGACGTGAATGAAGCCGTAGCGCTTCGACATTTCGGCCTTCGAGGCGCTGACCAGATCGATCGGCCCCCAGCTGGTGTAGCCCATCACCTCGACGCCGTCGTCGATCGCTTCCGCCACCTGCACCAGATGGTCATTGAGGTAGTTGATGCGGTAGTCGTCGTGGATGCTGCCGTCGGCTTCGACGCGGTCTTTGGCGCCCAGCCCGTTCTCGACGATGAACAGCGGTTTCTGATAGCGGTCGTACAGCACGTTGAGCAGGTAGCGCAGCCCGATCGGGTCGATTTGCCACCCCCACTCCGAGCTGGCCAGATGCGGGTTCGGCACCATATCGAGAATGTTGCCGCGCGCCGTCTCGTACTGCTCCGGATCGGCGGTGACGCAGCCGCTCATGTAGTAGCTGAACGAGATGAAGTCGATAGTTTCGCGCAGCGTTTGCCGATCTTCCTCGGTGATTGCCACCTGAATGCCGTTTTCACGGAAGAAGCGCTGCATATAGGCCGGGTAATAGCCGCGCGCCTGCACGTCGCCGAAGAACAGCCAGTCGCGGTTTTGCCGCTGGGTTTCCAGCAGATCTTCCGGCTTGCAGCTCAGCGGATACAGAATGCCGCCCAGCAGCATGTTGCCGATTTTGCCCTCCGGCACGATCTCGTGGCAGGCTTTCACCGCTTTGGCGCTGGCCACCAGCTGATGGTGGATCGCCTGATAGATGGCGCTCTTGTCGCTCTCCTGCGGCAGGCCGACGCCGGTGAAGGGCGCGTGCAGCGACATATTGATTTCGTTGAAGGTCAGCCAGTGTTTGACCTTGTGCTTGTAGCGTTCGAACACGGTGCGCGCATAGCGTTCGAAGAAATCGATGGTGCGCCGATCGCCCCAGCCGCCGTAGTGCTTCACCAGGCCGTAAGGCATCTCATAGTGCGACAGCGTGATCAGCGGCTGAATGCCGTACTTCGCCATCTCGTCGAACAGCCGATCGTAGAACGCCAGCCCGGCTTCGTTCGGCGTCTCTTCGTCGCCCTGCGGGAAAATGCGCGTCCAGGCGATCGAGGTGCGCAGGCACTTGAAGCCCATTTCGGCGAACAGCGCGATATCCTCCGGGTAACGATGATAGAAATCGATCGCCACGTCCTTGATGCCGCTGTCGCCCGCCGTGCGCGGCGTGATGGCGCCGAAGATGCCCTGCGGCTGCAGATCGGAGGTCGACAGCCCCTTGCCGTCGGCCTGATACGCGCCTTCTACCTGGTTCGCCGCTACCGCGCCGCCCCACAGAAAATGTTGCGGAAACTTGCCGTTCATCGCTTGCTCCTCAATTAACGTAATAAAGTCAGCAGCGGCGCCTGTTCCTGCACCGGAGACAGGCCGCTGGTCAACACGTCCACGTAGTCATCGCTGTTGCTGATGATGATCGGCGTGGTGGTGTCATAGCCGGCGGCATGGATCGCCGCCTGGTCGAACTCGATCAGCAGATCGCCCGGGGCGACCCGCTCGCCTTCCCGCACGTGGGCGGTGAAATGCGCCCCGTCCAGCTTCACGGTATCAATGCCGACGTGGATGAGAATCTCCGCGCCGTCGTCCGATTCGATGCCGATGGCGTGTTTGGTTTTGAACAGCGACGCCACGCTGCCGCTCACCGGCGCCACCACGCGCCCCTGCTGCGGCGCGATCGCCACCCCTTTCCCCAGCAGGCCGCTGGCGAAGGTCGCGTCGTTCACCTGATCCAGCGGCACGATGTCGCCGGCGATCGGGCTGAGGATGGCCTGTTTGCGGTTAAGCGGCGCGGCGGCTTCAGGCTGCGCCGTCTCTTCCGCCGGCGCGACGCCGAACAGGTAGCTGGCCAGCGCGGCGAACACGAACGACAGCAGGGTGCCGCCGATCGCGCCCCATACCGTGGCGTCGATGCCGCCGCCGGGGATGATCTGCGCGAAGGTGAAGACGCTCACCAGGCCGAACGAGTAGACCGAGGTCTGGAAGTAGCCGATCACCGCACCGCCCAGCGCGCCGCCGATGCAGCCGAAGATGAACGGGCGTTTGTTCGGCAGCGTGACGCCGTACACCGCCGGCTCGGTGATGCCGAAAATCCCGGCGCCGATGGCAGAAGCGGACAGAGCCCGCAGTTTGGCGTCGCGGGTGCGCAGCATCACGCCCAGCGTGGCGCCGACCTGCCCCATCACCGCCGGCAACAGCAGCGGCACCATGGTGTCGCGCCCCAGCACGCTCAGGTTATTGATCATCAACGGCACCAGTCCCCAATGCAGGCCGAAGATCACGCACACCTGCCACATCGCCCCCATAAAGGCGCCGGCAACGATCGGGTTAAAGGCGTAAATGCTCTGATAGCCGTTGGCCAGCAGGTGGCTGAGCCAGGTCGCCGCCGGGCCTATCAGCAGGAAGGTCAACGGCACGGTGATCGCCAGGCACAGCAGCGGCGTGATGAAATTGCGCAGCGCGCTGTGGATCACCCGGTTAAACAGCGGCTCCAGGCGGCAGGATACCCAGGCCGCGAAGATGATCGGGATCACCGACGAGCTGTAGTTGATGAAGGTCAGCGGAATGCCGAAGAAATACTCGCGCACCGCCCCCGGCTGCTGCGCCGCTTCGAACGCCGCCATCATCAGCGGATGCGTCAACGCGCCGCCGATCGCCATGGTGACGAAGGGGTTGCCGCCGAATTTTTTCCCGGCGGTGTAGCCGAGCATGATCGGGAAGAAGTAGAACAGCGAGTCACTGGCGGCGAACAGCATTTTGAAGGTGCCGCCGCTCTCCAGCAGCCAGCCGCAGGCCAGGCTCAGCGCCAGGAAGCCTTTCAGGATCCCCGAAGCGGCCATCACCCCGAGCAGCGGGGTGAAAATGCCGGACACCAGATCGATAAAGCGGCTGAGCAGGTTGTCTTTTTTGCCGCCCGCGTCGTCGCTCGGCGCGCCGTCGGCCAATCCGCCAACCCGGTTGACCGCGTCGAACACCTCCGCCACGTGGTTGCCCACCACCACCTGGAACTGGCCGCCGCTCTCCACCACCATAATGACCCCAGGATTTTTCTTCAGCGCTGCCGCGTTGGCGCGATTGTCATCGCGCAGCTTGAAACGCAGGCGGGTGGCGCAGTGCACCAGGCTTTTCACATTGTCGCGGCCACCGACGCCGGCCAAAATCTCACTGGCTAATGTGTCATATTTCATACGGTTATCCTTAGACTTCGCGTTCTGCCGCTCCCCCCGCACTGGCCTGGCGCTGAGGCGGAATTCGGCGCAAAAAAAAACCTAAACCTCGCGGCCTCTGCCCCATCGGGGAACAGAAACGCGAGGTTTAGGTTTTGCCTGCCATAGCAGTAACAACCCTAAATCGGTTGAGTTATGACGTTAACACCGCGGATTTTGCCGGCGCAAGGCTTTGCACCGGCAAATTGCCGAACTGTGATCGCGGAGGCAAAACGGCCTCAATGCGCGAAATAATGCATGCCGCCATCTACCGGGATCACCGCGCCGGTGATATATCGCGCGAGCGGGGAGCAAAGAAACGCCGCCAGATACGCCATGTCTTCCGGTTCGCCGAAGTAGCCGATCGGGATATGTTGCGCAATGAACGCCTGGCGCGCTTTATCACAAGCGTATAAGCGCTCGCGGATCTGTTCACTGTTGATACGCCCGGGTTGCAGCGTATTGACGGTAATCCCCTGCGCAGCCACGTCGCCGGCCAATCCTTTGGCCCACAGATGCAATGCGCCCTTGGCGGCGCTGGCGGCGCTCAGGCTGCGCGGCTCCATCGAGCCGCTGATATTGATAATCCGGCCCCAGCCTTGCGCCTGCATGGCCGGCAACAGCGCCTGAGTCAATCTACGGGCCGGCGTGAAGTTCAAAGCGAAAGCGTCATCCCAGCTGCGATCGCTGTCGTTCAACGTCGTGGGGTGAAACGCGCCGACCGCGTTGATCAGAATATCGACTGTCCCCACCTGGCGCAGCGCCTGCGCCGCCAAACGGGTGAGAGCCTCAGGCTCGGTCACATCGGCAACGATCGCCTGCGGACGCGCCGCCCCTTGCCGTTCCACCTCATCCGCCAAGGCCTGCAGCCGGTCACCGCGTCGTGCGGTGGCCACTACCTTGACCCCTTGAGCGGCCAATACCCTGACCATGCCGGCACCGATCCCTTCGCTGGCACCCGTGACCAATGCCGTGCGTTGCTGTAATTGCAGATTCATAAGAAACCTTAATTGAATAATTCAATTTAAGAGGAAACGTTCACACATTGAATCACGCCGTTATTCGTGTGAATATTCCCGAAAACCGCATCATCAATGTGCAGGAATTCACCGATGTTTGACTGGCAGGATTTAAAACACTTCGTGGCGCTGGCGCGCACCGGTTCGTTGTCGGCGGCAGCGCGGGAGCTGGGTTGCGATCACGCCACCGTCGGGCGACGCGTAGCGGCGCTGGAACAGGCGCTCGGCCTGCGTTTGATCGTACGGCTGCCGCGCAGCACGCCGTTGACCCAGGACGGACAGGCGATTGCCGGGCTGGCGGCGGAGATCGAGGCGCAAAGCCAGGCTATTGCCCGCCATGCGCGCAGCGCCGGCGCAACGCCCCAGGCCGGCGTGCGCATTAGTGCGCCGCCGTCGATCGCCGCACATATTCTCGCGCCGCGCATTGCCGCATTTAACCAGGCTTTTCCACAGATCGTCGTCACGCTGTCGGGTGAATCGGCGCTCGCCGAGCTGGATCGCGGCGAAGCCGACATCGCCGTGCGCATGGTGCGCCCGCAGCAGCCAGAGCTGCTGACGCAGCGCATCGGCATGATGCGCTACGCGCTGTATGCCGCACCGGAGCACGCCGCACTGCCCGACGCGGCGCGCCGCTTTCTCGCCTATGACCATCACTACCAACAGCAGCCACATCAGCAATGGCTGCAACAGCTGTTGCAGGGGCGTCCGGTGGTCTTTCAGGCCAGCGATCTGTTTTCACTGCAACAAGCGGCGCGTTCAGGGCTGGGTGCCGCCGTTTTGCCGACGTTCGTCGCCGATGGCGATCCGGATCTGGTCCCGTTGCCCACGGCCAATGCCGCGCCAACGCGCGAGCTTTGGCTGGTGACATATCCCGATTTAGCGCGCACCGCTGCCGTGCGCGCGGTGATGAATTTCCTGGTCGAAACGCTCGGCAAAACGTGCCCATTACCGGCATAAAGCATCAGAATGACTAATATAAATACTGGACAAAAGTCACGCGGGGGATTATTACTGGTCAACGCGTAATCGAGAGTAGGGATGGCAGTCATCATGGTGTTGCGTACTGATGTAGGACGGATTCTGATCACCGGCGCCGGCGGCCGGGTAGCCACGGCGTTTCGTCTGGCGATGGGCGATCGCTACCCGCTACGGTTGGCGGAACGAGACATCAGCCTGCTGAGCGATCGGCAGCCGGGCAACGAAGTCATCAGCTTCGACATCGCCGATCTCGATGCCTGCCGCGCGGCCTGCGCCAATATCGACACCGTGTTGCATCTGGCGGCCGATCCCTCCCCCGATGCCGACTTCTGCGGTTCGTTGATGGACAACAACATTCTCGGCACCTTCAATATCTTCCGCGCGGCGAAAGACGCCGGCTGCCGCCGGGTGGTGTTCGCCAGCAGCGCGCAGGCGGTGGAAGGCTATCCGCTCGATTACCAAATCCGCCCGGACGACGCGCCGAAGCCGAAGAACCTGTACGGCGCCAGCAAAGCCTTCGGCGAAGGCATCGCCGCCTACTTCGCCCATCAGGAAGGGCTTTCCGCCCTGTCGGTGCGCATCGCCAACTTCACCACCCTCAGCCCGGGCGATCGGCTCAGCGCTCGCGACATGAGCGCGTTCCTCAGCCATCGCGACGCCGCCGATCTGCTGGAGCGCTGCATTCGCGTCGAAGGGGTGCAATATGCGGTGGTGCACGGGGTTTCCAATAACCGCTACACGCGTTTATCGCTGGAAGAGACCCGTCGCCTGCTGGGTTACGCCCCGCAAGACGATGCGTTCAGCCTGCTCGGCTTTGAGTAGGTGCGGCGAGCAGGCCCGCCGCATCTGCGTATTTAGCCGTTGGCGTAAACGACTTTTGCAGCGGCGCGGCTGGTGAACAACACCAGCAGCAGCGCCAATCCGGCGATAATCGCCCCCATCACCGGCACGAAGCTGTAGCCCAAACCGGCGGAGACCACCGCGCCACCGGCGGCGGCGCCCAGCGCGTTGCCCAGGTTGAAAGCGCCGATGTTGACCGAAGACGACAGCCCCGGCGCGTCGCTGGCCACGCGCATCACGCGCATCTGCAGCGGCGGCACCACGGCAAAGGTCGCCGCGCCCCAAATCACCATGCTCACCGCCGCGCCGATGTCACTGCGCGCCAGCAGCGGGATCAGCAGCATGATGGCCACCAACAGCAGCAGGAAGCCCTTCAGCGTCGCGCTCTCGGAACGGTCGGCGAACTTGCCGCCGAGGTAGTTGCCGATGGAGAAACCGACGCCGATCAACACCAGCATCACCGTCACGAACAGCGGCGTCGCCTCGGTGATGTGCTGCAATACCGGCGAGATGTAGGTATAGAGCGTGAACATCGCGCCCGCCCCCAGCACGGTCGTCAGCAGCGCGGTCAGCACCTGCGGGCGCACCAGCACCGACAGCTCGCGTTTCACGTCAGGGCGCGCCCCGGCGCTGCCTTTCGGCAACGAGAACCACAGCCCCAGCATGGCGATCACGCCCAGCCCGGCCGTCGCCAGGAACGACATGCGCCAGCCGATGGTTTCACCCAGCCAGGTCGCGGCAGGCACCCCGCCGATATTGGCGATGGTCAGGCCCATAAACATGGTCGCTACGGCGCTGGCCTGTTTCTCTTTCGGCACCACGCTGGCGGCCACCACCGAACCGAGGCCAAAGAAGGCGCCGTGGTTCAGGCTGGTGATGATGCGCGACAGCATCAGGGTGGTGTAATCCGGCGCGATGGCCGACAGCACGTTGCCCAGGGTAAAGATCGCCATCAGGAAAATCAGCGCGCTTCTGCGCGCCCGGTGCGACAGCAGCAGCGTCATCAGCGGCGCGCCAACCATCACGCCGACGGCGTAGGCGCTGATCAACATGCCAGCCATCGGAATGGAGACGTCCACCCCTTTGGCGATGGTCGGCAGCAAGCCCATGGGAGAGAATTCGGTGGTGCCGATGCCAAACGCCCCCACCGCCAGCGCTAACAAGGGATAATTCACTTTCATGCAACAACTCCGGTTTACCGCTGCCGAAGCGCGGGAACAGTTAAGATGCCGAAAGTATGACATTGATCACACCAAAGATAAGCAGGCAGGAGGCTAAAAGACTTTTGCAAATTTGTTAAAAGTGAGGAGGTGAGATCGGCATTGGGCATCAAGGTTGCTTTACCGCGATCGCGGCGATGCGTGCGGAGAATGGCGTTAATGCGTCTGAAGGATAAGCGCCGAGGGGAATCACTCTGCACTTGGGGTATTTAACCTCCGCATACCATGCCCGGATAAATCCAATGAAAAACCAACGATATTCCTTACTGATTATGCGTTATCGGCGATAGCATGGAAAACCCTTGCCCTACCAACTCACTGATATACACGCAATGAATGTAACCAACAAAATCAATTCTTATATAATTCTGACATGAATTATATAAACCAAATAAACACCATTGATATCAGAATACACAAAAACAAACTAACATAATGAAATTGAAAAAATTTATAGATAGTTTCCAAAACAATTAAATTAAAAAATAATTACAATTCATAGATTAAAATGATAAATAAGTTGATATTTAAAATTTAAAAACGTAAATAAAAAAGTCAAACCATCCAAATAAGAAAGAGAAAACATGCCTATCTTCCATATTCTCCCCTATGGGTTGAATATATAAGCGAACATGTAAATATCTTTATGCCCGGCGCTATGGTGGCGCCGCTTTGATTAAGGAAAGATCGTATGTCTAAGTCACCTATTGGTACTACCGCCTCAACAGGACAGAAATGCCCGGAAAGCGGTGTCTGGGAAGTGGTTGGCAAACCCTCAACCACAGCGCCAATCGCCAAAGGCAATATCATGCCTCCCTATGGCGGCAAAGGCGTCACCTGGAAATTGATCCAACACGCCTAATCTGAACCCATTCAGCCTCTTTCTTTGAAAGAGGCTCTTCATCTGACTATCGGAATCGCCTCGTTTAGCGCTTTGCATTGCGCACTTTGCCCGCACGCAGTTCGATGTTCCGCGCCAGTTCGCGCAGCCCGCCGGCCAGGAAGCAGGCTTCCGCCAGCACGAACAGCGGGCCGATGATAAGACCCGTCACGTCGTCCATAAACGCCGGTTTTCGCCCCTCCCAGACGTGCCCGACAAACTGAAACAGCCAGCCGATGACGAAACCGCCGATGCCGATGCTCAGCCACGCCGCCGTCGGCAGCGACGCCACCCAGGCGCCGAACCCGAGGCACAGCAGCAGCAACGCCAGCATCATGACGCCAAGGCGCAGGCTCAGCCGCAGGTAATAGAGGGCCGCGACGATAACCACCGCGCAGGCCGGCGAAAACGGCAGCCCTCCCGCGCCCCACGCCGGCCGGGAGAGCAGCGCCAGCAGGCTGACGACGATCAGCGGGATGCCGATAAAATGCGTGGCGATATTGCGCGCATCGCGGTGGTAGGCGGCATAAGCGGCAAGTTGATCTTCCAGGCTTCGCATGTTGACCTCCGGTATGTTCGGCCTTCGTCGCCGAACGCGCGCAGCCGCATGCGGCTGCCCTTACCCATAGCTTAGCGCGGGATCACCAATACCGGTTGGCCAATCTCATCCAGCAGGCCGCGCGTGACGGAGGCGTTCAGCCAGCGCCCCAACGAAGACAGGTGGCGGTGCGAGATGATCAGCAAATCGCAGTTAAACAGCGCCATCTGTTCCGGGATCACCTCGATGGGCGCCCCGGCGGCCAGCAGCCCCTGGGCGTTGAAGCCCATCTGTTTCAGCGCCCGCGTCACCTGTCCGACCTGCTTTTCCGCCAGTGCCTCTTCGCGCTGGGCGGCGGGATATTCCTCGCGCTCGTCGCTGTCGAAACGCAGGCCGCTGCGGCTGAGCGTGAAGGCATTGTCTACCACCGTCAGTACGATCACGCCGCCGATGCTGCCTTGCAGACGCGCCATAAAATCCAGGGCATTGCCGCTGTGTTCAAAACAGTCCACCGCCAATAACACTCTCTCAATCATAACAACCCTCATTCGCCCGAGTTAAATCGCACCCTTGAAGTTGGCTTCGCCCTTTTTCCAATAACCCTTGGCAAACAGCGCAGCGCGGGAAATGCCCATTTCGTTGATAAAGCGCGCCTTCAGGTAGGCGGCGACCTGGTGTTCGCAGGCCAGCCACACCTGCCCTTCGCCGGGCGGCAGCTCGCAATGGCTGACGGCCTGCACCAGCGGGCTGTTCATCACGCTGTCGAAATGTCGGGTGCGGATTTGCCAGCTGTTCACCTGCAAAAAGGAGTAATCGACGTCCTGAATCTCCTGCGCATCGCCCACTTCGGCGAACCACAGCACCGGCAACGGGGCAGACAGCGAGGCGAGGATGGTGCGCATGGCGGGCAGCGCGGTCTCATCGCCCAGCAACAGCAGCCAGCGGGTTTGCGGCAACAGACGAAAGCCGCCGGAGCAAGGGCCGGCGAACCCCAGCTTGTCGCCCGGCATCGCGTCGCGCGCCCAGTTCGACGCCGGGCCTTCGCCGTGCAGCACCATGTCGATATCGAAGGTGCGGGCGAGTTTGTCGATGCCGCTCAGGGTGTAAGCCCGTCCGGCCAGCGTGTCGCGCCACGGGAAGAACACCTTGACCCAGCTGGCCGGCTCCTGCGCGCGCGGATCGGCGATAAACTTATCCACATCGTCGCCGCTCAACGTGATGCGGCGGATCCGGGCGGTGACTTGCCGCACGGCGCTCACCCGGGCCTCGCGTTTGCGGCGGGTGTCCCTTTCCAGCATCTCGTCGACAATTTTATTCAGCGTGTTGTGCATCAGCCTTCTCCTGTGGCGCCGCAGACGGATAGGTGTGTTCCCAGCCACCGCCCAGCGCTCGATAGATATTCACCACGGCGATCGCCGTCTCCTCCTGAGAAACAATTTGCGCGGACTGCAGATCCAGCAGCGCACGCTGCGTGCTCAGAACATGGATAAAATCGCTGGCGCCGTTCAGATAGCTGTCGCGCGCCAGCGCAAACGCGTGCCGGTTGGCGGCCAGCGCCTCGGCCAGGTGCGTCTGGCGGCGCTGCTGGGCGCGATAGCCGGAAAGCGCGTCGTCGATCTCGTGCCAGGCGCGCAGCACCGTTTGCTGGTAGACGATGGCCATTTCCTGCTGCCGGTATTCGCTCAGGCGCACCCGCTGGGTGATTTTCCCCCCGTCGAACAGCGGCAGATACAGGGTGGGGCCGATGGCGAAGGTATGCGTGGACCAACTGCCCATATCCGCCAGCGCCAGCGCCTGATAGCCCGCGTTGCCGGTCAGCGTGATGCGCGGATAGTAGTCAGCGGTGGCGACGCCGATCTCGGCGGTCGCCTGATGCAAACGCGCCGCCGCTTCGCGAATATCCGGCCTGCGCAGCGCCAGATCCGACGGCACGCCCATCGGCACCGCGCGCGCCAGCGTCGGCAGCGGCCCCGTCGGCGACAACATCGCTTTCAGCGCGCCCGGCCGCTCGCCCAACAGCAGGCTGATGGCGTTGATCAAGCGTTCCTGCCGATCGACCAGCGTCGGCAGCAGGGCATCCACCTGCGCCAACTGCACCTGCGCCTGATCGATATCCAGTTCGTTGCCCGCGCCGCTTTGATAACGGCTTTGCGTCAGCTGCAGCGTGCGCAGCGCCGTGGCGCGGTTTTCCTGCGCCACCGCCAGCTGCTGCTGCGTGGCGCGCAGGCGCAGATAATCGCTCGCCACCTCCGCCGTCACCGACGTCAGCAGCGCGCGCCGATTCTCCTGCGAAGCGGCGAAGCCGGCGCGCGCGCTTTCCGACGCGCGACGCAGCTTGCCCCACATGTCCAGCTCCCAGCTGGCGCTGAATCCGCCGCGCCAGAGGTTATAATCCGCCTCTCCGCCGTTGCCGGACGGATCCATGCTGCCCACCGAGGTGGCGCGCTGGCGCTGATAGGCGCCGTCCAGGCTCAGCTCCGGCATCAGCGCCGCCTCGGTCACGCCCAGCAGGGCGCGGCTTTGCTGCATGCGCGCCGTGGCGAGCTGCAGATCCAGGTTGCCGGCCGCCGCGCGCTGCACCAGTTGCGACAGCGGCGCGTCGTTGAATATCGACCACCAGGCCACCGGCAGCGCCCCGCCGCCGGCCTGCTCGCCCCAGTTATTGGGCAGCGCGTTCTGCGGCCGAGCGTAGTCCGGCCCTACCGCCCGGCAGCCGCTCAGCGCAATCAACAGCAGCGGGATCACGGCTCTGTTCATTGCAGGCCTCCGTCCAGCGTATTGATGCTGACGTCCGCGGACATCCCGACGCGCAGGGCGCTCAGCAAGGCGGCGTGCTCCTTGTTGCTATCAAACACGATCTTCACCGGGATGCGCTGAACGATCTTGGTGAAGTTGCCGGTGGCGTTCTCCGGCGCCACGGCCGCGAAGCTGACGCCGGAAGCCGGCGCGATGCTGTCCACCTGCCCTTTCAGCGTTTGGCCGGGAAAGGTATCGATATGGATGTCCACCGACTGCCCGTGCGCAATGTTTTCCAGCTGGGTTTCCTGGTAGTTGGCGATGATGTACAGCTTGTCCTGCGGCACGATGGCCAGCAGCGCATCGCCCGGTTTGACGAACTCCCCGACCCGCAGGCTTTTCTTGCCGACCACGCCGCCGATCGGCGCGGTGATGCGGGTGTAAGACAGGTTCAGTTCAGCCATCGCTTTCTTGGCCTGCGCCAGCATCAGCTCGGCATCGCTGTCCGCCAGCTTGGCTTGCAGCACCTGCTTCATGTTTCGCGCCGCTTTGAGCGTCGCCTCCGCCTGCGCCACATTGGCGGAAAGCGTGTGCACCCGCGTTGTCGCCTGCTGCGCCGCCTGCTGGGAGCCCGCGCCGCTGCTGGCCATTCTCTGGTAGCGGTTCTGCTCCTGGCGCGCAAACGCCAGCTCCGCCTGCGCCGCCTGCCGCTCCGCCTGCGCGGCGGCGATCAGCGCACTCTGGCGGGTGAGGTTAGCCCTGGCGTCGTCCTGCCGGGCGCGGGCGGATTGCTCCTGCGCCGTCGCCTGCGCTAGCGCGACGTTGAATTCACGCGGGTCGATCACCGCCAGCAATTCCCCCTGTTTGACCCACTGGTTGTCCCTGACCAACACCTGCGCAATTTCACCGGCAATCTGCGGAGAAATACGCGAGATATCGGCGCGAATATAGGCGTCGTTGGTATTCTGCTGTGTTTCTTTAATAAAGAATTTATTGATTAATAACCCCAGCGTAATGACGGTAACCGCCAATACGGCGACGGCGACTTTCTTGTTAGCCATAAAAGTGACTCCACTTAATATTTATTTCTGATGATAAAATGTCAGGCGGCGACCGAACGCGGCGGATAAATACGGGTCGGCATAAATAAAATCAGCGCGGTCAGTAATAACGCCAGGCCGGCAACCAACAGATAAAGATCGGCGCTGGCCAGCACGTGGCCCTGCCGGGCGGCAAGCTGCGCCAACTGCTCCGCCGACCCCGATGCGCGGCTGTACGCCGAGCCAAAGCCGTCGGCGATCGTGCCGGCGTGATAGTCCCCGCGCTGCCGGCTGAGCAGCGCGATGGCGCCGCCGGCCGCGGTGGCGGCGAAACCCTTCACCGCGTTGAACCAGGCCGCCGCAAACGGCCCGTCGGTCGGCAACAGCCCGCCGGTCGCCTGCATCAGCAGGGGGATGATCGCCATCGGTTGAGCGATCGCCTGCAACAACGCGATAACGCGAAACGTGTCGCCGTTCCATTCCGGCGTCAGCTGGGCGGCCAGCACGCAGGCGGTGGCCATCAACAGCAGGCTGATCGCCAGCACCCAGCGGCAATCCACCCGCGGCGTATTGCAAATAATGGCGACAATCGGCAGCGTAATTAATTGCGGCAACGCCACCCACAGCATTAAGTCGGAGGTTTGTTCCTGACGATAGCCCTGAATCGCGGCTAAATATCCCGACGTAATATTAACCAGCGACACCATGATTAACAGCACGCCACCCAGCGTAATTAAAGAGAAGGACAAGTTCCTTTTGCTTAATAGCTGCAAATTGAAAAAGGGCAGCGGGTGATACCATTCGTTAATCAGAAATAATGCCAATAGCCCGATGCCGCCCAACAATAAAACGTAGATCAGCGGTGAGTTCAGCCAGTCGAGGCGCTCCCCCTGTGAGATGCCCATCGTCAGCATGCCGAGTGCCATGCCGCCGAGCAGCAGGCCGCGCCAGTTGAACTGCCGCAGGCGCTCCAGCCGCAGCGGATCCTGCGGCAGACCGTAACCGATGCACACGGCGGCGATCGCCATCAGCGGCAGGTTCCAGTAGAAATATCCGCTCCAGCCCCAGTGAAAGGCAAAGGCGGCGGCGGTGGCGCCCAGCGTGGCGCTCCAGGCGGAGACCCAGCCATAGGCGCCCAGCCCCAGCACCTTGATCAGCGGCGGCATAAAACGCAGCACCACCGTCATCAGCATCGGTGGCAACGCACCGCCGGCGAAGCCCTGCAGGCTGCGCACCGCCAGCAGCGCGCCATACTGTTCTCCCAACCAGGGCGTCAGCAGTCCACCGGCCAGGTAAATGCCGCACATCGTCAACGCCACCCGGCGCAGCGAAAAGGTCGGCCAAAAACAGGGCGTGAACCCGGAACCGATCACAAAGCCGGTGACATAACAGGTGGTCAGCCAGCTGCCGGCATCGAAGCTCAGCAGCATGCCGCCCTGTATATCCGCCAGCGCGAACTTGCTGGCGTTTTCCCCCACGCCGCTGGCCATCACCGCCAAAAACACGCCGAACAACCCCAGCCAGGTTCGGCCGTTGATTTCGCTGGCGCTGGCGAGCCATCGATTTTTGTGGTGCGGCGTAACAGACACCTCAACCATTCCCCACTCCTGCTGTTTCAGCCTCAATCTTTGTTGTCGTGGGCAGTATCCGGGCTTACTTCGATTGTTTAAAATGAAATGATGTAATTAACTAGTTGCACAAAACGCAATCCATAGAGCGCACCATTACCGGAGAGGCCATGCCGCAAAAAATTGATTTCAACCTGATCTATGCGCTGAATCTGCTGCTGGAAGAAGGGAGCGTGAGCGGCGCCGCCGAAAAGATGAATCTGAGCGCGCCGGCGATGAGCCGCATTCTGGGGCGCATCCGCCGGCAGTTCGACGACCCGATCATGGTCAGAGCCGGTAAGCATCTGGTGCCGACGCCGCGTGCGCTGGAGTTGAAACGCCAGCTCGGCGAGATCATCGAGCAGGCCGCCGCGCTGATCGCGCCGAATGAATCCTTCGAGCCCGGCAAGCTGACCAGAACCTTCACCATTCGCGCCAACGACATTTTTATCGGCGCGCTGGCAGGCGGCTTGCTGGAGACGCTGCGGGACATGGCGCCGCTGAGCGGCCTGAAGTTTATCGCCGAAAGCGACAGCGAGGATGACGCGCTGCGCAGCGGCAAGGTGGATCTGGTGATCGGTTCCTCACGCGACTGGCACCCGGAAATCAAGACGCAGAGCCTGTTCACCAGCACCTTTCAGGCGTTGGTGCGGCCGGGGCACCCGATCATTGGCCGGGTAACGCCCGAAACCCTGACCCATTACCCGCATATCAGCGTCTCCCGCCGCGGGCGCACCCAGGGGCCGATCGACGACGCGCTGCGCGATCTTGGCCTGCAGCGCAACGTCACCCTGACCCTGCCGGGCTTCCATTCAGCAATGATGCTGACCATGAAATCGGACTTTATCCTGCCGCTGCCGCGCCACGTGCTGCAGGGGGTGAGCAACATCCACCTGCCGTTGGCGGAGATCGAGCTGCCGCTCGAGCTGGAATCAGTATTTATCGTGCAGGCCTGGCATCCGCGCCTCGATCGCGATCCGGCGCACCGCTGGCTGCGGCAGACCATCAAGCAGTTCTTTTTGCAGCGGGAGTGAGGGGGCTATGTGTTGGGGAGAGGGACGCTCGCTGCAGAACCCAAATACGCCTGCCAGATAAGCCGGTAATATGGCATTTTGCCGAAGCCCTGCGCATACTCAGACGTCTTGGGTAAACCGCGCAACGCGGGCAATGGCATCGATATTCCATTTCGCCAAGCACGAAAACAGAAAGGAACTCATGCCCAGGGAGGCGCAAATGACCAAAGCGTATTATTGGAAAAGTCAGGTGTGGGGAGCGGCCTATTTTTTTACCGCGCTTTATTACATCTATTCTTTCCAGGACATGGTGAATATCGCACTTTCGTTGATCCTCTCCATTCTGAGCTTTTTACTGTATCCCTGTGCTAAAAAAGGCATTGAAACGTTCGCCCTGCGGTTCACGAGTGAAGAGTTTTGGCACCGCGGACTGTTCGCCGATACCATAGGCAAAAATGGCGTGCTGATCCTGTATTATGCATTCTGTTATGTCATGGCCGTGCCGCTGGGCGCCCTGTATCTGCTTGCCCTGTTCCTCAGAAATAAAAAGGCCGCGTAAGCGGTTTTTACGTCAACGGCTTACCGCCTCGTAGTCCTTCTTCATGAACGTTTCTTCTACCCACACAAGCCGCGCTATCACAAAATGAGAGGAGTAAATTACCCCTACCGGAACCGACAATCACAGGGGAGATTGGGAGATATTGATTGGCGGAAGATCACAGGAGTCGAACCTGCCCAGGACCGCTGGCGGCCCCAACCGGATTTGAAGTCCGGCCGCCCCACCGGGGACGAGGATCTTCCTTGGAGAAGAGAAGAAGCAAGGCGCTGATTATAGCGCAGTTTGTTCGCTGCGCTAAGCGGGAAATGGCGGCCGCCGGCGATTCGGCGGCCGGGGAGCGCTACTTCAGGAAATCCTTCACGTCCAGCAGGATGAACTCGTTGTCATCCGCCATATTGGGCTGGCGGCTGGAGGAGAACGGGAAGTTGTTGTCGTTGCCGACGATGATGTGGTTGGCGTCCACCACGTCTACGTTCTCGATGGTGAAGAACGGGAAGGTCAGCACGCCGTCATTCAGCGGCTTGCGCGCCAGCTTGTTCGGATCCTGAATGTTCATCAGGTCGATATAGCCCAGTTTCTCGACCGGTTTGCCGACGTTGGCGTCCGAGAAGGCGATTTTATATACCCGTTTGAACTTGGCCACCTGGCTGAAGCAGTTGTCGGTCGGCGCGCCTGCGGCGCAGGCTTTATCCGGCGTGCCTTCGCCGTTGTCGCGCTCGATCACCAGCCCGTGGGTGGCGTCGATCATGTTGAAGTCGCCGATGGCGTTCTGGTTGTCTTCCAGCACGTACTGCCAGCTGCGGCCGGTCCAGGCCTGCTGTTTCACGTCGAACTCCAGCACCCGCAGGTAGCGTTTGCCGCCGACGTTCTCGAACTGCTCGCCGTCCCACAGCGCCCCTTCCAGCAGCGGGTAAAGCTTGCTGCCGTCCGGCGAGGCGGCCATGCCTTCAAAGCCTTTGGAGCGTGCCACCTGGAAGTTCTGCTTGCCGTCCGGCGCGCCCGGCAGGGTCAGCGTCGGGTTGTCCGGCGATTTCACCACCTTGCCGTCCACCTGGGTGTCGAACACCGCCAGCACCTTGCCGTTCAGGTCGGCCTTGATCAGGTAAGGCCCGAATTCTTCGCCGATCCATAAGGCATCGTCGGCAAACTGGAAGCTTTCCGGATCGAAATCGCTGCCGGTCAGATAACGCTTCTCGGTACTCTCGTTAATGATGTGGAACGGCACTTTTTTATCCGGATCGTGCAGGAAAACCGTCTTCAGCGGCGCGACCGTGCCGTCTTTGAAATCGATCTTGTAGTGGTTGAGATACAGCATGGCGTCCGGCGAGTTGGCCTTGCTGCCGAAGCCGTTGTCGGTCAGCACCCAGTAGGTGCCGTCGGGCATGTGTTTGATGCCGGAGTGGCCCTGCAGCGGCTGGCCGTCGATCGGCAGGCCGAGGCCGGTCAGGCGATCGGCGGATTTGCCCGCCACGCTGCCCAGCTCGGTGACGCGTTTGCCGCTGGTGTACTTGCCGCTCAGTTGCAGATCGCTCGGCGCGTCCTTCGGCGTGGAAACGGTGGATTTCACCGGCAGCAGCGCATGCCCCGCCAACGTCGCCGGTACCGGCTGCGCCTCGGCCCACAGGTTGGCGCTCAGCGCCATGCAGCCGACCAGCAGCGCCAGCCGGGTTTTGGTGTTGTGCATGTCATTGTCCCTTTTCGTTGTTATCGCCCAGAAGTAAAAGCAACGTCACTATAGGGAGCGGCAATGACAGAAATATTATTCGGCGAACGCCCGCCGGTAGCTGTGCGGGTGGAAGCGCCAGGTGATGGCGATCAGCACCACCACCAGCAGCGCGTGGATCTGCCAGTCCAGCACGAAGCCACCGCTGTAGTCGCGCAGCAGGCCGGAGAGGTAGGGTGTCACGCCCGCCAGCAGGAAGCCGACGCCCTGCATAAAGGCCACCAGCCGCCCGGCCGCCGCCGGCTGGTGCAGGTGATCGAGCGCCAGCACCAGGCACAGCGGGAACGCGCCGCCCAGCCCCAGCCCAGAAACCAACACCCACAGCCACGGCAGCGTCTGCGGCAGGTAAATCAGGCCGATAAAGCCGATCAGTTGCATCATCAGCGCCAGCAGCAGCAGCGGCCGCCGGTCATGATTGCGCGCCAGCGCCGGCAACAGCAGCGCGCCCACCACTTGGCCGAAGGTCATCAGCGCCAGCAGCGAACCGCTGGCCTGCGGTTGCCAACCGAGCTGCATGTAATACGGTGGCAGCCAGGCGATCAGGCTGGTATAGCCGCCGTTGATCAGGCCGAAATAGGCGCCGAGCAGCCAGGCGCGCCGGTTGCGCAGCAGGCTTGGCCCACGGTTTTCTCCCGCCGCGCCCAGGCGCGACAGCCCGCGGCTGACCGGCCACCAGGCCAGCAGCGCCACCAGCGCCGGTAACGCCCACCAGGCCAGCGCGCTGCGCCAGTCGTGCCCTATGCTCATCAGCCACGGAGTGATCGCCGCGCCCAGCCCACCGCCGCCCATCAGCGCCGCCGACCACAGCCCGGCTACCAGCGCCATGCTGTTGAGGAAATGATGCTTGATAATGCCGGGCATCACCGCCTGGATTACCCCGATGCCGAGCCCGCCCAGCACCGCGCTCATCAGCAGCTGCACGCTGCCGGGGGCCAGCTCGCGCCAAAGTGCGCCCAACCCAATCGCCAACAGGCTCAACGCCACGGCGTTACGTTCGCTGAACAGCCGGTTGATGGCGCCACCCGCCAACGCCATCAGGCCCATCATCAGCACCGGCAGCGTGGTCAGCAGCGCCGCGCCGCCAAAGCTCAGCCCGGTAGCCTGGCGCAGCGTCGGCAGCAACGGGCCAATCGAGGTCAACAGCGGCCGCATGTTCAGGCCGATCAACACCAGCGCCAGCAGCAGAGGGTTGAACCAGCGGCGCGAAGAAGGTGAATTAACAGAATGATTTAACACGGTATATTCCTGGTACTGCAAAATGAAGAGTGCGGCGTCACAGCGCGATCGCCGCAGCGTTGCGTTACTGTAGGCAACGCCGCTAGTATTGGGAAATTAAATAATAAAATAGCCAACAGTGGGAAAATGAATCGCTACCCGATGTTCAATCCGCAGCTGCTGCTCAGCTTCGTCGCCGTATGCGACAGCAACAGCTTCACCCGCGCCGCAGAGCGGGTGTTTTTGTCGCAGTCCACCGTCAGCCAGCAGGTGCGCCGGCTGGAAGAGATGCTGGGCAAGCCGCTGTTTGAGCGCTCCTCGCATCAGGTGCTGCTGACCGAAGAAGGCGTCAAGCTGTTGAGCTACGCGCGCCGCATCATCGCGCTGAATGAAGAGGCCCACGACGCGCTGACCGGCATCTGGCGCGACGGCGTGCTGCGGATCGGCATGCCGGAGGATTTCGCCGTGCCCACCACCGAGCTGCTGGCCGACTTCAGCCGCGAGCATCCGCACCTGCGGCTGGACGTCGCCAGCGGCCTGAGCGCCGATCTGCACAGCGCCTACGCGCGTGAAGAGCTGGATCTGATCCTGGTGAAACAGCGCCGCCGGCAACCGCCGCGCGCCGCGCGGCCGGAACCGCTGCTGTGGCTGGACAGCCTGGCCTTCCCGGCCATCGAGCAATCGCCGGTGCCGCTGGCGGTATTTCCGCTCAACGGCCTGTACCGCGACGAGCTGTGCCAGGCGCTGGACAACCTCGGCAAACGCTGGCGCATCGGCTACAGCAGCGCCAGCCTGGCGGCGCTGACCGCCGCCTCCGCCGCCGGGCTGGGCGTCACCCTGCTGCCGGCCGGCTGCCGTCTGCCCACGCATCGGGTGCTGGGCGAGGCCGAAGGATTGCCGCCGATAGACAGCTTCGAACTGGCGCTCTACTACCGCGACGGCGCTCCCGCCGCCACGCTGGCGCTGGCCCAGTGGCTGGCGGTGTTTTGCGGGTTGATATAAACGCCGGCACACGCCGATCATTACCAAATCGAATAGTCACCAGTGGCAAATGTCACTGCCAACCGGCCGGTTCCTCTCCTAAATTGGGGGATGTTTTCACCTCTCACCTCTGGATTAAGGAACCGAACGTGGAAAACCCTCAACAACCGGGCCGCAGAGCCTTCCTCAGCCAAACCGGCAAACTTACCACCGCCTGCGCGGTGATCGGCCTGACGGGAGGCATGGCGCAGGCCGCGTCACCGGGCGACGGGCAGTGCGCACCGGCACCGATGACCCTGACCGATCGCCACTACTGCCTGAGCGAGGTGCGGCTGGAAGACGGCTTTGAATACGACGGCGAAACGGTGATCGGCACCCGCACTGCGCTGTACACGCTGGAGATCAAAGACGGCAAGATCGCCGCCATTCACGCCGCCAACGCCGCGTTGCCCGCCGGCGTGCCCCGCTATAAGGCGCAGGGCCAGCTGCTGCTGCCGGCGTTTCGCGACATGCACATCCACCTGGACAAAACCTTCTACAGCGGCCCGTGGCAGGCGCCGCGCCCGCGCCAGGGCAAGACCATCATGGACATGATCGCACTGGAGCAGACGCTGATCCCGACACTGCTGCCCACCTCGCAGCAGCGGGCGGAAAATCTGATCGCCCTGCTGCAGTCCAAAGGCAGCACCGTGGCGCGCAGCCACTGCAATATCGATCCGGTCAGCGGCCTGAAAAGCCTGGAACACCTGCAGCACGCGCTGGAAAACCACCAGGCGGACTTCAGCTGTGAAATCGTCGCCTTCCCGCAGCACGGGCTGTTGCACTCCAAAGTCGATGCGCTGATGCGCGAAGCGATGCAGATGGGCGTGCAGTACGTCGGCGGGCTGGATCCGACCAACGTCGACGGCGCGATGGAGCAATCGCTGGACGCCATGTTCCAGATCGCCCTCGATACCGGCAAAGGCGTGGATATCCACCTGCATGAGACCAGCCCGGCCGGAGTCGCCGCCATCAACTACATGATCGCCACCGTGGAGCAAAACCCGGCGCTGCGTGGCAACGTCACCATCAGCCACGCTTTCGCCCTAACCACGCTGACGCCGGGCGAACTGGCGGAAACCGCCACCCGGCTGGCGGCGCAGCAGATCACCATCGCCTCCACGGTGCCGATCGGCGGCCTGATGATGCCGCTGCCGCAGCTCAGCGAGAAAGGGGTGTTCGTGATGACCGGCACCGACAGCGTGATCGACCACTGGTCGCCGTTCGGCACCGGCGACATCCTGGAGAAGGCCAACCTGTACGCCCAGCTGTACCGTGGCTCCGACGAGTATCACCTGTCGCGCGCCATGGCCATCTCCACCGGCGGCGTGTTGCCGCTGGACGATAAGGGCCAGCGCGCCTGGCCAAAAGCCGGCGACGCCGCCGAGTTCGTGCTGGTCAACGCCAGCTGTTCCGCCGAGGCGGTCGCCCGCCTGCCGGCGCGCAGCGCCACCTTCCATCAGGGGCGTCTGGTAGCCGGCCAGGTGAGCAAAGCCTAAGGTCGGTCCGCTGTTGTCATCATGATGACCGTTTTTGGCCTTCTGCCAGAGTAAGGCGCGGCGCAAGATGGTCGCTACACACACTGGCGGAGGGCCGAAAATGTCACAGAGCGCGTTATTGATCATCGATGTCCAGCAATCATTCCAGCACCGTCCATTCTGGCAGGAGGACGATCTGCCGGCGTTTCAGCAGGCGCTGACGCGCCTGATCGCGGGTTGCCAACAACGCGGCGCAGCGCTGGTCGATGTGCTGCACGTTTCGCCGCAGGGGCCGTTCTCGCTGGCTTCGGGCCATGTGCAGCGCCTGCCGTTCCTCACCCACCAGGCGGATATCACCGTGCATAAGCACGTACACAATGCGCTGACCGAATCCGGCCTCGACGCCTGGTTGCGCGAGCGGGATATCAACCACCTGATCGTCTCCGGCATCCGCACCGAACAGTGTTGCGAAACCACCACCCGGGTAGCGTCCGATCTTGGTTATCGGGTGACCTTCGTCACCGAGGCGACGCTGACCTTCCCGATGCGTCATCCCGACGGTGAGACCTTTACCCCCGCGCAGCTGAAGCGGCATACTGAAACCGTACTGGTCGATCGTTTCGCCCGCATCGCCAGCGTGGATGAGGCGCTGGCGCAACTCGCACAGGAGTAACCATGTCGCAGGCCGTCTATTTTCTGCTGTTGCCCAACGTGCTGTCGCTGGACGTCAGCGGCCCGGCGGAAACCCTGCGCCTCGCCGGGCAGTTCAGCCTGCATTATCTCAGCCCGGCGCCGCAGATCGTCTGCTCCATCGGCATGACGCTGAGCGGCCTGCAGCCGTTGCCCGAACGCCTGGAAGACGGCGCCATTCTGGTGCTGCCGGGCGTCGGCGATTCGCAGCGCTATTTCGCCGGGGAAGAGGCCGAGCAGGCGCGCCGCTGGCTGGCGACGCTGCGGCCCGATCTGCAGCGGCAGCGCATCACCCTGGTGTGCATCTGTTCCGGCGCGCTGCTGGCGGCGCAGGCCGGGCTGCTCGACGGCTATCAGTGCACCACCCACCACGACGTCATCGAACGTATCCGCCGGCAGGCGCCGGCGGCGCAGGTGAAAGAGAACCGTATCTTCGTCGAAGATCGCGGCGTCTACACCAGCGCGGGCATCACCACCGGCATCGATTTGGCGCTGCACCTGGTCCACCGCCACTGCGGCTCCGGCCGGGCGCGCGACGTCGCACGCGACATGGTGGTCTATTTCCGCCGCGCCGGGGACGATCCGCAGCTGTCGCCCTGGCTGCGCTATCGCAACCACCTGCACCCGGCGGTACACCGCGCGCAGGACGTGATGGCCGCCGAGCCGGAGGCCGACTGGTCGGTGCCGCAGGTGGCGGAAAAAGCGCACGTCAGCAGCCGCCACCTGGCGCGGCTGTTTCGCAACCACGTCGGCATCAGCGTGCGGGAGTATCATGAGCAGCTGCGGTTGGCGGTGGCGCAACAGCGCCTGCAGCAAGGGTATGGGTTGGAGAAGGCCGCACTGGCGGCCGGCTTTTCTTCCGGGCGGCAGCTGCGCCGCGCCCAGCAGCGCCAGCGCTCGCCGCTATGACACCAGCCGGCGGGTATCCAGCCGCTGCAGGCCGACAGACAGCAGCAGGCTGAGCCCCAGCGCCACGCCGAACACCCAGAAGATATCCAGCAGCGGGTGGCCGGTGAAATCCAGGTGCCGGCTGCGCATCACGTTGACGATAAGGGCGTGAAAACCGTAGATCGCCAGCGAATGGCGGGAGAACGTGCTCAACCAGCCGATCGGCTGCGGCAAACAGTGTTTCACCCACACCAGCAGCGCCACCGCCGCCATAAACACCAGCGGGCCGCTGTAGATGTAGTAGGTATCGGCGAAGTTGCCGTTGATGAACAGCTGGTGCTTGGTGCCGCGCGCGATCAGCACCGCGCACAGCGCAAATCCCAGCGCCGCCAGCCAGCCCACGGCGCGCCCGCGCGCCTCCATCATGCCAATCGCCCGCCCGGCCAGCGCATACAGCAGGTAGTAGAAGGTATCGCCGTAGATATACAGGTTAACCGGCAGCAGGTGCGCATTGCCGAAGGTCAGCTTGTCGGTATTCGGGTTGGCGATCGCCGCCAACACCACCAGCGCGGCGGCCAGGTAACGGCGCGACACCGGCTTGACGCTGATCAGCGGCGACAGCAGGTAAATCACCGTAATGGCGTAGAAAAACCACAGGTGGTAGAACACCGGCTTTTGCAAAATGCCGCGCAGCGACGGCCAGAAGCCGATCTTGGTGAAGGCCGCGATATAGATCAGCGCGATGGCGCTGTAGAACAGAATGCAGCAGGCGATACGGGTGAAATGCCGCCGGCCGGCGCTCTTTTCACCGAAGAACAGGTAGCCGGAAATCATGAAGAACAGCGGCACCGACACGCGCGACAGCGAGTTCAGTGCGTTGGCGATATCCCAGTTGTGCAGCCCTATCGCCGCGCCGTTGGTAACGTAATAGGTGGTGGCGTGGATCATCACCACCATCATGCACGCTATCGCCCGCAGGTTGTCTATCCAGCCGATTTTCTCGCTCAAACGCTCGCCCGATCTTGTGTCATATTGATATGTTAAGAAGAGGTTATCGGGCACGGCGTTCGGCGACAACCCAAAAGCGAAATATCAGAATGCACTTAAACAACACCTTATGATTGCGAAGGTGAACAATTGGCGGCAAAATAGCCGCCACAACTCGCTCAGTTTGCGCTTCCCGCCCTGGCAGTTCCTTTTTCTCTTTTACTATCAGTACAATAATATGAAAACGACATTACCACCTGCGGCACGTTTGGGCCGACAGGCGCTTTTATTCCCTCTTTGTCTGGTGCTGTTCGAGTTCGCCACTTATATCGGCAACGATATGATTCAGCCGGGCATGCTGGCCGTCGTGGCGGATTTCAACGCCGGCGAAGAGTGGGTGCCCACCTCGATGACCGCCTATCTGGCCGGCGGCATCTTCCTGCAGTGGCTGCTCGGGCCGCTGTCGGATCGCCGCGGCCGCCGCCCGGTGATGCTGGCCGGAGTGGCGTTCTTTATCGTCTCCTGCCTGGCGATCCTGTTGGTCACCACCATCGAGCAGTTCATCGCCATGCGTTTCCTGCAGGGCATCGGCCTGTGCTTTATCGGCGCGGTCGGCTACGCCACCATCCAGGAGTCGTTTGAAGAATCGGTGTGCATCAAGATCACCGCGCTGATGGCCAACGTGGCGCTGATCGCCCCGCTGCTCGGGCCGCTGGCCGGCGCGGCGCTGATCCACGTCGCGCCGTGGCAGAGCATGTTCGTGCTGTTCGCCGCGCTGGCGGCCATCGCCTTCTACGGCCTGTGGAAAGCCATGCCGGAAACCGCCACGCTGCAGGGCGAGGCGTTTTCCGCCGCCAACCTGTGGCGCGACTACCGTCAGGTGCTGGGCAACCGCCGCTTCCTGTGCGGCGCTTTGGCGATCGGTTTTGCCAGCCTGCCGCTGCTGGCCTGGATCGCCCAGTCGCCGGTGATCCTGATCAGCGGTGAGTCGCTGTCGACGCTGGATTACGGCCTGCTGCAAATCCCGGTGTTCGGCGCGCTGATCCTCGGCAACCTGACGCTGGCGCGCCTGACCGGCAAAAACAGCGTGGAGCGCCTGATCAAGCTGGGCGCGGGCCCGATGCTGCTGGGGCTGCTGATCGCCGCGCTGGCGACCCAGTTCTCCAGCCATGCCTACCTGTGGATGACCGCCGGCCTGAGCCTGTACGCCTTCGGCATTGGCCTGGCCAACGCCGGCCTGTACCGCCTGACGCTGTTCTCCAGCAACGTCAGCAAAGGCACCGTGTCGGCCACCATGGGCATGCTGAGCATGATGGTGTTCACCGTCGGCATCGAACTGGCCAAGGTCGCCTACGTCTGGGGCGGCAGCGGGCTGTTCAACCTGTTCAACCTCATCAGCGGCCTGTGCTGGTTGACGCTGGTGGCGCTGTTTATCGGCAAACGCCGCAACGGCGACCCCACGCCGCAGCCGACCGGCGCGGCTTAAACACGATAAACGCCGGTCCGGTTTCCCGACCGGCGTTTTTTTATGCGGCTTCAGCCGAGCAGACCCCACAGCGCATACCCCGCTCCCACCACCGCCCCCCCCAACAGCAGCAACGCCGACAGGACAGAGATCGCCCGCCGCGCGCGCTGCAGCGCCGTTCCCGACAGCAGGGTGATATAGGCCAGCAAGATGGCGAAGTCCGCCAGCACCCACAGTGCAGTCAACAGCGTCAGACTGGTGCCGATCGAGGGGGTGACGGCGATAAACTGCGGGAAAAAAGCGACGAAGAAGATAATGTCTTTGGGGTTGGCGATGCCCACCAGAAAACCGGTCAGGATCGCCGAGCGTTTTTGCGGCGGCGCAACGGGCTGCGCATCCGGGGTTCGCGCGGATAAATCCTCATACAGCGAGGCGATCGCCATGCGGCCGATAAACAGGCAACCCAGCAGGCCTATCCACTGCAGCAAGCGCTTATCCACCGCGAACAGCCCGGTGATAATCAGCGCAGCGACGCCGATCAGCAACAAGGAGGCCCCATTGCTGCCCAGCGCGGTCAACAGCGCGCGCCGGGCGCCAAAGCGCACCGCGGTGTTGGCCACCATCGCCACCACCGGCCCCGGCGTGGCGATCAGCAAGAAAATGGCGGCGAAATACGCCGCCAGCAACGACAGGTTCATCTTTATTTCACTCACATTCAGTCAGTTGGCGTCGCGCCATTATCCTGCCGCCGCCCCCGCCTTGAAAAAGGAGTAATCCTGTCGTTTACTGTGAATCAGACTCATTATTAGAGACGCCGCGATGGCCAGTTCCCTTCCGCCGCTTTACGCCCTGCGCGCCTTCGAAAGCGCCGCCCGCACCGGCTCGTTCACGCTGGCCGCCGAGGAGCTGCATCTCACCCCGAGCGCCGTCAGCAAGCACATCAAAACGCTGGAGCAGCACTTCGGCTGTCGGCTGTTCCAGCGCAACGGCCCGCGCATCGAGGTCACGCCGCAGGGGAAAATCTTCGCCGCCGAGCTGCAGCAAGGGTTTGGCCGCATCGAGCAAGCGTGCGAGTTGTTCAGAAGCCACCGCGATCTGCTGCGGCTGAAGGCGCCCTCCACGCTGACCCTGCGCTGGCTGCTGGACTGCCTGAGCCGGTTCCGGCAAACGGCGCAGGCGTTCGAGGTGCAGGCAGCCAGCGTCTGGATGGACATCGACAGCGTGGATTTTTTCAGCGAACCCTACGACTGCGCCATCCTGCTCGGCAACGGCCACTTCGGTGCCAACACCGCCGCCGCCAAGCTGTTCGACGAATGGCTGATCCCGATTTGCGCCCCTGCACTGCTCGCCGACGGGCAGCGCGATCTCGCCGCCTGCCCGCTGATCCACCCTTCGCCCGATCGGCGCGACTGGCGGCGCTGGCTGCAAAAAAGCGGCATCGCGGCCCCGATCGATCTCACGCGCGGCCAGGTATTTGATTCGCTGGAACAGGGCAACACGGCGGCCATCGCCGGGCACGGCGTCTCGATCGGCGATCTGGCGCTGAGCCTTCGGACGATTGAGGAGGGGTTATTGGCGCTGCCCTGTGACGCCGCCGTGCGTACCGGCGACGGTTACTATCTGGTTTGGCCGGAAGAATCGGCGAAGCGGCCGCTGATCGAACGCTTACAGGCGTTTCTGACCGCCCAGACGCCCGACGTCAGCCGGGCCGCCGTCAGATTTATCGAGTAGGGGAATTCGGCCTATCGCTCTTCGCGGGTATGCCAAATACGCAGAACATAAATCGTTGCCGGCTGCACCTGGTAACGTATCTCATAACGGCCGACCAGAATACGCCTCACTTCCTGCGGTAAAAACTCGTCCAGTCTTTCACCCAGGCGAGAATTATCAAGCAACGCTTTAGGCGCGGCGACCAAGGCCTTCACCGAATTCGCTGCCGCAGTACGGTTAGCCAAGGCAAGAAACTCAAACAAACGCGCCAAATCCGATAGCGCCTTACTCGTCCATTTTAACTCCATCAGCGCGGTACCGGCAGCGGATCGTCACTGTCCAGGCTGGCAGCCCAGGCTTCTACCGATTCATGATCGATAACGTTTTGCTGTTCGACATCGGCCAGCGCCGCCAGCGTTAACCGGCGGCGCTCTTCCTCTTGCTCGAGCCAGGCGGTGAGGGCTTGCTTCACTATCCATCCCCGTGAGCGTTCAAGTTTGGCGGCCATTTCATCCACCTTTTCAGCCAAAGGCAGCGGGACATGAGCGGTGATGACTTTCGTATTCATCGTCTTGCTCCTCAGTACAATCAATATCAATCAAAGTGATTAAAGCTGATTATACCGCCATCAGAGAACAAAAAACACGCAATCAGTTGCCAAACAACCCGCCGTCGCGCAGCAGATGCTCGTTACCCTTGCGGCGGGTAAAGCCGCTGCGATCGAAGAACTCCAGCACCTGGATCGCCAGCTTGCGCCCGACGCCGAGCCGATCGCGGAAGTCGGCGGCGTTGGCGCCGCCCCGCTCCGCATCCAGCTCGCGGATCAGCGCCGCGAACTGTTCGATGCGTCGGCTGAGGTAATAGCGATCCACCACCACCGCCGTCACATGGCCCAGCTGGGCCGCCTTGCGCAGCAGCGCCCGCACCCGGCTCTCCTCTTCGCCCAGTTCGCTCGCCAGATCGCGCACCCACCACGGCTCGTCGCCAAACAGCGGTTCGATGCGCGCCCACAGCGGCGCCTCTTCGGCGCTGAATGCCAGACCGTGTTCCGGCAGGTGCAGCCAGCCGCGCGTATTGCGCAGTGCGCCGGCCTTCAGCAGCCGATCGATCATCATAAACACCAGCGTTTCCGGCTGCTGGGGCAGGGCCATGCGCCGCAGACGGGCGCGCCCTAACCCCAACTGATCGGCGTGCTGTTGGTGGTACTCCGCCAGCACCTGCAGCAGCCGACTTTCCGCCTGTTGCACCTGCTCCTGCGCCAGCGCCCGGTCACCGACGATCAGCAGATCGCGGTTCGCCAGCAGTGCCGCCAGGCCGTCGTCGGTCAACTGACGCGCCCAGGCGAACGCCGTCAGAGACAGCGCGCCGTGCGGCAGCTCAAGCGTCAGCGCCTGCGCATCGTCCTGCGCGTTCGCCAGGGCCTGCAGCCATACCAGGTAGTCCGGCTGGCGCTTGCCGCGCTTGGGCGCGCTCAGCCTGAGCACCCGGGCCGCGCCCAGCGTTTGCCGTGCGCCGATATCGCGCAGCACCAGCCGATCGTTCTCCGCCAGCCACAGCGGGCGATCGAGGATCAGTTCCGCCAGCCCGTCGTTCAGCAGCGAAATGCGCCCGGTGATGTGGCTGGCGGCATGGTGCAGGTGCAGCGGCTGCCAATGGCGGATCGGCCGATCCGCTTCCAGCGCCACCAGAATGCGTTCCGCCGCCTCCGGCGGACGCTGCGCCAGCAGCCAGTCGCCGCGCGCGACACGGTCTTTATCGACATCGCCGCTGATGTTCAGCGCGATGCGTTGCCCGGCCTGCGCCTGTTCCACGGCCTGATTTTGGGCGTGCAGGCCGCGCACCCGCACCGGCGCGTCGGCGCCGGTCAGCCACAGCGTATCCCCCACCTGCACCCGGCCGCCGAGCGCGGTGCCGGTCACCACCAGCCCCGCCCCTTTGACGCTGAACGCACGGTCTACCGCCAGGCGAAAACGGCGCGTCAGCGCGTGCTCGCCGGAGGGCAGCGCCAGCAAATGCGCGCGCAGCGCCTCGATACCCTCTCCCGCCGCCGCGGTAACAAACAGCGGTGCATCGGGCCAGCCCTGGCGCGCCAGTTCGTCGCGCACCTGGCGGCGTACCTCGCCGACACGCGCCGCGTCCACCCGGTCGGCCTTGGTCAGCGCCACCGTCAGCGCCGGGCGCCCGCTCAGGCGCAGGATCGCCAGATGTTCGCGGGTTTGCGCCATCACGCCGTCGTCGCAGGCCACCACCAGCAACGCATGGTCGATGCCGCCGACGCCCGCCAGCATGTTGGCGAGGAATTTCTCGTGGCCGGGCACGTCGATAAAGCCCAGCACCCGGCCGTCCGGCTGCGGCCAGTAGGCGTAACCCAGATCGATGGTCATACCGCGGCGCTTCTCTTCCGGCAGGCGATCCGCGTTGATCCCGGAGATCGCCTGCAGCAGGGTGGTTTTGCCATGATCGACATGGCCGGCGGTGGCGATGATCATGAGGCGCTCAGCGCGTCGATCAGCGCCCCTTCCTGTTCCAGACAGCGCAGATCCAGCCACAGCCGGCCGTCACCGAGGCGGCCAATCACCGGCTGCGGCAAGCGGCGCCAGCGTTCGGCCAACGCTTCCAGCGTGGCGCCGCGGCCGTCGCGCGGCGTGAAGGTCAGCGCATAGCTGGGCAGGCGATCCACCGGCAGCGAACCGCTGCCAATTTGCGACCAGCACGGTTCGGCGCGCAGCTCGAAATCGGCGGTGAACCGTGGCATCAGCGCCGCCAGCAGCCGTTCGGCCGCCTGTTGCATCGCCTGCTGCGGGCGGGTCAGCAGCCGCAGCGTCGGCAGCTGCTCAGCCAGTTTTTCCGGCTGCAGATAGAGCCGCAGCGTGGCCTCCAGGGCCGCCAGCGTCAGCTTGCCGACGCGCAGCGCGCGCTTGAGCGGATGCTGCTGCAGGCGGGCGATCAACGCCTTTTTGCCGACGATGATCCCGGCCTGCGGGCCGCCCAGCAGCTTATCGCCGGAGAACGTCACCAAGTCGACGCCGGCGGCCAGCAGCCGCTGCGGCATCGGTTCGGCGGGCAGGCCGTACTGCGCCATGTCGATCAGCGAGCCGCTGCCCAGATCGGTGGCGGTCGGCACGCCCTGTTCGGCTCCGAGCTGCGCCAGTTCGGCCTCGTCGACCGCCGCGGTAAAGCCCTGAATGCTGTAGTTGCTGGTGTGCACTTTCATCAACAGGCCGGTCTGCTCGTTGATAGCCTGGCGGTAATCTTTCAGATGGGTGCGGTTGGTGGTGCCGACCTCCACCAGTTGGCAGCCGGCCTGGCGCATCACGTCGGGTATGCGGAATGCGCCGCCGATCTCCACCAGCTCGCCGCGCGACACCACCACCTCTTTGCCGGGGGCGATCGCCGCCAGCATCAGCAGCACCGCCGCCGCGTTGTTATTGACAATGCAGGCGTCCTCCGCGCCGGTCAGCCGGCACAGCAGATCCGCCACCGCCCGATCGCGATGGCCGCGCCCGGCGCCGTCGAGATCGTACTCCAGCGTCACCGCCTCCCCCATCACCGCGCTCACCGCCTCCTTCACCGGCTGCGCCAGCAGGGCGCGCCCGAGGTTGGTGTGCAGCACGGTGCCGCTGAGGTTGAACACCGGCAGCAAAGCCGGGCGTTGCTGCCGGGCCAGCTCGGCCCGCAGCGCCTGCGGCCAGTCGCCGCACCAGGCGGGTAAACGTTGCTGTTGCCCGATCGCGTCGCGCGCCTGGGCCTGCAGCCGGCGCAGCAGTTCGCCGATCAGCGTCTGGCCATGCTGCGCCACCAGCGGTTCAATCGCGGGTTCACGCAGCAGGCGGTCGATGGCGGGCAGTTGGCTGTAAAGAAGGTGGGATTCAGTGCTCATGGTCGCTCGGTTTTCAATTTAGACGTATCGGCATAGCAAAACCCCGCCGCGGCGGGGAGAAAAGAACGTTCAGGGCGGCGCGGTACGGGCGAAGCTTTCACGGGCGAACAGGCGTTCGGCCAGCTTGACCAGCGCCGGGCGCCCGACGCACCAGTTGGGCAGGATGCGGCGGAAATTCAGGTAGCCCAGCGCACAGCCGGTGGCGATATCCGCCAGCGTCAGCCGCTCGGCATTGAGCCACGTTTTGTCCCACGCCAGCGCCTCCAGCGCATCCAACCCGTGCGTCAGTTTGTCACGCTGGCGCAGCATCCAGTTTTCGTCCTGTTTTTCCGGCGCGCGCCGGCTTTCGCGAAACAGGGTCGCCGCCGCTTCGGTCACGCCATCCGCCAGCGCCGCCACCTGGCGGACGCGCAGCGCGGCGGCGCGTTCGGCCGGCAAAAACGCCGGCTCCACCGTCAGCAGTTCGAGGTATTCGGCCACCACCGGCGAGTCGTAAAACACCTCGCCGTCATCGGCGATCAGCACCGGCACCTTGCCAAGCGGGTTCAACGCCTTCACCCGGCTGCCGGGCTCATACGGCGGATCGTTGACGAATTCGAACGCGATCCCTTTTTCCAGCAGCATCACGGAAATCTTGCGCACAAAGGGGCTGGTATAACTACCGATAAGCTTCATCCGGTCTCCTCCGCTTCGTCCTGGCCACAGCGCGGCGCCCTTACTTCACCGCCAGGGTATCGATAATCCGCTGCACCAGCGCCTGATGCACTTCCGGCGTTTTGGCCGGCGACAGCATTTGCAGCGTCACCACCCGCTTGTTGAACACCGTCAACACCAGCGTGGAGACCACCTTTTGCCCGTTGACGGTCTGCTCGGTATCCACCCGGCGAAACTTCTGTTTGCCGACGCTGAAGTTCTCTTCTTTGGTGGTCTGGATATTCTGATAGCGCTCGGCCAGCACCGTGATGGCGCTCTGCGCCAGCTCTTTCAGCATTTTGTCGCTGGTGTTGAGCTTCATGCCGTCCGGCGGGATCACTTCGGAAGAGACCGCGCTCTGGCGCGACTTGCCGTCGAGAAAACGCTGAATGGTGGAGGTGCTGTCGTTGATGATGCCGCTGTTCAGCGTTTGATCGCTAAAGCCCGGCGGCAGCTCGAAGGTGATTTTGCCCTTCTGCAGCGACACGTTCAGCCCCGGCGGCGCGGGCGGGGTTTCTACCGGCGCAGGCGGCGGCGGTGGCGCGGGCTGCGTCACGGTCGGCTTGGTGTCCGGTGGCGGCACCGCCGGTTTGGTGTCGTCTTTGTTGTCGCAGGCCGCCAGTCCGACCGCCAGCACGGCGACCGCGGTCAGTTTTGCCAGAGTGTTTAACATCGTGGTTCCTTTCGCTTGGCGCGTTATGGCCTAAACGTAGCAACTCGTCCGGGCGAATGCCAGAAGCCCGTGCTGAAATTGCTGGTCCGGCCCCGCGCGAACGGGGCCGGGCGGTTACTCCGCCGGGAACAGGAACGGATTGATGCTGCTGCGGCCGAAGCCTTCTTCTTCCATGCGGGCGTCCAGCACCAGCGAAGCCAGATCGTCGGCCACCGCTTCGACCTGCGGGTCTTTTTCCTGATACAGGATCTTCAGGTAAGTGCCGCAGTCGCCGCAGCTTTCCGCCTTCACCGCCGCCTGCTCGCTGTCCAGCGACCAGTAGTTGAGATCGCGGGTCTGCTCGCAGTTGCTGCACTTCACCCGCACCACGTGCCATTCGCTTTCGCACAGGTTGCAGTGCAGGTAGCGCAGGCCGTTGACGGTGCCGATGTGCACCATGCTGGAGACCGGGATGCTGCCGCACACCGGGCAGAATTGGCGCTGCTCGCCGTATTCGGCGCGCGCCTTGCCGGGGATCAGGCTGGCCATCTGCGCCCAATAGAGCGACAGCGCGGCCCAGAGGAACGGCGCCTTCTCGCTGCCCACCTTGCCGAACTCGCGGTTGAGCAAGGCGTCGGCCATCAGCTCCAGCTCGTGCGCCGAGGCTTTCTCCAGGTTGTCCAGCACCGCCAGGATATGCTCCGGCGCCTGCGGGCGCAGCTCGGCGATCAGCGACGCCAGCAGCTTGCGCCAGTGCTCGCTGCGCGGGAACACGCTCAGATCGAGCGGCGGTTTGCCGCTGGCGGCACCCTGCGCCAGCGCTTCGCTAAGATCGAGCTGCAGCGGATTATCGTGCAGCGCATGCTGCTGCGCCTGCGCCAGCTCGGCGGCGAAGTTCAGATAGTCGCCCAGCGGATTGTCGACCGCCAGCTGACGCAGGCGATCGGCGCGGCGGCTGTACAGGCTTTTCAGGTTGGCGAAAAGTAACGGCGGGATGTTCTCCGCCGTTGAGGACTTCTCACGCTGTGCCCCTAACTGCTCTTTAGGAACGATGCGGATACTCATCAGGGTTTATCTTCCTGTCGTTTCTCGCGGACCTCGCGGTACCAGCGCGGATGATGTTTCTTGGCCCAGGCCGCCGGCACCCAGCCTTCCACCATCGCGGTAATGGTGCCTTTTACCCACAATGCGGCGTAAATGTGCACCATAATCACGATGATAAGGCCGACCGCGGCCAGCGAATGCACCAGCAGCGCGATGCGGATCAGCGGGATGGAGAACGACGGCGCAAAATACGGCCGCCAGATCACCACGCCGCTGGCCAGCAGCAGCACCAGGCTGATAATCGCCGCCCAGAACACGCACTTCTGGCCGAAATTATAGCGCCCGGTGTCACCCACTTCCTCGTTCATGGCGATTTTGTGGATGTTCTTGGCCCAGACGATATCTTCCCGGTTGATCAGGTTATGCTTCCAGTAGCGCAGGAACATCAGCAGGAACGCGGCAAACATGATCACCCCGACAAACGGGTGCAGAATGCGCGCCAGCTGCGGCGTCCCGAAGATGTTCATCAGCCAGTTGAAGGAGGGGAAGAAGAACCCCAGCCCGCTGATGGCGGCGAACACAAAGCAGAACGCCACGATCCAGTGGTTGATGCGCTCCGGTGCGCTGTAACGCTGAATGGGCTTTTCCTTTCTCATTTGCGCGTCTCCTCGTCATGCGACTCGTCGTGCTCGTCCTCATCTTCGACGCGGTTAGGCCCGACGCCGACATAGTGGAACACGCTGGCCGCGAAGGTGGCGGCAAAGCCGATGGCCGCCAGGGGTTTCCACACGCCCTTCCAGAAGGTCACCGCCGGGCTGATGCTCGGGTTGTCCGGCAATCCGTGGTACAGCTGCGGTTTGTCGGCGTGGTGCAGCACGTACATCACGTGCGTGCCGCCCACCCCCGCCGGATCATACAGACCGGCGTTCTGGTAGCCGCGGGTGTTCAGCTCGCTGACGCGATCCGCCGCCACCTGCTTCATCGCTTCCTTGGTGCCGAAGTGAATGGCGCCGGTCGGGCAGGTTTTCACGCAGGCCGGTTCCTGGCCGACGTCCACGCGGTCGACGCACAGGGTGCACTTGTACACCCGGTTGTCGTCCTTGTTCATGCGCGGCACGTCGAACGGGCAGCCGGCGATGCAGTAGCCGCAGCCGATGCAGTGCTCGGACTGGAAGTCGACGATGCCGTTGGCGTACTGAATGATCGCGCCTTCCGACGGGCAGGCCTTCAGGCAGCCCGGATCGGCGCAGTGCATGCAGCCATCCTTGCGGATCAGCCATTCCAGCTTGCCGTTTTCCTCCACCTCGGAGAAGCGCATCACCGTCCACGACTTGGCGGTCAGATCGGCGGGGTTATCGTACACCCCGACGTTGTGCCCCACTTCGTCGCGGATGTCGTTCCATTCGGAACAGGCCACCTGACAGGCCTTGCAGCCGATACAGGTGGTGACATCGATCAGTTTGGCCACTTCTTCCTGGTGGTCACGGGCGCGCGGCGCCGGCGTGAAACCATTGGTGGCGGATTTACGAATGATGTCTTGAGATTGCATGGCCATAATTCGTCTCCGTTACACCTTTTCCACGTTGACCAGGAACGCCTTGAACTCCGGCGTTTGCGTATTGGCGTCGCCGACGAACGGCGTCAGCGTGTTGGCGATAAAGCCTTTCTTCGCCACCCCTTCGTAACCCCAGTGGATCGGGATGCCGATGGTGTCGACTTCCTGGCCGTGCACCTGCAGCGTGCGAATACGCTTGGTCACCACCGCCTTGGCCTTGATGTAGCCGCGGTTGGAGCTGACCTTCACGGTATCGCCGTGCTTGATGCCTTTTTTCTCCGCCAGCTTCTCGCCGATCTCCACAAACTGCTCAGGCTGCGCGATGGCGTTCAGCAACGCGTGCTTGGTCCAGTAGTGGAAGTGCTCGGTCAGACGATAGGTGGTGCCGACGTACGGGAACTTGTCGGATTTGCCCATCGCCGCCAGATCGTCCTTGAACACGCGCGCCGCCGGGTTGGACACCACGTTCGGGTGCAGCGGGTTGGTGCCGAGCGGCGTTTCGAACGGCTCGTAGTGTTCAGGGAACGGCCCTTCCGCCATCTTGTCGGTGGCGAACAGGCGGCCCATGCCTTCCGGCTGCATGATGAACGGCCCGACGTCGCTGCCCGGCGCGGCGGTGCTGTAGTCCGGGATATCGGCCCCGACCCACTTGGCGCCGTCCCACTCCAGCAGCTGGCGTTTCGGATCCCACGGTTTACCCTGCGGATCCGCCGAGGCGCGGTTATACAGGATGCGGCGGTTGAGCGGCCATGCCCAGGCCCAGCCCAGCGTATTGCCGAGGCCGGACGGATCGGCGTTGTCGCGCCGCGCCATCTGGTTGCCGGCCGGCGTCCAGCTGCCGGCGAAGATCCAGCAGCCGCTGGCGGTGGTGCCGTCGTCGCGCAGCTGCGCGAACGAGCTGAGCAGCTCGCCTTTTTTCACCAGCACCTTGCCGTCGGCATCCAGCAGATCCGCCAGCGCCTTGCCGTTGTTTTCCTGCGCCACCTCTTCCGGCGCCGGGTTGTCCGGCGTCAGGTAGTCCCAGGTCATGTTCAGCACCTGTTCCGGCACCGCACCGCCGTCGCGCGCATACATCTCGCGCAGGCGGCTGAAGATGCCCGCCAGGATCTCGCCGTCGTTCAGCGCTTCGCCCGGGGCGTCCGCGCCTTTCCAGTGCCACTGCAGCCAGCGGCCGGAGTTGACGATCGAGCCGTTCTCTTCGGCGAAGCAGGTGGACGGCAGGCGGAACACTTCGGTCTGGATCTGCGCAGGATCCACCTCGTTGAACTCGCCGTGGTTCTGCCAGAAGTTGGAGGTCTCGGTGTTCAACGGATCGATGGTCACCAGGAACTTCAGCTTGGACAGCGAAGCCACCACCTTGTTTTTGTTCGGGAACGACGCCACCGGGTTAAAGCCCTGGCAGAAGTAGCCGTTGACCTTGCCCTGCGCCATCATCTCGAAGTACTGCAGCACGTCGTAGCCTTTGTCCCACTTCGGCAACCAGTCAAAGCCCCAGCTGTTATCCTTCTGCGCCTTGTCGCCGTAGAAGGTCTTCATCATGCTGACGAAGAATTTCGGGTAGTTACCCCAGTAGTTAACCTGGCCCGGCAGCAGCGCCTTCGGCGTGTTGGCCTTCAGGTAGGTGTCGAGATCGGTCTGTTTCTCCGACGGCAGCGTCAGGTAGCCCGGCAGGCTCTGCGACAGCAGGCCGAGATCGGTCAGACCCTGAATGTTGGAGTGGCCGCGCAGCGCGTTGACGCCGCCGCCCGCCATGCCCATGTTGCCGAGCAGCAGTTGGATCATCGCCATGGTGCGGATGTTCTGCGCGCCGACCGAGTGCTGAGTCCAGCCCAGGGCGTACAGGAACGAAGCGGTTTTATCCGCGACGCAGGTTTCGGCGATGTATTCGCACACCTTGAGGAAATCGTCCTTCGGCGTGCCGCAGATGTTGGTCACCACGTCAGGCGTGTAGCGGCTCACGTGCTGTTTCAGCATGTTCCACACGCAGCGCGGATCCTGCAGCGTGACGTCGCGCTTGGCGAAGCCGTTCTCGTCGAACTGGTAGTTCCAGGTGGTTTTGTCGTACTTGCGGTTTTCCGCGTCGTAGCCGCTGAACAAGCCGTCTTCGAAGGCAAAATCTTCCCGCACCAGCAGGCTGGCGTTGGTGTAGGCCTCGACGTACTCGCGGTTAAACTTGTTGTTGGTCATCAGATACAGCAACACGCCCGACAGGAAAGCGATGTCGGTCCCGGAGCGGATCGGCGTGTAGAAGTCCGCCACCGATGCGGTTCGGGTAAAGCGCGGATCGATCACGATCAGCTTGGCATTGTTGTGTATTTTGGCTTCCATCGCCCAGCGGAACCCCACCGGATGCGCTTCCGCCGCATTACCGCCCATGACGATAATCAAATTCGCGTTCTTGATATCAACCCAGTGGTTGGTCATCGCACCGCGACCAAATGTTGGAGCAAGACTTGCTACCGTTGGTCCGTGTCAGACACGCGCCTGGTTGTCTACGGCAAGCATGCCGAGAGCGCGACTAAATTTTTGCGACAGAAAACCGGTTTCGTTGCTGGCGGCCGAGGCGCACAGCATGCCGGTGGTCAGCCAACGGTTGACGGTAACGCCCTGGTCGTTGGTTTTGATGAAGTTGGCGTCGCGGTCTTCTTTCACCAGCTTGGCGATGCGGGTGAAGGCGTCGTCCCAGCTGATGCGTTGCCATTTGTCCGATCCTGGCGCCCGGTATTCCGGATACTTGAGGCGGCTTTCGCTGTGGATGAAGTCAACCAGGCCGGCGCCTTTCGGGCAAAGCGCGCCGCGGTTTACCGGATGATCCGGATCCCCTTCGATATGGAAAATGCTTTCTTTGGCGTTTTTGGCGCCATCACCAAGGCTGTACATCAACAGCCCACAGCCGACGGAACAATACGTACAGGTATTACGGGTCTCGCGGGCGCGCAGCAGTTTGTACTGCCGGGTTTCCGCCAACGCCACTTCGGGGGCAAAGCCCAGCGCGGCCACCGTCGTTCCTGCCATACCGCCAGCGCAGATCTTAAAGAACTGCCTTCTGCTGACCTGCATGGGGGTCTCCTTTACTCTCGATTGTCACATTGTTCAAAAGCGCCTGCCCGCTAGCGCGGCAAACGCGAATGTCACTGTTGTTATGCTTGCTACGAACGCCGGCCATATTACCACAGCGTGCTTGTGGTTGTTACACACTCGTGCTCATTCAGTGAACGCTTTGGCACATTTCGATACATTTCGGCGTTGGCGCTCCCTACAGTATAGAGAGTAACCCGCGCGCCGGGGCGACGGCTTCACGCAGCCATCCGCCCCTTCTTCTATCAGTAGGTTAGCGCAGCGATTTGATCGTTAACCACACAGTTCACAGGGCATTGATAATCATTTTCAATATCATTTAATTAACTATAATGATCCGACTGCTTACGCGGTGCTCACGCTTTGCGCCGCCCATACACCACTGGAGATGATGATTATGAGTTATTCACTGCCATCCCTGCCGTACGCTTACGACGCACTGGAACCGCATTTCGACAAGCAGACGATGGAAATCCATCACACCAAACACCATCAGACCTACGTCAACAACGCCAACACCGTGCTGGAAGCCTACCCTGAGCTGGCCAAATACAGCGTTGAAGAGCTGATCCAGGATCTGGATAAAGTGCCTGCCGACAAACGCACCTTCATGCGCAACAACGCCGGCGGCCACGCCAACCACAGCTTCTTCTGGAAAAACCTGAAAACCGGCACCACGCTGGGCGGCGATCTGAAAGCGGCCATCGAGCGCGATTTCGGCAGCGTTGAGAAATTCCAGGAAGAGTTCGAGAAAGCCGCTGCCACCCGCTTCGGTTCCGGTTGGGCCTGGCTGGTGCTGAAAGACGGCAAACTGGCCGTGGTGTCTACCGCTAACCAGGACAGCCCGCTGATGGGCGAAGCGGTCGCCGGCGCTTCCGGTTTCCCAATTATCGGCCTGGACGTGTGGGAACACGCTTACTACCTGAAATATCAGAACAAACGTCCTGACTACATCAAGGCGTTCTGGAACGTGGTCAACTGGGATGAAGCCGCCGCACGCTTCGCCGCGAAGAAGTAATTCGCCCCCGTTGATGAAGATGCCCGCCACCGGCGGGTATTTTTTTGCCTGAAATCCGCTAAAGTTTGACCACGTCTTGCCGATGGTTTGTTCAATTGACGTTCGCCCGGAGAAGGAAAAAACGCTATGGCGGCATTGCAAGCATTGGCAGGAAAGTTCACTCATCTCACCGTAGGTAAAAAGCTCGGTCTCGGCTTCGCACTGTTGCTGCTGTTGGCGGTCATCATCGCTGGCACCGGGGCGCAATATCTGCATATCATCGAATCACGCGCCGATCGCATCGACTTCAGCAACCGGCTGAACGAAGAGATCAACCAGGCCAAATACAACCGCGCCATGTACGGCCAGACCTACCGGCCGGAGTATATTCAGAACAACCGCGCCAATATTGAAAACGCCGTCAAACTGATAGACCACGGGCAGGCGCTGGACTGGGATGCCCAGAGCCGCAAGGATCTGCAGCGTCTGGTGACGCTGATCGGGGAATATCAGCAACAGCAAAAAGAGTTTGAACAGGCGGTCACGGCGAAAGACACGGTGCGCCAGAGCTGGAACATGTCGGAAGTGCAGGCCAGCCTGAGCCAGGTGGAGCGCCAGCTGACCAACGGCGATCTGCAGTTGGCCTTCATCCAGCTGAACCAGAAGCTGACCCAGGTGCGCTACGGCGCGCGCGGCCTGCTGCTGAGCCTGAACAAGGAAACCGAAGCCCCGCTGATGGCGGCCATCGACGATGCGCGCGACGCGGCCAATGCCTTGAGCCGCCGGGTCAGCGACGCGCAGCGCCCGCAGCTGCAACCGCTGCTGGCCGCGCTGGACGATTACAAAAACCGCATCGCGGCCTACCTGCCGGCCTATGAGCACGAACAGCAAATCAGCCGGCGGCTCGGCGAACGCGCGCAGGCGATCGGCATGCTGGTGAACGCCTTTATGCAGGACGAGCTGGCGCAGACCCACAATGATATCAATCTGGCGCAGCTGCAGATGGGCATCACCACGCTGATCGCCATCATCGCCGGGGTGCTTATCGCCTGGCGCATCACCCTGCAGATCACCCGTCCGCTGCACAGCACGCTGGCCATGGCGGAACGCATCGCCGGCGGCGACCTGCGCCAGGCGCAGACCAGCACCCGGCGCGACGAGCTGGGGCAGTTGCTGAACGCGGTGGCGGCGATGAGCCAAAACCTGCGCACCATGATTGAGAAGATCCAGATGGGGGTCAGCCAGGTCTCCACCGCCTCGGCGGAAATCGCCGCCGGCAACACCGACCTCTCCTCACGCACCGAACAGCAGGCGGCGGCGGTCGAGGAAACCGCCGCCAGCATGGAACAGCTGACCGCCACGGTAAAACAGAACGCCGACAACGCCCATCACGCCAATCAGCTGGCCACCGACGCCTCGCAGACCGCGCAGCAGGGCGGCAAGCTGGTGGTAAACGTGGTCAGCACCATGCGCGATATTTCCAGCAGTTCGCAGCGTATCGCCGAAATTACCACCCTGATCAACGGTATTGCCTTCCAAACCAATATCCTGGCGCTCAACGCCGCGGTGGAAGCGGCGCGCGCCGGCGAACAGGGCCGCGGCTTCTCGGTGGTCGCCAGCGAAGTGCGCAGCCTGGCGAGCCGCAGCGCCCAGGCGGCCAAGGAGATCGAAGGGCTGATCGCCGAATCGGTCAGCCGGGTGAAAACCGGCACCGAACTGGTGGAAAGCACCGGCAACACCATGGAACAGATCGTCCGCTCGGTTACCCACGTGCGCGACATCATGGCCGAGATCGCCGCCGCCTCCGATGAACAGACACGCGGCATCGCCCAGATTGGCCAGGCAATCGTCGAGATGGACCACACCACCCAGCAGAACGCCGCGCTGGTGGAAGAGTCCGCCGCCGCCGCCGATTCGCTGGAAGAACAGGCCGATATGCTGCTGCAGAGCGTCTCGGTGTTCCGTTTGGCGGAGCAGACCGAACCCGCCGCCGTGAAAGCCGCCGCGCCGAAAGCGCCGGCGGTAAAACCCGCGGCCGCCAACGCCGCAGCGGAAGAGAACTGGACCACCTTCTGACGCCCCGCCGCCCGCCCGAGGATTTTCGGGCGGGTTGTTATGTCCCCCCGGCGCAACTCAGGCTATGCTGAGCCTTCGACGCGAGACACGGAGGCGCACATGCATCACCCAGACGTTTACATCGGCAGCATCCAACCCTATGAAGGCGGGCGCCCCAGCGCCATCGCCAAACGCCAGGTGGATGGCGCCATCCGGCTCACGCCGCTCGGCCTGGAAGGCGACGAGCAGGCGGAAAAAAGCTATCACGGCGGGCCGGACCGCGCGCTGTGCCACTACCCGCGCGAGCATTACGCCCACTGGCGCGCGCAGTTTCCGGCGCAGGCCGAGCAATTTTGCGCCCCGGCCTTCGGCGAGAATATCTCCACCGAAGGGCTGACCGAACACAATGTGTTTATGGGAGACATTTTCCGCTGGGGCGAGGCGCTGATCCAGGTCACCCAGCCGCGCTCGCCGTGCTTCAAGCTCAATTATCACTTCGCCATCGAGGACATTTCGGTGCTGATGCAGCAAAGCGGCCGCTGCGGCTGGCTGTATCGGGTGGTGTCGCCGGGCGCGGTCAGCGGCGATCGTCCGCTGGCGCTGGCGGCGCGCAACAGTGATGTGTCGGTGGCCGAAGCCATCGCCATCGCCTGGCATATGCCGTTCGACGCGGAACAGTATCGCCGCCTGTTGGCGGTCGCCGGCCTCTCCGCCAGCTGGAGCAAGACCATGCTCACGCGGCTTGCCGAAGGGCACCTTGAGGACTTCAACCGCCGCCTGCTCGGCCGTTGAAAGCGCGGGCGGAAAAGATGAAAAACGTGCGCCGAATGCCGCGTTAACCCTGTTCTTCCGCCTATACTGTAGCCGCGTGTTTTTCAGCCAGGAGCCAGGTAATGACCACCCCGACCCATTCGATTCATCACGCCGCCGCCGAGGGCTATCAGGCCAATGCCGATCGCTATATGAAAGGCCGGCCGGATTATCCGCCGGAAATCGCCGCCTGGCTGCGCGAGACTATCGGCCTGCACGCCGGCATGACGGTCATCGATCTCGGCGCCGGCACCGGCAAGTTCACCCCGCGCCTGCTGGAAACCGGCGCTCAGGCGATCGCCGTCGAACCGGTGCCGCAAATGCTGGAAAAACTGTCGGCGGCGCTGCCGCAGGTGAAGACGCTGGCGGGCACCGCCGAGGCGATCCCGTTGCCGGACGAGTCGGTCGATGCGGTAGTGTGCGCCCAATCCTTCCACTGGTTCGCCACGCCGCAGGCGCTGGCGGAGATCCGGCGCATTCTCAAACCCGGCGGCAAACTCGGTCTGGTGTGGAACATGCGCGATGCGCGCGTCGGCTGGGTGCGTAAACTGAATCAGATCGTCGATCGCCACGAAGGCGATGCGCCGCGTTTCTATACCGGCGAATGGCGCAAGTTCTTCCCGTTCAAAGGCTTTGAACCGCTGCAGGAGCAGGTCTTTATGTTGAGCCACCGGGGCGCGGTGGAGGACGTGATCTACAACCGGGTGCGTTCAACCAGCTTTATCGCCGCGCTGCCGCAGCCGCAACAGGAGCAGGTTATCGATCAATTGCGCCAGCTGGTGGCGGAAGAAGAGGAGCTACGGGGCCAGGACACGGTCACCGTGCCCTATCAGACCAAGGCGTATTTCACCACCAAGGTCTGACGCCCGGGGGTTCAGAACGCTTTCTTGGCGTAACCGGTGACCGCTTTCAGGCCCATCTCGCGGCCCAGCGCGGTCATTGGATGCACCACGATCAGCCCGCGCGCGCTTTTCTTCAGCGCGCCCATGTCGGCCTGCTCTTTCTTGGTGATTTCGCGGCTGAACGGCAGCTTGCTCAGCTTCTGCGCTTCGGCGCTCAGCTTCTCGCCGCGCACGTTTTTCAGGCGCTCGATCTCCGTCGCCAGCTTCTCTTTCTCTTTGGTGTGCTGCGCAATCAACTCAGGGTTGCCCTGTTGGATCACGGTGGCGTCTTTGTGGTTCAAGGCGTCCAGCAGGTCGCTCAGGCGCTTGATCTCTGCCTTTTCTTTCTCTTTCATGGTCTCTGGCCCGTTGTGCCCAAAATGGCACGCTAATCAATGATACCGGCATTGTAGCAAAAGGCGCGCGCCGTTACCCGTCCTGCGCAATGCCGGGCGGCAGGCCGCTCATCTCGCAGGCCCTGGCGCCGAGCCGGGCCAACGCCTGGGTGTAGCGCGCGTTGAACGGGTAGCAACAGGAGAGCCGCAGCGCGTTGCGGTAGCGCCCGCTGGGGGAATACAGGGTGCCCGGCGTCAAACAGATCTGCTCTTCCAGCAGTTGGTGGAACAGCGCCACGCTGTCCACGCCGGGAGGGAATTCGACCCAAAACACGAAGCCGCCCGCCGGCTGCGTGGCCAGCGTGCCGCGCGGGAAATGCCGGGCGATCAGCGCCCGCGCCTCGTCTACCTGCGCCGCATAGCGCTTGCGCAGGTTGCGCAAATGGTGATCGTAACCGCCGCTCTCCAGGAAGGTCGCCAGCGTTTCCGACAGCAGCTGCGACTCGGACATCGACGACACCGCCTTCAGCTTGCGCAACGCCTCGTGAAAGCGGCCGCCGCAGATCCAGCCGACGCGAAAATCCGGCGCCAGCGTTTTGGTGAAGCTGGAGCAAAACAGCACCCAGCCGTCGCGATCGAACGCCTTCACCGCCGGCGACAGCGCGCCGCCGAACTGGATCTCGGCATACAGCCCGTCTTCAATCAACGGCACCTGATGATCGTTCATCAGCCGCGCCAGCCGCTTTTTCGCCGCCAGCGGCATGGTGCAGCCCAGCGGGTTTTGCACCGTCGGCATGGCAATCACCGCGTTCAGCCGTTTCTCGTTCAATAGCAGCTCCAGCGCGTCCAGCGACAGCCCCAGCTGCGGATCGGTGGGGATTTCCAGCGCTTTCAGCCCCAGGCTGGCCAGCAGCGGCAGCAGGTAGAAGTAGGTCGGTGACTCCAGCCCGACGCAGTCGCCCGGTTTGGTGGTGACGCGCAGCGCCAGCTGCAACGCCTCCATGCAGCCGTGGGTCAGCACCACGTCGCCCGGCTCCAGCAGCATGCCCAGCGTCATCGAACGGCGGGCGATCTGCTGACGCAGCCGCAGGCTGCCGGGCGGCAACGAATACTGTCCGATCAGATCCGGTTGACGGCGCAGCTGAGTGGACAGCATGCGCCCCAGCTTGCCGCCGGGATAAAAATCGCTGGTCTGCGGGCAGGCCAGCGCAATGTTGGTGAAGGCCGGATTCTGCTGGGCGGCGAACACGGTATCGATCAGCGCCAGCACGTCGTCCGCCGGCGGTTCGATGCGGCCGCTGGGCGCCGAGGCCATCTTCAGCGCCGGCAGCGTGCTGCGGACATAAAACCCCGATTGTGGCCGCGCTTCGATCAGCCCGCGATCCTCCAGCGTGCGGTAAGCCGACACCACGGTATTAATGCTGACGCGATGGGTTTGCGCACAGCGCCGCACCGAAGGCAAGCGGTCGCCGGGCAGCAGCGTGCCGCGGCGAATGGCCTCGGCCAGCGTATCCGCCAGCTGCAGGTAACGGGTATCCGGGGTTTCATCGAGCAGGGTCACAGTTTCTCTCCAGGCAATGGGTACAGTTTACATTTTGCACAACTGTAACCATAACAATATCCAATTTGTGGTTCTGTCACCACCCCATCGCAGCGATTATGCTGATCCTCTCGTTATTACCGTCATTTTCAAGGAACCTGCCATGCTGGACTCCGCCTTTGTCAGCTACGTCACCGTCATGTCGATTACCCCCGGCCCCAACAACCTGCTGCTGGCCTCGTCGGGCGTCAACTTCGGCCTGCGCCGCACCCTGCCGATGCTGTTCGGCATCGGCGCCGGCTGCGCGGTGCAGTTGGCTATCATTATCCCGCTGCTGGCGCTGGCGCTGAGCTGGGCCGGCGTCATCCGCTTCCCGCTGGCGGTGATCGGCTGCGCCTACCTGCTGTGGCTGTCATGGAAACTGTTCAAGGCGGCCTCGCCGGACGCCAAAGAGCAGGTGAGGCCAATGAGTTTCCTCAACGGCGCGCTGTTTCAGGCGGTCAACCCCAAGGCCTGGCTGATGGTGATCAACGTGGCGATCCTGTTCACCCCGCGCGAAGGCGCCACCTTCTTCCATACGCTGAGCGTCATCGCAGGTTTCGTCGTGCTGAATTTACCCTGTGTGCTGCTGTGGGCGGTGCTGGGCGACCGGTTGCGCAACGCGCTCCAGGTCGCCTGGAAGCTGCGCGCGTTTAACGGCGTCATGTCCGGCCTGATGGCCGCCACCGCGCTGTGGTTGCTGTTCGACGAGTGGCGCGCGGCCTTTGCTTAGCCGCGGCCGAGAGGAGAGAGTCGGGAAGGTTGTTTGGCGCCGATGCCGGCGATCAGATCGGTAATGGACAGCACCATGGTGGAGCGCACCATCTGCTGATAGCGCTGACGCTGCATGGCGATCAGCGCTTCATCCGCTTCGCCCGGCTGCAGGAAGGTCGGCGCCGGCGGCAGCGCGGCCACGCAGTGCAGCTCGCCGAACGGCCCGAGGATTTCGTCGTCGACGAAGCGGTATTCCGCACCGTCGTGATTCAGCTCTTCGCGCATCGCCATCAGCAGCTCGGCGTCTTCATATTCGTGGCGGGAGATCACCCCCAGCCCATACATCAGCTTCAGGCGCACCGACAGCTCCCCCAGCGGGCCGCTGCCGGACAATAGCGGTTCGACGGCATATTTCACCGCATAGTCGTCCTTGCGGAATACCTGCACCACCAGCACGTTGAGCGCTTCCGCCAGCAGCTCTACCGCCGCGATCAGGAAACTGCGCACCGTTTTGCCCGCGTTCAGCTTTTCCAGAACCTGATTTTCAAATGCCTGTGCTTCTTCCATCATCGCTTTTCGAAAGGCGTGGGGAGGGCCGTCGATGTCGAACTCGGATTGCAGGAGCGCAGCAAGCTGCGCTCGGGTGTTCATCATCACGATTCTACTTGTGCATGGCGTTATACACAGCAACGGCCTCTTCTACAACCTCGCTTTCCGCCGGCAGGCCGGAAATTTGCGCCAGCGCGGCTTTCGGCCCGAGCGTGTTCAGCAATTCCGCCAACTCCTGCGCCTGCGGATCCTGTTCGCTGCGGTAGCTCATGGCGGCGGCGATGCCCTGGATCAGGTTGGCGTGCGGCAGGCCGTATTCCAGCGTGCCCAGCAGCGGTTTGATCAGGCGATCGCCGGCGCTCAGTTTGCGCAGCGGCTGGCGCCCCACGCGCTCGACGTCGTCGTGCAGATACGGGTTTTCGAAGCGGCCGAGGATTTTGTTGATGTAGGCGGCGTGCTTGTCGGCGTCGAAGCCGTAGCGCTTGATCAGCACCGCACCGCTCTCTTCCATCGCTCCTTTCACCACGCGGCGGATCGCCGGGTCGAGAATGGCGTCGCGAATGGTTTGCAGCCCGGCCCGTTGGCCAAGGTAGGCGGTGATGGCGTGGCCGGTATTGAGGGTGAACAACTTGCGCTCGACGAACGCCATCAGGTTATCGGTCAGCTCCATGCCGGCGATCGCCGGAGGCTGGCCCTTGAACTGGGTCTGATCGACGATCCATTCGCTGAAGGTTTCCACCGTCACTTCCAGCGGATCGCTGCTGTCCGCCGGCGGCACGATGCGGTCGACCGCCGAATCGACGAAGCCGACGTGCTGCTCAACCCATGCCTGCTCGTCCTGCGGCAGCGCAGCGAACACATGCTGCTTCAGCTGGCTGGTGCCGCGCACCATGTTCTCGCAGGCGATGATATTCAGCGGCTGCGCATTGCCCTGCTGATGACGCAGCACCAGCCCTTTGGCGATCGTGCCGGCGATTTTGCCGAGAATTTGCGGGCCAACGGCAGTGGTCACCAGATCCGCCTCGGCGATCAGCGCCACCGCCGCCTCGCTGCCGCTGTTGACGGCGCTGACGTTGTTGACGCTCTCCACGCGTTCTTGCTCGCCCACCACGTGCACCTGATAACTTTTACGGCTGTTCAACAGATCCAGCACCGTTTGATTGACGTCGGCGAAGGTCAGCTCAACCCCGGCGTCCGCCAGCAGCTTGCCGATAAAACCGCGGCCGATGTTCCCTGCGCCAAAATGTAATGCTTTCATAACTCTACCTTCTTAATGTCGAAGGGTGCAGCAAGCTGCACCCTTTAAAATGATTCCGTTATCCGGCTTTTTTGCCGCCGAGCAGGTCCAGCACTTCCTGCACGCTGGTGGTATTCGCCAGCCGCTCGATCACGCTCTCGTCATCCAGCGCGTTGGTCAGGCTGGTGATCACCTGAATATGCTCGTTGTTGCGCGCGGCGATGCCGATCACCAGACGGGCCACTTCATCCTCTTCCTCGCCGAAGCGCACGCCCTGCGGGTACTGGCAGAAAACCACGCCGGTGCGCAGCACCCGGTCTTTGGCCTCAATGGTGCCGTGCGGCACGGCGATCGACTCGCCCAGGTAGGTGGAGGTGAGTTTCTCGCGCTCCAGCATCGCCGGCACGTACTCCGCCTCGACGTAGCCGCCTTTCACCAGCTGCTCGCCGGCGAAGCGGATCGCCTGCTCTTTGTCGCTGGCCTGCAGGTTAAGGAACACGTTGCTCTCGCTCAGCTTGAACAGGTTCGATTCACCGGCTTCGAAGCTGTCGTCCAGCGCGCCCAGTACCTTCTGCTGGTTGTCGCTGGTTTTGTTGGCCGCCAGCAAACGGTCGACCAAATCGCTGTACAGCTTGCTGTCGAGGAAGTTGGTCAGCGAGATGTGCTGGGCCTGCGGCGCGTGGCGCATCGCACGCTCGGTCAGATCGCGGTGGGTGATCACCAGATCAACATCGTCCGGCAGGCTGTTGATGGCGCTGTTGGTCACCGAGATGTTCTTCAGCCCGGCGTCGGCCACTTTCTTGCGCAGCACCCCGGCGCCCATGGCGCTGGAACCCATGCCCGCATCGCAGGCGACGATGATTTTGCGCACGGTGCTCAGATCGCCGTCGACCGATGCCGGCGTCGCCGCGCCGCCTTTGGACTGCGATTTCATCTCTTGCATGCGACGGGTCGCGGCTTCCAGATCGTCATCCTCTTTCACCTTGGAGGTTTTCAGCAGGAAAGCGGACACCACGAAGGAAACGGCAAAGGCTGCGCACACCGCCGCAATGTTGGCGAAGTAGGCGCCTTTCGGGGTCATCGCCAGCACTGCCAGGATCGAACCCGGAGAAGCCGGAGAAACCAGGCCGCCGTTCAGCATCGTCAGGGTGAAGACGCCGGTCATGCCGCCCAGGATCACCGCCAGCAGCAGGCGTGGGTTCATCAGCACGTAAGGGAAGTAGATTTCGTGGATGCCACCCAGGAAGTGAATGATTGCCGCACCGCCGGCGGATTGCTTGGCGCTGCCGCGGCCGAAGAACATGTAGGCCATCAGTACGCCCATGCCCGGGCCTGGGTTGGCTTCGATCAGGAAGAATACCGACTTGCCGACTTCCGTGGCCTGCTGGATACCCAGCGGCGAGAAGATGCCGTGGTTGATGGCGTTATTCAGGAACAGGATTTTCGCCGGTTCAACGAAGATGGACGCCAGTGGCAGCAGGTTGTTCTTCACCATCACGTGCACGCCCGCCGCCAGCAGCTTGGAGAGCACCTCCACCAGCGGCCCGATACCCAGGAAAGCCAGGATCGCCAGCAGCATGCCGATGATGCCGGCGGAGAAGTTGTTCACCAGCATTTCAAAACCGCTTTTGATCTTGCCGTCCACCCAGCGGTCAAAGTGCTTGATAGCCCAGCCGCCCAGCGGACCGGCGATCATCGAGCCGAGGAACATCGGCATGTCGGCGCCGACGATGACGCCCATGGTGGTGATAGCGCCGACCACACCGCCGCGCTCGCCGCCCACCAGCCGCCCGCCGGTATAACCGATCAGCAATGGCAGCAGGTAGGTGATCATCGGGCCGACCAGCTTGGCTAAGGTTTCATTCGGCAGCCAGCCGGTTGGAATGAATAGCGCGGTGATAATCCCCCAGGCGATAAAGGCGCCGATGTTGGGCATCACCATGTTGCTCAGGAAGCGGCCAAAGTTTTGTACTTTAACCTTGATGTCTGGTGAAAACATAAAACACACCCCTATTGTTACGCGCTGACAATAGAGCGCGTGATTATTGTTGTGACGATCCAGCCGTGTTGCCGCTGTATGCGAAACGGACTCTATCACGCTGTTTTTGTCACGCGAACTTCACGGATTTTTTGTGACACAAATCACATACAACACCCCAACAAACCACCATTTCTAGTGATAAAGATCACACTTATGGCGTGTAAAAAAAGCACAGTGAGAAAAAAATCGCCTGAAAACCCATAATAAAGTGATGTTGATCACATTTTTAAATTGATAGTTTGTTTTTAAATTGTGATAAGCATCACAATTTATTTTCAACTGCGGCGCCGATCGCGACGCTCTGTTTGATCATCCCTGTGAGCATTCATCCCGCCGGGAACTAGCGAAGTGATGAATGAAAGAAAACTACATTGCCGAATGAATGGATTAATTGAAGTGTAGTACAGAAGCCTGCGCAATAAACCAGCAAGCTATTGGAAACGCTGAGGGGAAATAAAACGGGCCGGCAATGCCGGCCCGTATGTCGTGAATGCGGTGCGTTATTGCGTCACGCTTTGAACGGCTTTCTGCGCATTCAGCAGGTTCTGCTGCTTGGCCACCAGATTCGACATCATGGTGTTGTACTGCGCCACCTGCTGCGCGGTGCGGAACTGCACGCCGTTGTTGTTGAAGCTGACCTGGTTGCCCTGGCTCTGCAGGAAATCGCCAACCTGCACCAGATCCTGCACGAAGCCGGCGGTGGTCGGGATCGCCGGCATCAAGGCGTTGGCCGGTGCGGTAACGATCTTGTCATAGGCCTGGTTGTACACCGCCTTCAGATCGTCGGGCTGCTTCAGCGCCGCGCGGGCGGTATCCGCCTGCGATTTAGCGGACTGGATCTGCTGGCCCAGCAGGTTCAACGCGCCGACCGATTGCTGCAGCGCGTCGCGTTTGTTCAGGTAGTCCTGCGCGGTGCGGATCTGGTTAATCTGATCCAGCGCCGGCGTCAGGCTGGCGCCGACCGACTTGGACAGCTGCTGCGAAAACCCGACCAAAATCGCGTAATCGCCGGCATAGTTGCCGAACTTCTGCTTCTGGTCTTCGCTCAGCGTGGGGATGTTCGCCCCGCTGCGCATCACGGTATTCTGTAAGTAATCGATGAATGCTTTGCGCTGTTCCGGCTCTTTATCGCCGCAGGCGGTCAATTGCATGACCACCAACAATGCCAATACCGGTGCCAACCAACGCGCGAAACCTCTGCTCTGGATCCCTACCGCCATGTGACATAACTCCTGTTATAAACCTGCTTTTTCATTGGACTCCGCCCCTTTTTCCGCACTCCGTGCGCCTATAAGAATAGATCAACTGGCGGCATTCCGATACGCGCTTCCGCTTGCGATGAGCATTGCCCCGGCCGGATGCGGTTGAAAATCGTGCGCAAAACGTACTGAGGTTCATTGCCGTCGGCGACCGGACGCTTCAATTTCCCCAAGTCGCCCCCCAAGTCGCCCCCCAAGTCGCCCCCCAAGTCGCCAGGCGACCTTGCCTTCGCACCCAGGAAACGGAAATAAAAAAAGCGCCCGCAGGCGCCTTTTCACAGCAGAGAGACCGCTTACTGCAACACGGAGATATCCGCCACCTGCAGGAACAGTTCGCGCAGCTTGCTCAACAGCGTCAGACGGTTCACGCGCACTTCCGCATCGTCCGCCATGACCATCACGTTGTCGAAGAACGCATCCACCGGCTCGCGCAGCGCAGCCAGCTCCACCAGCGCTTCCTGGTAGTTGCCCGCCGCGAAGTACGGCTGCAGCTTGTCGCGCAGCACCACCAGGTGAGTCGCCAACTGAATTTCCGCTGCATCCTTCAGCACCGAGGCGCGCACGCTGTCGTTCAGCGTTTCGGTAGACTTGGCCAGAATATTGGAGACGCGTTTGTTGGCCGCAGCCAGCGCCGCCGCCGCTTCCAGCGTACGGAAGTGGGAGACCGCCTTGACGCGCGCGTCGAAGTCGGCCGGCTTGGTCGGACGGCGCGCCAGCACCGCCTGAATGGTATCGACAGCGTGGCCTTCTTCCTGATACCAGGCGCGGAAGCGGCCCAGCATGAACTCCACCACCTCGTCGACCACCTTGGCGTTGGTCAGCTTGCTGCCGTACAGGCGCACGGCCTCTTCGGTCAGGGTCTGCAGATCCAGCGGCAGGTTTTTCTCGACGATGATGCGCAATACGCCCAGCGCGGCGCGGCGCAGCGCGAACGGGTCTTTATCGCCTTTCGGGTGCTGCCCGATGCCGAAGATGCCGGCCAGGGTGTCCATCTTGTCGGCGATCGCCAGGGAACAGGCTACCAGCGACTGCGGCAGCGCATCGCCGGCGTAGCGCGGCTGATACTGCTCGTTCAGCGCAACGGCGACGTCTTCCGCCTCACCGTCGTGGCGCGCGTAGTGCATGCCCATCACGCCCTGGGTGTCGGTGAATTCGAACACCATGTTGGTCATCAGGTCGCACTTCGACAGCAGGCCCGCGCGGGTGGCGTGGTTGACGTCGGCGCCGATCTGGCCGGCAACCCAGCCCGCCAGCGCCTGAATGCGGTCGGTCTTGTCGCGCAGGGTGCCCAGCTGCTGTTGGAACAGCACGGTTTCCAGGCGCGGCAGGTTGTCTTCCAGGCGTTTCTTGCGGTCGGTGTTGAAGAAGAACTCGGCGTCGGCCAGACGCGGACGCACCACTTTCTCGTTACCGGAGATGATCTGCTGCGGGTCTTTCGACTCGATGTTGGCCACGAAGATAAAGTTCGGCAGCAGTTTGCCCGCGGCGTCGTACACCGGGAAATACTTCTGGTCGCCCTTCATGGTGTACACCAGAGCTTCCGCCGGCACCGCCAGGAATTTCTCTTCGAATTTGGCGGTCAGCACCACCGGCCATTCCACCAGCGAGGCCACTTCTTCCAGCAGGCTGTCGCTCAGATCGGCCTTGCCGCCAATCTTCTGCGCCGCCAGCTCGGCGTCGCGCTTGATGAGGGCTTTACGCGCTTCATAATCGGCGACCACTTTGCCGCGCTCCAGCAGGATCTGCGGGTATTGGTCGGCGTTGTCGAGGGTGAACTCGGCTTCGCCCATGAAGCGGTGGCCGCGCACGGTGCGCGCAGAGTCGATGCCCAGCACGGTGCCCGGGATCAGATCGGCGCCCAGCAGCATCGTGACGGTGTGCACCGGACGCACGAACTGCACGTCGGAGTCGCCCCAACGCATCAGTTTCGGAATCGGCAGTTTAGCCAGCGCGGTGCTGACCATGCCGGCCAGCAGCGCCTGCGCCGACTGGCCTTTGACGTGGGCGCGGTACATCAACCACTCGCCCTTGTCGGTCACCAGGCGTTCAGCCTGATCGACGGTGATGCCGCAGCCGCGCGCCCAGCCTTCGGCCGCTTTGCTCGGTTTGCCTTCGGCGTCGAACGCCTGGGCGATCGCCGGGCCGCGTTTTTCAATTTCGCGATCGGCCTGCGCCGCGCTCAGGTTGGCCACTTTCAGCGCCAGACGGCGCGGTGCGGCGAACCAGCTCACGTCACCGTGTTCCAGGCCGGCGTTGTCCAGCTCGGCGGTGAAGTTGGCGGCGAAAGATTCCGCCAGGGAACGAAGAGCCTTCGGCGGCAGCTCTTCCGTGCCGATTTCCACCAGGAAAGTCTGTTGAGTCATGGCTGCCTCTTAGTTCTCGTTCTTCTTGTTGCACATCGGGAAGCCCAGCGCTTCGCGGGAAGCGTAGTAGGCTTCGGCAACGGCTTTGGTCAGCGTGCGGATGCGCAGAATGTAGCGTTGACGCTCGGTCACCGAAATCGCCTTGCGCGCGTCCAGCAGGTTGAAGGTATGGCCCGCCTTCAGGATGCGTTCGTAGGCCGGCAGCGGCAGCGGTTTTTCCAGCGCCAGCAGCGATTGGGCTTCTTTCTCGTACTGCTCGAAGCAGGAGAACAGGAAGTCGACATCGGCGTATTCGAAGTTGTAGGTGGACTGCTCCACTTCGTTCTGGTGGAACACGTCGCCGTAGGTGGTGACGCCCAGCGGGCCGTTACTCCACACCAGATCATATACGCTGTCCACGCCCTGGATGTACATCGCCAGGCGCTCCAGGCCGTAGGTGATCTCGCCGGTCACCGGCTTGCACTCCAGGCCGCCGACCTGCTGGAAGTAGGTGAACTGCGTCACTTCCATGCCGTTCAGCCACACTTCCCAACCCAGGCCCCAGGCGCCGAGCGTCGGGTTTTCCCAGTTGTCTTCCACGAAGCGAATGTCGTGGATGGTCGGATCCAGACCCAGCTCTTTCAGCGAGCCCAGGTAGAGTTCCTGAATGTTGTCCGGCGATGGCTTAATCACCACCTGGAACTGGTAGTAGTGCTGCAGACGGTTCGGGTTTTCACCGTAGCGGCCGTCGGTCGGGCGGCGGGATGGCTGCACATAGGCGGCGGCCATCGGCTCCGGCCCCAGTGCGCGCAGGCACGTCATCGGGTGTGAGGTTCCCGCGCCGACTTCCATGTCCAATGGTTGAACGATGGTGCAGCCCTGGCGCGCCCAATAATCCTGCAGTGTCAGGATCAGGCCCTGGAAGGTCTTGGTATCAAACTTTTGCATGTTGAATTCGCACGCGATACAAGTGGATTTAGATGGAATGCGCCAGTATACCCTTTGACCGTAAGATATACAGCCAGAATCCGGCAACAAGTGCGAATCGGGACGAGAAGCGCTGGATTTTCCCGCGGCGGGCGCAGCGGGAAGGACAACACGCCGGCCGGTTACCTTGCCGTTCAGAAAGACATACCCGGCACACACATTAGATACCCTTAACAAAAATATCACTCACCGCCGTTTAAATAGTCAATTGGCTGAACGCTACTTCCCTCTTCATCGACCAAATTTAAGCTGATTTACGTGCGTATATCCTTATATTTCCCACGAGATAAAGTTGCACCAATGTTATTTTTGTTAATTTTATCAACTAAAAAACTCGCTTCATCGAGAGATAATGTGATCAAGTGCCAGATTATTTCTTATATCGTGAAAAATAAGGCGATATCGCGCGGCGTGCCGACGCGTTGGGTATGGAAGGAATGGCCATGGATGAAATACGGCGCTAACGGGCCACAGAAACAAATTGACAGTTAATCTTTGGTTATACAATAATAAATAAAATTTTCCCTGGTGTTGGCCAAGTGGCTACCTGATCCTTTCATAGGATCAGTTTTTTTTTGTATTTCCGCCAACGTCACTGCGGCCCGCATAATTCCCCCCAGGCCGCCTTTCGCATAAATCCCTTATCAGACCTTATGGCTTATCCTGATCCTGCGCCCTTGAACGCGCCGATGGCCAATTCAAAAACGCGCGCTGACGCCGACGTTATACATAAACTGCTCGCCGCTGCTCAGCCCGCCGGTTTGCGAGACGGTGGCGAAGGCCGATACCCTGTCCGTCAACGGCATGTTGGCCCCCAACGTGACATCCACCCAGTTTTTGTCCTGGCCCGCACTGTCGCGGGTGAACGAGGTTTGCGTCGATTTCAGGCCGCCGCCGGCGCGGTAGACGTCGTCGCCGAACTGGTGCTGATAACTCACTTCCGCATAAGGGTTAAACACGCCGAATTGCGTATCCAGCCGCCAGCCCAACGCGCCGATCTGCGAGTGGTAGGTTTGATCGTTGAAGCGCATGGCGGTGCTGTCATCGCCATCTTCGCTGTAGCCGGAAACGCGGCTGTAATCCCAGGCGAACTGCGCCACCGGCCCGGTGGTCAGGTAAGAAGCGATCGGGAAGTCATAGCCGGCGGTCACGCGCGCGCCCCACTGCCTGCCGGTGGTCGAACCGGTTTCGGTGCGCGTCAGCGGCCCCAGTCGCAGGCTGCGGCGGATGTCGTCATAATCCATCGTCGCATAGTGCAAATCGGCGTTGACCCAGCCCTGCTCGAATATCGCCAGTGAACTGAAAGCCGACAGCAGCAGCCCGCGCGCCTTGTAATCAAAGCGGCTTGAAGGATGTTGATCGTCGTTGGAACCGGCGATCAACGCGCCGATCAGCCAGCCGTCGGTCAGCTGATAGTCCACCCCGACGGTCAGGTTGTGGGTGGTGGCGTTGCCGTCCCCCGCCGCCCGGTTATCGGCATAGTCATAGTGCTGGCCGGCGTAACCGCCGAACACGCCCAGCGAACCCTGCGGGTTTTCGCCGTGGCGCAGCTGCTGGAAGCGGCTGTCGAGCGTGGCGCGGCTGTCGCGCGCCATCGCCGCGGTCGCCTGATTCAGCGCCACCACCTGCGCCGGGCCATCCAACACCGCCTGGATATAATCCGCAATCAGCAGGTGCGCCTGCGGGCTCGGGTGGAAATGGTCGGAGAACAGATAGGACTGGCCGGCGTCGAAGCCGGGCATATCGGAGCTGCAGACCGCCGAGGAAACGCCCGGCGGGCAAGCCATGCCGGCGGTGTTGGCGAAGCCGAACTGCGCCGGATTGGCGATCGCTTCGGCGAACAGCTTGTTGACGTCCACCCGCACGATATTGCCGCCGCCCTGCGCCAGCAAAAGGTCTTCACTTTGATTATAGAAATCGGTCAGCTGGGCGGCCTGCGCGCTCAGGCTGTCATACGCCGCAATAAGCTGCGTGGCGATCGCCTGCTGCACCTGAGGAATGGCGCTGCCCTGCTTCGCCGCGGCGGCCAACGCCGCATGAATCGCCTGCGTGCGTGAAGCGTTGTCCGGCGTCGCCACCGAATTAAGCGTGGCATAGGCCGCCTGGATCGCCGCTCCCTGCACCGGCGACAGCGCCTGTTGAATGATCAATTCCATCAGCTGCGGCGTGGAGCCGATGTTCGGCACCGTCGGCACGATCACCGTGCCGGCGCCGGCGTTCAGCAGCGAATGCACCTGCGCGGCTGCCGCGGCGGCGCTGTTATAGGCCACGCCGGGCGCGGTAGCGGCATTTAATGCCGCCGCCGCCAGATCGTTGCCGCCGATCCAATGAACGTACAAACCGTCGCCGTCGGCCTGGCCGTTGACCCGGTTCAGATAGCGCTGCACCTGATCCTGGGTGTTGTCGGCCGGGTTCAGGCCCGGCACCGCCACGGCGCCGCCGGCGGCGTAGTTCTCACCGCCGTTGTCCGAAGCCACCAGCGCCGCCCCGATGCGTTGCGCCAACGCTTCGTCGTACAGCAGGTGCTGGTTACCGTCATAGGTGAACCGGCCGTTGTTGCCGGTATCGCTCAGGCTATCGCCAAAGACGTAGAGTTGATCGTACGCCTGAGCCGGAAGGGTCACACTGCAAAGCAACGCCACTGCAAGCGCCGCCGGGCGGGGCATGCACGTTATTTTTAGAGGCATGAATCGACTCCTGAGAGCCTGCAAATGAAGGCAATGTCGTTTTTATCGTTGGCCGGTTTTCCACCGGCCATGTAGTAACTATTGTCGGCTTTTTCGTCACGTCAAGCGGGCTGATGACAAAACAATCAGAGGCTTGCCAAGTTCGGCGCTTCGAGCGATGATTACTGTTCATAAATACAGCATAAGGACAGTCAGGATGGCAGACGAACGTTGCGGTTGGGTGACGGCCGATCCGTTGTATCTCGAGTATCACGACCAGGAATGGGGCGCGCCCACCACCGACGCGCGCGAGCTGTTTGAAATGCTGTGCCTCGAGGGGCAACAGGCCGGCCTTTCCTGGATCACCGTGCTGAAAAAGCGCGAGAACTACCGCCGCGCTTTCTACGGTTTCGATCCGCAGCGGGTCGCCGCCATGACCGAACAGGACGTGGAAAATCTGCTGCAGGACAGCGGCATCATCCGCCACCGCGGCAAGATAGAAGCCATCATCACCAACGCCAAAGCCTATCTGGCGATGGAGGCGGCCGGCGAGAATTTCGTTACCTTCATTTGGGACTTCGTCGGCGGCCAGCCGCAGCTCAACCGCTGGCAGGCGCTGAACCAGGTGCCGGCCAAAACCGAGCAGTCCGACGCCATGTCCAAGGCGCTGAAAAAACGCGGCTTCAAGTTTATCGGCTCCACCGTTTGTTACGCCTTCATGCAGGCCAGCGGGCTGGTGAACGATCATCTCACGGGATGCATGTGCTACCCAAAGCCACGGTGATCCGCCCCTGTGGCCCGGAGGATATCGACCGGCTGATGGCGCTATGGCTGCCCAGCACCATCGCCGCTCATCCGTTCGTGGCGGAAAAATACTGGCGTGAGAGCGCCGCGCTGGTGCGTGAAAACTACCTGCCGCGCGCGCAAAGCTGGGCCTGCTGGCATGACGACGAGATCGTCGGCTTTATCAGCGTGCTGGACGAACAGTTCATCGGCGCGCTGTTTGTCGAGCGGGCGTTTCACGGCCGCGGCGTCGCCCAGGCGCTGATGACGCACGTGCAGCAGCGCTACCGCCGGCTCAGCCTGGAGGTGTACCAGCAGAACCTGCGCGCCTGCGCGTTCTACCACAGGCACGGTTTTCAGGTGACGCAGCGCCTGTTCAATGATGAAACCCAGGCCTATACGCTGATCATGAACTGGCCGGCAGTCGAAAATTCAACCTGTTATGCTTAAAAAAGGCGCATCCGCACTCCGGATGCGCACAATTAAGAATCCGCTGCATAGCGCCGCCCGGCGTTTTACCGCATAACTCCCCCAGCACTTACCCGCGCTCATCATTTGTCACGTTTTTCTCCGGAACTGCCGGCGAAACCGCGCGTCATAGGTAGCGCGGCGACGCGGGCTCCCTGCGTCACCCACTTTTTTTGCGTCCCCGCTTTGGGCCGGCGCGTACAGATTCTGATGCCATTAAGGACAAGAACATGAAAAAACGCATTGCAATTATTGCCGGCGCCGTGAGCCTCACGCTCGCGCTGTCGGCCTGTACCACCAACCCTTACACCGGCGAATCCGAAGCCGGTAAATCCGGCATCGGCGCGGGCCTCGGGGCCGCACTGGGCGCCGGCGTCGGCGTGCTGTCCTCTTCCAAGAAAGATCGCGGCAAGGGCGCGCTGATCGGCGCAGCGGCCGGTGCAGCCCTCGGCGGCGGCGCAGGCTATTACATGGACGTGCAGGAAGCCAAACTGCGCGACAAGATGAAAGGCACCGGCGTCAGCGTCACCCGCCAGGGCGACAACATCGTGCTGAACATGCCGAACAACGTGACCTTCGACAGCAGCAGCGCCACGCTGAAACCGGCGGGCGCCAACACCCTGACCGGCGTCGCCATGGTGCTGAAAGAGTATCCGAAAACCGCAGTCAACGTTGTCGGCTACACCGACAGCACCGGCTCCCGCTCGCTCAACATGAACCTGTCGCAGCAGCGCGCCGACGGCGTAGCCAGCGCACTGATCACCCAGGGCGTGGCGGCGAACCGTATCCGCACCACCGGTGCCGGTCCGGACAACCCGATCGCCTCCAACAGCACCGCGGAAGGCAAGGCGCAAAACCGCCGCGTCGAGATCACCCTCAGCCCGCTGCAGTAATCCCGTGCGGGGCGCAACCGGCGCCCCGCCGCCTCCCTGCGACTTTCTCCTTACCCTTCAACACTCCCGCCCGCACATCGGGTATGGTAGTCTCCTTGGCAATTAACCGCAGGAGGGATCGGCTGTGAGCACAGGCAAGGCAACGCGCGCCTCAGGACGCGCCACCATCAGCGATGTGGCCAGCATCGCCAAAACCGGCAAGACCAGCGTGTCGCGCTATCTGAATGGTGAACAGCACCTGCTTTCCGACGATCTCAAACAGCGCATCGAACAGGCGATCCAGCAGCTCGACTACCGGCCAAGCCAGATGGCGCGCAGCCTGAAGGGCGGCCAGACCCGCCTGATCGGCCTGATCCTCGCCGATATCACCAACCCCTATTCGGTGGACGTGATGCGCGGCATCGAGGCCGCCTGCCGCCAGCACGGCTTTACCCTGCTGGTGTGTAACACCAACAACGAAGTCAATCAGGAACAGCACTACCTGCAGCTGCTCAGCAGTTACCGGGTGGAGGGCATCGTGGTCAACGCGGTCGGCATGCGCGAGGAAGCGTTATCCACGCTGCAGCAGTCGATGCTGCCGATGGTGCTGATCGACCGCAAAATCCCCGATTTCGCCTGCGACGTGGTGGGCCTGAACAACCGCGAAGCCGCCACCGTCGCCACCGAACACCTGCTGCAACAAGGTTTCGAAGCGATTTTGTTCCTCAGCGAGCCGCTCGGTACGGTCAATACCCGTCTCGAGCGCCTGCACGCTTTCAGACATACCATGGCGCAGCACCCCACGCTGTCGGCGGAGCAGGCCGAAACGCCGCTCAACGATCGGCAGAAGCTGGAGCAGGTGCTGAGCGATTTCAGCGGCCGCCATCGCGGCATGCGCAAGGCGGTGATCTCCGCCAACGGCGCCCTGACGCTGCAGGTGGCGCGCGCCATGCGCCGGCTCGGCATCCAGTGGGGCAACGACATCGGCCTGCTGGGCTTCGACGAGCTGGAGTGGGCGGAGCTGGCGGGCGTCGGCATCACCACGCTGAAACAGCCCACCTACCAAATGGGGCACGCGGCGCTGGAGCGGCTGGTGCAGCGCATTCAGGGCCTGGCCGCCCCCAGCGGCGAGCAGATGTTCTCCGGCGAGCTGATCGTCCGCGGCTCCACCACCCGCTAACCCGCCTTCTTCGGGGCCGTTGCCCGCCCCGCCCTCATCGGCTGTTTTTTGCTCAGCTTCGTGATTGCGATCATATTTTTACACTCTGTCGCTTTTCGCTGGAACCGGTTCCATTTAACGTACCGGTAACAGCAGCGGCGGCGACAATGCCGCCTCAGGAGTCAAAATGAAAACAGAAATCATCGTGGTCACCGGCGCCTACGGCACCGATACCGTCAAACAATACGGCGGCCAGCGCGCGCTGTTGCCCATCATCGCCGGCGCGGGCGCCGACGGGGTGGAGATCCGCCGCGAACTGTTCGCCGCCGGCGAATTGGACAGCCTGCCGGCCCTGGCGCAAGAAATCGAACGCCAACAGCTGTTCGCCGTCTACTCCGCCCCTGAGGCGCTGTTCACCCCGCAACATACGCTGAACCCCAACCTGGCGGCGCTGCTGGCGGAAGCGCAGGCGCTGAACGCGCGCCAGCTGAAGTTGTCCCTCGGCCATTTCCGCCCCGGTTTTGATTTTACCGAGCTGAAAGTGGCGCTGGAGCAGCACCCGGTCAAACTGGTGGTCGAAAACGATCAGACGCCGGACTGCGGCATTTTGTCGATGCTGAACGCCTTTTTCCACGCCGCGGAAGATAGCCACCTGCCGGTCAGCATGACCTTCGATATGGCCAACTGGCTATGGGTGGGGCAAGACGCTTTCGCCGCCGCCGAACGCCTGGCCCGCCACGTCGGTTACGTGCACGTCAAAGCCGCCACCCAAGGCCCGCGCGGCTGGCGCGCCGTCGCGCTGGACGATACCGACGGCAGCTGGCGCGATCTGCTGGCCCGCCTGCCGCACGATGCGCCGCGCGGCATCGAATTCCCGTTGCAGGGCGATGATCTGGAAGCCGTCACCCGTCATTACGTCAATATTTTGCGTGCGGAGTAACCCCATGATGACAACGTTAACGGCAACGACGGCGCAGCAGGCGCCCCTGGATGTGGTCACGCTGGGCGAAGCCATGGCGATGTTCGTGGCGGCGCAAACCGGCGATTTGGCGGAGGTGGAAACCTTCACCAAACGCATCGCCGGCGCCGAGCTGAACGTGGCGATCGGCCTGGCGCGCCTGGGCATGAATGTCGGCTGGGTCAGCCGCGTCGGCAACGATTCGTTCGGCCGCTTCACCCTGCAGCAGCTGAAAAAAGAAGGCATCAACTACCGGCAGGTGACGGTCGACGGCCACTATCCCACCGGCTTTCAGGTGAAATCCAAAACCGCCGATGGTACCGATCCCAGCGTGGAATACTTCCGCAAAGGCTCGGCGGCCAGCCACCTGTCGGTCACCGATTTCAACCCTGAGTATTTCGGTTCTGCGCGCCACCTGCACCTGAGCGGCGTGGCGGCGGCGCTGTCCAGCGAATCGCTGGCGCTGTGCCACCATGCGGCGCGCGAGATGCGCGCCATGGGCAAAACCATTTCATTCGATCCCAATCTGCGCCCGGTGCTGTGGCCCAGCCGCGAGGTGATGATCGAGCAGCTGAACCAGCTGGCGTTCGCCGCCGATTGGGTGCTGCCGGGGCTGAAAGAGGGGCAGATCCTCACCGGCCAATCGACGCCGGAAGGCATCGCCGATTTCTATCTGGAACGCGGCGTGCAGGCGGTGATCATCAAAACCGGCCCGGACGGCGCCTGGTTTAAAACCGCCGCCGGCGACAAGGCGGCGGTGGCCGCGGTCAAGGTCGACAACGTGGTGGATACCGTCGGCGCCGGTGACGGCTTTGCCGTCGGCACCCTCAGCGCCCTGCTGGAAGGCAAAACGCTGATACAGGCGGTGCAGCGCGGCAACAAAATCGGTTCGCTGGCGATCCAGGCCATCGGCGACAGCGAGGGCCTGCCGACCCGCGCGGCGCTGGCCGAATAACAATAAAAAAACGACTTCTCCGCATGACGTCAGCCTCTGGCCCTACAACCGGGACGCGTCGGGAGAGCATCTGCCCCTTCCTCTTGCATGCCCAGCGTGCCGGGCGAAGGGGACGCAACACCACTGAAGGATACTGAACATGAACAAAGCGACTGTCGCGGCCAAACGCTGGTGGTACATCATGCCCATCGTGTTTATCACCTACAGCCTGGCCTATCTCGATCGCGCCAACTTCAGCTTCGCCTCTGCCGCCGGCATCAATGAAGATCTCGGCATCACCAAAGGCATGGCCTCGCTGCTGGGCGCGCTGTTTTTCCTCGGTTATTTCTTCTTCCAAATTCCCGGCGCCATCTACGCCGAACGCCGCAGCGTCAAAAAACTGATCTTCTGGTGCCTGATCCTGTGGGGCGGCTGCGCCTCGCTGACCGGCGTGGTGAGCAATATTCCGATGCTGGCCGCCATCCGCTTTATCCTCGGCGTGGTGGAAGCGGCGGTAATGCCGGCGATGCTGATCTACATCAGCAACTGGTTCACCAAATCGGAGCGCTCACGCGCCAATACCTTCCTGATCCTCGGCAACCCGGTGACGGTGCTGTGGATGTCGGTGGTGTCCGGCTACCTGATCCACGCCTTCGGCTGGCGTGAAATGTTCATCATCGAAGGCATTCCGGCGGTTATCTGGGCGTTCTGCTGGTGGGTGCTGGCGAAAGACAAACCGGCGCAGGCCGGCTGGTTGAGTGCCAATGAGAAACAGGCGCTGCAGCAGCAGCTGGACGAAGAGCAGAAAGGCATCAAGGCCGTGCGCAACTACGGCGAAGCCTTCCGTTCGCGCAACGTGATCCTGCTGTGCGTGCAGTACTTCGCCTGGAGCATCGGCGTGTACGGCTTCGTGCTGTGGCTGCCTTCCATCCTGCGCAGCGGCATGCAGATGGGCATGGTGGAAGCCGGCTGGCTGTCGGCGGTGCCTTACCTGGCGGCGACCATCGCCATGATCGTGGTCTCCTGGGCGTCGGACAAAATGCAAAACCGCAAGCTGTTCGTCTGGCCGCTGCTGCTGATCGGCGCGCTGGCGTTCTTCGGCTCTTACGCCGTCGGCACCAACCACTTCTGGATCTCCTACGGCCTGCTGGTAGTCGCCGGTGCCGCGATGTACGCCCCCTACGGGCCGTTCTTCGCCATCATTCCGGAAATGCTGCCGAAAAACGTCGCCGGGGGCGCCATGGCGCTGATCAACAGCATGGGCGCGCTGGGGTCGTTCTTCGGTTCGTGGTTCGTCGGCTATCTGAATGGCGCCACCGGCAGCCCGGCGGCCTCTTACATGTTCATGGCCATCGCACTGGTGGTGGCGGTGGTGCTGACGCTGATCGTCAAACCCGCCCGCAACGAGATCCAGCCGCAATTGGCTTGATCCGGTTATACTTTTTATCTGTTAACCCAACCGGGGGGGCGCCATGCCCCTTTGGCCCAGCTGGAGTTCGTGATGAAGCCTTCTATCGTATTGTACAAAAGCCTGCCTGCCGATCTGCGTGAACGTCTGGAACAGCACTTCACCGTGCACGCCTTCAACGGCCTGCAGCCGGAGAACCGCGACGACCTGCGCCAGGCGCTGCAGCAGGCCGAAGGGATCATCGGTTCCGGCGGTAAAATTGACGAAGCCTTCCTGCAGCAGGCACCCAAACTGCGCGCGGCCTCGACCGTTTCCGTCGGCTACGACAACTTCGACGTCGAGGCGCTCAACGCCCATAACGTGCTGCTGATGCACACCCCGACGGTGCTGACCGAAACCGTCGCCGACACCATCATGAGCCTGGTGCTGGCGACCGCGCGCCGGGTGGTGGAAGTGGCGGAGCGGGTGAAGGCCGGCGAATGGCGCGGCAGCATCGGGCCGGACTGGTTCGGCGTCGACGTGCACCATAAAACCATCGGCATCCTCGGCATGGGGCGCATCGGCCTGGCGCTGGCGCAGCGCGCGCATTTCGGCTTCGGCATGCCGGTGCTGTACAACGCCCGCCGCACGCACGAAGAAGCGGAGCAGCACTTTAACGCGCGCCGCTGCGATCTGGATACCCTGCTGGCCGAGTCGGATTTCGTTTGCATCACGCTGCCGCTGACCGAACAAACCTTCCACATGATCGGCCGCGATCAGCTGGCGAAGATGAAGAAAAGCGGCATTCTGATCAACGCCGGCCGCGGGCCGGTGGTGGATGAGCAGGCGCTGATCGAAGCGCTGCAAAACGGCGTGATCCACGCCGCCGGGTTGGACGTGTTCGAGAAAGAGCCGCTGCCGGCCAACTCACCGCTGCTCAGCATGCCGAACGTGGTGGCGTTGCCGCACATCGGCTCCGCCACCCATGAAACGCGCTACGGCATGGCCGCCTGCGCGGTGGATAACCTGATCGCCGCGTTGACCGGCACGGTGAAAGAAAACTGCGTCAACCCGCAGCTGTTGCGGAAATAACTCAGCGCGGCCGGTGGTCTGCGGATAACCGGCCGTGTTGCTCTTCCTGCTGCGGCGCGAACAGCGCCTGCAGCTGATGTTCTTCGGCAAAGCGCTGCAATTCGGCATCCTGAATTGCCTGAACGATCTCTTCTCGCCAGTTTTTGTCCGTCATCGCTAACCTCCTTTGATGTTCATCGTTTAATCTGCCGCAGCGCGCGCGCAAAGCCAAGCCGAATCAATCCGAAAACGCTCCGCCCTTCCTCTCCTCCCCGAAAAAACCTCGCAGGGAGGAGGCTATTTTTCCGCCGTTTGCCACACTGGGCGCTACCCTGCGAAAAAACGCTTCCTGCCGCGCGTAAGGAGAGCCATGAAACTGTTACCCCTGCCCTTGTTGATGCTGCTGTCGCCTTCGGCGCTGGCCGGCTGGACGCTGCCGGGTTTCCCGGCCTTCGACGAAACTGCCGCCGGGCTGTTTACCAGCCAAGCCGCGCTGCCCAAAGGCCAGCTGCCGCTGCGCCTGTATCTGGATAACCACTGCTGGCAGCCGGCCGAGGCGGTGAAGCTTAACCAGACGCTGTCGCTGCAGCCCTGCGGCGCCCATCCGCCGGCCAGCTGGCGGCAGTTCCGCGCCGGCGACTATCAGGTGCGCATCGACACCCGCAGCGGCACGCCGACGCTGCAGCTCAGCCTGCGCAGCGCGCCGGAAAGCGCCGCCGTTGTTGCCCGCAGCTGCCCGCGCTGGGACGGCAAGCCGGTCACGGTCGACGTCGCCTCCACCTTCGCCGAAGGCGAAACGCTGCGCGATTTCTATTCCGGCCAAACGGCGCAGGTGAGCCAGGGGAAAATCACGCTGCAGCCCGCCGCCGCCAGCGGCGGCCTGTTGCTGCTGGAGTCCGCCGCCACGGCGAAACCGGCGGCGTTCAGCTGGCATAACGCCACGGTCTACTTCGTGCTGACCGATCGCTTTGAGAACGGCAATCCGGCCAACGACCACAGCTACGGGCGCCGCAGCGACGGCCTGCAGGAAATAGGCACCTTTCACGGCGGCGATCTGGCCGGCCTGACGCAAAAACTGGATTATCTGCAGCAGCTCGGCGTCAACGCCTTGTGGATCAGCTCGCCGCTGGAGCAGATCCACGGCTGGGTCGGCGGCGGCACCAAAGGCGACTTCCCGCATTACGCCTATCACGGCTATTACGCTCTCGACTGGACTCGCCTCGACGCCAACATGGGCACCGCACAGGAGCTGCGCACGCTGGTCGAGCAAGCGCATCGGCGCGGCATTCGCATTCTGTTCGACGTGGTGGTGAACCATGTCGGTTACGCCACGCTGACGGATATGCAGACGTTTCACTTCGGCTCGCTGTATCTGCAAGGCGCGGAGGTGGAGAAAACCCTGGGGAAAAACTGGGGCGACTGGCGCCCCGGGCCAGGGCAAAACTGGCACAGTTTCAACGACTACATCAACTTCAGCGACAAGGCGGGCTGGCGCCAATGGTGGGGGAAAAACTGGATCCGCACCGACATCGGCGACTATGACTCACCGGGCTATGACGATCTGACGATGTCGCTGGCCTTCCTGCCGGACATTAAAACCGAAGCGCCCGGCGTCAGCGGCCTGCCGCTGTTCTACCGCCACAAGCCCGACACCGCCGCACGCGACATGCCCGGCGCCGCCACCCGCGATTACCTGACCGTCTGGCTCAGCCAGTGGGTGCGCGATTACGGCATCGACGGTTTCCGCGTCGATACCGCCAAGCACGTGGAAAAACCGACGCTGGCGCTGTTGAAGCAGCGCGCCACGGCGGCATTGGCGGCGTGGAAAGCGGAGCATCCGCAGCAGGCGCTGGATGGTGCGCCGTTTTGGATGACCGGCGAGGCCTGGGGCCACGGGGTGATGAAAAGCGATTATTACCAAAACGGCTTCGACGCGATGATCAACTTCGATTTCCAGGATCAGGCGTCGCAGGCGCTGGGCTGCTTCGCCGACATCGACGCCACCTACCGGCAGATGGCCGAGCGGCTGCAGGATTTCAACGTGCTGAGCTACCTCTCTTCACACGATACCCGGCTGTTTTTCGCCAGCGACGCCAAAGGCTCGCTGCCGCGCCAACGGCGGGCGGCGAACCTGCTGTTGCTGGCACCGGGCGCGGTGCAGATTTACTACGGTGATGAAAGCGGCCGCCCGCTCGGCCCCACCGGTTCCGATCCGCTGCAGGGCACCCGCTCCGACATGAACTGGCGTGAGCTGCAGGGGGAAAAAGCCCCGCTGCTGGCCCACTGGCAGCGGTTGGGTCAGTTCCGCGCTCGCCATCCGGCGATCGGCGCCGGCGTGCAAACCCCGCAACCGCACGCCGCCTATTATGCCTTCAGCCGCCGGCTCGGCGACGATAAGGTGATGGTGGTGTGGGCCGGCGAACGGTCACAATAATCCAGCGTAATATGCTACCAATCGGCCAATGAGCGAAGTTTGTGCCCATTGGCCGATTTGTCGGCCGCATTGCAGCGGGGTTTGTCTGGCGGTATGGTGGGGGATTACCTGCTAAGAAACAGTACTGCTGCACCTATGACTTTCTCACTTTTCGGCGAAAAATTTACCCGTTATGCGGGCATTACCCGTTTGATGGACGACCTGAACGAAGGCCTGCGCACCCCCGGTGCCATCATGCTCGGCGGCGGCAACCCGGCGCAGATCCCAGAGATGGAAGCCTACTTCAAACAGCTGTGCCAGGAGATGCTCGACCAGGGCAAACTGACCGAAGCGCTGTGCAACTACGACGGCCCGCAAGGCAAGGACGCGCTGCTGAAAGCGCTGGCCAATCTGCTGCGCGACGAGCTCGGCTGGGAGATTTCGCCACAGAATATTGCACTGACGAACGGCAGCCAAAGCGCATTTTTCTACTTGTTCAACCTGTTCGCCGGCCGCTACGCCGACGGTTCGCGCCGCCGCGTGCTGTTCCCGCTGGCGCCGGAATATATCGGCTATGCCGACGCCGGGCTGGACGAAGGGCTGTTCGTCTCCGCCAAACCGAACATCGAGCTGCTGCCGGACGGCCAGTTCAAATATCACGTTGATTTCGAACACCTCACCATCGGCGACGACATCGGCATGATCTGCGTTTCACGGCCGACCAACCCGACCGGCAACGTGATCACCGACGAAGAGCTGATGAAACTCGATCTGCTGGCGCAGCAGCGCGACATTCCGCTGGTGATCGACAACGCCTACGGCGTGCCGTTCCCCGGCATCATCTTCAGCGACGCCACGCCGCTGTGGAACCCGAACACCATCCTGTGCATGAGCCTGTCCAAGCTCGGCCTGCCGGGCTCGCGCTGCGGCATCGTGATCGCCGACGAGAAGGTGATCACCGCGCTGACCAACATGAACGGCATCATCAGCCTGTCGCCGGGCAGCATGGGGCCGGCGATGGCGACGGAAATGATCGCGCGCGGCGATCTGCTGCGCCTGTCGAACGAGGTGATTCGCCCGTTCTACAAACAGCGCGTCGAGCACACCATCGAGATTATCCGCCGTTACCTGTCGCCGGAGCGCTGCCTGATCCACAAACCGGAAGGGGCTATCTTCCTCTGGCTGTGGTTCAAGGATCTGCCGATCACCACCGAAGTGCTGTATCAGCGCCTGAAAAAGCGCGGCGTGCTGATGGTACCGGGCCACTACTTCTTCCCGGGGCTGGAGCACGAATGGCCGCACACCCACCAGTGCATGCGCATGAACTACGTGCCCGATCCGGAGAAAATCGAGCGCGGCGTGGCGATCCTGGCGGAAGAGATCGAACGCGCGCATCAGGAAGGCTAACGCCAGATGATTGAAAATCGACCGATAAAGATATACGATGCATATATCGTATATCTTTTTTTTGGAGGGCTAGCGATGACTCGCATCGTGATCGATTTACCTGAAGAAGACCTGCGGCAGCTCGACAATCTGAAAAATATCCGCCACGTTCCCCGGGCCGAAATCATCCGTCAGGCCGTCTCCCGTTATCTGACGGAGAACCACGTTGAAGATCCCAGCAATGCTTTCGGGCTCTGGTCCGGGGCGATGGGCGATGGCGTAGACTACGAAAATCGTCAGCGCGAGGAGTGGGAATAATGGTGGCTCAACGGGCGTTATTCGACACCAATATCCTGATCGATTATCTCAACGGCATTCCTCAAGCCAAAGACGTTCTGACCGAATACCACATCAACCCGGCTATTAGCGCCATCACCTGGATGGAAGTGATGGTGGGTGCCAAAAAACAGGGGCCGGCGCTGGAGCTGAAAACGCGCCAGTTTTTAGGGCAATTCCTGCTGCTGCCTATTACCGATGAAGTTGCCGAACGCGCCGTAGAACTGCGCCACTCACAGCATGTGAAGCTGCCGGACGCCATTGTCTGGGCCACCGCGCAGGTGGGGTTCCGGACGCTCATCTCCCGCAACCCCAAAGATTTTGGCACTGACAACGGCGTGTTAATGCCTTACCGGCTGTAGTCGGGCAGCGTTACAGCGTCCAGAACAGCACCGCCAGCAGCTGCGGCGACATGATGCGCAGGAACATCGCCAGCGGATACACGGTGGCGTAAGACAGCGCAGCGGCGCCGCTGGTGGGATGCAGACCGTTGGCGAACGCCAGCGCCGGCGGATCGGTCATCGATCCCGCCAGCATGCCGGACAGCGTCAGGTAGTTCATCTTGCCCACCGTGCGCGCCAGAATACCGACGCTCAGCAGCGGAATGGCGGTGATCAACGCGCCGTACCCGACCCACGTCAGCCCCTCGCCGTGCAGCAAGGTATCGATGAAGTTGCCACCCGACTTCAACCCGACCACCGCCAGAAACAGCACGATGCCCAGTTCGCGCAGCGCCAGGTTGGCGCTCGGCGGCATAAACCAGTACAGCTTGCCAATGCTGCCGATGCGCCCCAGGATCAGCGCCGCCACCAGCGGCCCGCCGGCCAGCCCCAGCCGCAATGCCGCCGGGAAGCCGGGCACGAACAGCGGAATGGAGCCGAGCAGCACCCCAAGGCCGATGCCGATAAACACCGGCAGCATCTGCACCTGCTGCAGTTTTTGTTGGGCGTTGCCGACGATTGCCGTCACCGCGTCGATGGCCTCCGGCCGGCCGACCAGGTTCAGAATGTCGCCGAATTGCAGCGTCACGTTGCTGCCGGCCACCAGCTCCACGCCGGCGCGGTTGAGGCGTGAAATTACCACGTCATACTTTTGCTTCAGGTTCAGATCGCGGATTTTCTTGCCCAGCACCTGCTCGTTGGTCACCACCGCCCTCACCACCTGCAGCGCGGTGCCGCGCGTGGACAGCGAGGCGTCCACCTCTTCGCCGATCACCAGTCGGGCGTTCTCCAAATCTTCGCGTTTGCCCACCAGATGCAGGTAGTCGCCCAGCTCCAGCCGCTCGTGCGGCGCCGGCACCATCAGCAGCTCCCCGCGTTTGAGGCGCGAACAGACGATCGCTTCACCATTGAGCAGCGGCACCTGCTTGATCGCCATGCCCTGCAGATTGGGGTTGCGCACCGCCACGTTGATGGCGTGCAGTAGCTCACGCTGATTGCCCAGGCTGCTTTCAAACGCCTGCGCTTCGCGCTCGATGTTGATGCGGAAAAACAGCCGAATCAGCCACATCACCAGCAGGATGCCGCATATGCCGAACGGATAGGCCATGGCGTAACCCATCCCCATGCCGTCCACCAGCGCCGGATCGGAACCGAGATCGGTCAGGATTTGCTGACCGGCGCCCAGCGCCGGGGTGTTGGTAACCGCACCGGAGAACACGCCGAGGATGATCGGCAGCGGCACGTCGAACAGCTTGTGTACCGCCGCCGCCACGACGCCGCCGGTCAGCACCAGCAGCACCGCGAAGGCGTTGAGGCGCAGCCCGGAGACGCGCAGCGAAGAGAAGAAACCGGGGCCGACCTGAATGCCGATGGTGTACACGAACAGGATCAGGCCAAACTCCTGGATAAAGTGCAGCATGTCCCCATTCAGGCTGATTTGCCCGCTCTGGGCGAAGTGGCCGATCAGGATGCCGCCGAACAGCACGCCGCCGATGCCCAGCCCAACGCCGTACAGCTTCCAGTTCCCCATCCACAGCCCAATGACGGCCGCCAGCGCCAACATGCTGACGGTCAGGGCGATATCGCTCATAGGTCACATCCTTGCCAAAGTTGAAAAGGAATTTGCGGCCAAAGACACACAATTAACAAGGATTATGACATCGGACAAACGGGGGGACTGTGGCATGCGCCACATAACGCAGCGGGGGAGACCCGTCTGGATCTCCCCCGCATGATGATGACCGTTTTTCAGTCGGTTATTTGGCTTCCAGCTCCGGCGTCGCCCCGATGGCGATGCGCTGCGGCTGCAAGGCTTCCGGCACCTGACGCACCAGATCGATGTGCAGCAGGCCGTTTTCAAATTTGGCCTCCGACACCTGCAGATGCTCCGCCAGGGTGAAGGTCAACTGGAACTCTTTGCACACCAGGCCCTGATGCAGGTATTCGACCTGTTTTTCCGGCGGTGTGGGTTTACCGCTGACGGTCAGCCGCGGCCCTTCCACTTCGATATTCAGTTCGCTCTGCCGGAAACCGGCCAGCGCCAGAGAAATGCGGTAGTGATTGTCATCGCTTTTCTCGATGTTATACGGCGGGAACCCCTGGGGTTCCTGGCCGCCCATTGAGCTGGCCAATTTATCAAAACCAATCCACTGACGCAGAAGCGGGGATAAATCGTAATTACGCATAGGAACAACTCCTTTCATTAAGCGAGATGTGTTTATTCAGCCCCCTGACGGCAGGCTAGGTATTATTTTCCGGCAGCGTACCTGCCGGCGAAACGGAAATTTATTTAATTTCGATGCGGCGCGGTTTTAATGTTTCCGGTACGATGCGTTGCATGTCGATATACAACAGGCCATTCTCCAGTTTGGCACCTTTAATTTGAATGTGTTCGGCCAGCTGGAATTTACGCTCGAAATTACGCTCGGCGATGCCCTGATATAAATAGGTTTTTTCTGCCGGTTCGCTATTGTGCGCCCCGCGCACGATCAGCAGATTATCTTGCGTGGTGATCTCCAGCTCCTGCTCGGCAAACCCGGCTACCGCGATGGCGATGCGATAATGATTTTCGTCCACCAGCTCGACATTATAAGGCGGATAACCGCCGTTGCCCTGACTCTGACCGGCTTCCAGCGCGTTGAACAAGCGATCGAAACCAATGGCGGAACGGTATAGCGGGGAAAGATCAAAATTACGCATAAAACAGCCTCCTAAGGCACTTCAGCGAGGTTGAAATAAATACGCCTTCCACTCTGGACAGGCTAATTAAGCCAGAATTCCCTTACGGCGAATTCTCAATTCGGCTCTGATGATAAAATGGGGGTTGATTTCATCAATTCAACAGGCGAGGATCAAAAAAACTTCGCACCGATTAGGCGAAAGTTTTTTTACCACTTACACTAAAGTGAGAGAGCCGCCACAGAGCGGGATTTTGCTTCTTTTAAAGCAGCGACAGGATGTTATAACTCAGCTTAATTTTAGGGGCACAGCAACCCTGCAGGATGGATTAATGACGACGATGAAAGCGATAGCGACGGGCTGCATGTTGTTGGCGACCAGCGGTTGCTCCAGCGTGATGAGCCATACCGGCCCGAATCAGGGTTACTATCCCGGCACCCGCGCCAGCGTGGACATGCTGAAGGACGACAACACCAGCTGGGCGATGATGCCGCTGGTGGCGCTGGATCTGCCGTTCTCTGCGGTGATGGACACCGTACTGCTGCCTTACGACTATCTGCGTTCCGGCAACGACGCCACCACAGACTCGCCAAAAGCGCGCATCCTGCGCAGCGAGCAGCAGAATCTGGCGGCAACCGGCAATCCCGGCGAAGGCAACGACAGCGCCGCCACCCACTAATCACACACGCAGCGGGCCATCAGGCCCGCCTTACACCTCAACCACAAAGATCTGGTTGAATCCCGCTATCTCGCGCATAAACGCCACTTTCTTGCCGTCCGGTGAAAACACCACGGCGTCCCCCGACGGCGGCTGCACGCTGCGCTGCGTCAAACGCTGCAGACGGCCGCCGGCGACCTCGCACAGCATCACGCTGTTGTCACACACCAAGGCAATCGCCCCGCCCTGCGGGTGCCAGCTGAAGGCAGACTGGATATCATGCTCGCTGTGGCTCACCTGGCGCGGCTCCCCGCCGTTCGGCGACACCGTCCACAGCTGCACCACGCCGCCGTCATCCTTCATCAAAAACGCGATCTGGCTGCCGTCCGGCGAGCTGCGCAGCCAGTGGCGCGGTGCGCCGGCCACGCCCGGAAAACGACGATCGCCGGTAAAGGTCACCCGCCGCTGCCTGACGCCCTGCGGCGGCGCCGGCAGCTCGCTTTCCGTTCCCTGCAGCGGCAGAGCACCCGCCCTGGCGTAATCGGCATCGTTCTCCGGCAGATCGACGATAAACACCTCCGGCAGCTTTTCACCGGCGGCGGACAGCGTATCGCCGATGAACGCCAGCGCCCAGCGCTGCCGGCTGCCGTCGGCCTTACGATAACCTTCGCGGCCAATCCAGCCTTCTTCGTAAGCACGATTGATCTGATCGCTGCCCGGCTGCGGCTGCGGCACGGTCTCGCTGACCAGCACGCAATAGTGGCTGCCGTCATACTCGCGCGGATGCTGTTTCGGCGGATTGACCCCGTGCAGCGGCACGGCCACCCCGACGTTGCGCAGATCGCGCGCCGGATCGCACTCGTGCATGACGTGATCGTTATAGGTAAAGCTGAGGCGGCTGCCGTCCGGGCTGAAAACGTGCACATGGCTGCCGCCGCGCAGCGCGCCGGGGGTGTAGGGGGCGGTGATATCCAGCGCGTCGAGGGTGATGGCCAACTCGCGATCCGGTTCGCTGACGATCACCCCGCGGCGGTGGTGAAAATCATATTGCCAGGCGCTGTCCGGGTGCTCCGGGCCATGGATAAAGGCATAGCGCGCCGGCGCATCGGGGCTGACCGTGACCACGCCGACGTGGGCGCCGTGCTGAGCGCGATAAACCACCTCCACCGCGCCGCTGGCGACGTTGACCCGCTCGATGCTCAGACCGGTGAAAGAGGCGCCGCGCGGGCGCACGTCATAAGCCAGCCATTGGCTGTCCGGCGTCCAGACGTTGATATTGGTTAACTGATGCCCGCGAGGGTCGAAAGTCAGCTGTTTTTCCCGATGGCTCATGGCGGTTCTCCTGCGCATGCCGGCACTGAGTCGCCATCTTACCGGATCGGCGGCAGCGTTTCATATGGCGCGCTGCCGCGTGAAGCAAGGTTATTTTTTCAGGGCGTTGAATTCCGTTTTGGCCCTTTGCAACTGCGCGGCGAAGGTGGGCTCCGCGTGCAGTCGGGCGACGATGGCCGAGGCGACCAAGCGCGCGGCGGTCACGTCGCTTTGCCAGTGATAGCCGCAAATCACCCGGCTCTGGCCCATCTCATAGCCGCGCTGCAGTATCGTCCCCTGCCTGGGAGGGTTAATCTCCGCCAGCACCAGCGCGGTCGCCCAACCGATGGCGGTGTGCCCGGAAGGATAAGAGCCGTTCGTCGATAGCGTGCTCTCTTCATCCGGTCGGCAAGTGGGCTCATGGTAAAAAGCGAACGGCCGAATGCGCATATAGTGATTTTTGGCGCTGCGGGTAGCCAGATCGCCGGCGTCTTCACGCATTTTCATCACCAGTTTGAACAGCTCCGGCGTATTATCCTGGGTGATTTCCGTACCGAAAGCGCCGGATAATGCGGCGGCGACGCCATCCCCCGTTACGTGTGCGTCGTGATAAGCCTGTTTGCCCCGTTCGGTATTACGCAATAATTTCCCGGCATCATATTGCGCCTTGTCATTCATAAAATCGATGCTGTCAACGGCGGGAGGCGGCGGCAATAACGCCAAGCTGTCTATCGATTGCGACTCTTGCAGAAAATAGACCTCCGGTTGGGTGGTCACATCTTTGGCGGCGAAACCAAACGGTGTCAGCGCGGCATAGGTTAATGAGGCGAGTAATATTTTTTTCATTGTCGTTCCCTTATTAAAATAATTGAGCGGTTGCGACTTCCTTAACGCAAATAAATAAAAAATCGTGCCGCTAAACTATACGTTAATGATTATTTTTCGCCGCCAGTGCGATCACATTACGCCGTGCCCGCTTTTGCCCGGCTGCCGGGCGACGGGGTTTACAATTAATACAAAAAAGTACAAACTGGATTTTTAAGTCCAAAAATTCTGGAGCCGGTATGAACCCCCTCTTCGATGCCATTGTTTCTGCCCATCAACAGCTGCGCCCTCAGGTACGGGTCACGCCATTGGAGCGCAGCGTGCTGCTTTCGCAGCAGCTGGGCTGCGAGCTGTATCTGAAATGCGACCATCTGCAGCACACCGGCTCCTTTAAATTTCGCGGCGCCAGCAACAAGCTAAGGTTACTGGATAGCGAGCAACGCCGGCGCGGCGTGATCGCCGCCTCAACCGGCAACCACGGCCAGGCGGTCGCTTTGGCGGGGCAACTGATGGGCGTTGGCGTCACGGTTTATGCGCCGGAGACGGCGGCGAGCATCAAGCTAGACACCATCCGCGCACTGGGCGGCACCGTGGAACGGGTGCCGGGCGATGCGCTGAACGCCGAACTGGCGGGGGAACAGGCCGCACGCGAACAGGGAAAAACCTATATCTCGCCGTATAACGACGAGCAGGTGATCGCCGGCCAGGGCACCTGCGGCATGGAGCTGGTTGAACAGCTCACCGGTCTGGACGCCGTGTTCGTGGCGGTCGGCGGCGGTGGCTATATCGCCGGTATCGGCACCGTTCTGCGGCAATTGTCGCCGAACACGCAGCTTATCGCCTGCTGGCCGGAAAACGCCACCAGCATGTACAGCGCGCTGGAAGCGGGCCATATCTTCCCGGTGGAAGAGCAACACACCCTGTCCGACGGCACCGCCGGCGGCGTCGAGCCGGGCGCCGTAACCTTCCCGCTGTGCCAACAGCTGATCGACCGCAAAGTGCTGGTCAGCGAGACGGAGATCAAGCACGCGATGCGCCGGATCGCCGCCAGCGATCGGTGGATTATCGAAGGCGCGGCCGGCGTGGCGCTGGCGGCGGCGATCAAGCTGGCACCGGAATACCAAGGAAAAAAAGTGGCGGTGGTGCTGTGCGGTAAAAACATCGTGCTGGAGAAGTACCTCAAGGCCATCGCCGATGCACATCCTTAATCGGCAGCAAATCCTCGCCGCGTTCGACGCCGAGGCTATAACCCCGCTGCTGAAGCAGGGTTTTATCGCCTACTCGCAACGGCGGGTGCAACAGCCGCCGGTACAGCATTTCCTGTTCGAGCAGGCCGCCGGCGATTGCTGCATCAAATCCGCCTGGCTGGAAGGCGAAGAGATGTTCGTGGTCAAGGTCTCCGCCGGTTTCTATCGCAACGCCGAACGCGGTTTGGCCAGCAATCAGGGGTTGGTGATAGCGTTCTCCGCCCAGACCGGCGAGCCTCGGGCGCTGCTGCTGGATGAGGGCTGGCTGACCGCGCTGCGCACCGCACTGGCCGGCCGCATCGCCGCCGAACTGTGCGCGCCGCCGCATATTCAGGCGATCGGCATGGTCGGCACCGGCCTGCAGGCCAGGCTGCAGCTGCAATGTCTGAAACCGGTGACCGATTGCCGCGAAGTGTGGGTATGGGGCCGCAACGATCAGGCGCTGGCGGCGTATCGGCGCGAAGCCGAGGCCGAAGGTTTTCGGGTGCGGGTTACGCAGGATGCGGCGGAACTGGCGGCGCACTGTCAGCTGATCGTCACTACCACGCCCAGCCGCGAACCGATTTTACAGGCGGCGGATATTCGGCCCGGCACGCACATCACCGCCGTGGGTGCCGACGCGCCCGGCAAGCAGGAGCTGGCGACCGATCTGGTGGCTCGCGCGGACGCACTGCTGGTCGATGCGCTGGCGCAGTGCGCTGACTATGGCGAGATCGCGACGGCTTATCGGCAAAATAGGCTGATTTCAACGCCAATCGTCGAAATGGGCGCCGTCTTGGCGCTGGGAGGGCGGTTGCGAAGCGAGCCGCAGCACATCACCATTGCCGATCTTACCGGGCTGGCGATTCAGGATCTGCAGATCGCCAAAGGGGTGTTGGCGGCAATATAAAGGGGCGCCGCAGCGCCCCACTTGATCAGGCGTTGAGCACGAACTTTTCGATGGCGCGCGCCACGCCGTCTTCAGTATTGGCGCCGGTGACAAACTGCGCCACCGCTTTCAGCTCGGGAATGGCGTTGCCCATCGCCACGCCGACGCCGGCATACTCGATCATCGCCGTATCGTTGGCCTGATCCCCCAGCGTCATGATGTTTTCCCGCGCCACGCCGAGGTGCTCGGCCAGCATTCTCACCCCGGCGCCCTTATCGACGTTCTTATGCAGGATTTCGAGGTAGTAAGGCGCGCTTTTCAGAATGGTGTAACGCTCGCGCGTTTCCGCCGGGATGCGCGCAATCGCGTTGTCCAGCAGCGCCGGCTCGTCGATCATCATCACTTTCGGGAAACGCATCTGGCGATCCATCTCCTCCACGCTGCGGTATTTCAACGGAATACCGGTCATTTCCGCCTCGTGTATGGTGTATTTGCCGATGTCTTTGTTCGGGGTATACAGGGTGTCAAAGTCAAATGCCTGGTAGTGAACGCCGAGCTCGCGCGCCATCTGCTCGAAGTGCAGATAGTCCTCGAAGCCCAGGGTTTCCTGCAGAATACAGGCGCCGTCGGCCGCGCGCAGCACCAGCGCGCCGTTGTAGGTTATGCAAAAATCGCCGGGGCCCTGAATGTCCAACTGGTGCAGATAGTCCTGCACGCCGACATAAGGCCGCCCGGTGGCCAGCACCACGTGCACCCCTTTGCGCCGCGCCGCCGCGATAGCCTGCTTTACCGCCGGCGTGATTTGGTGCTGCGGATCCAGCAACGTGCCGTCCATGTCGATCGCAATCAGTTCAATAGCCATTCAACGCTTCTCCCAGTGGTTTTTTCCCATGCTAACGCGTTTCAGCCTCGGCTGTCAGCGCCAAAAAAGGCGTAAAAAAATCCGCGCGGGTCGCCCGGCGCGGATTTTCACAGCCATTAACGCATCAGATATCGATGTTCGCCGCTTTCAGGGCGTTTTCTTCGATAAAGGCGCGGCGCGGCTCAACCGCATCGCCCATCAGCGTGGTGAACAGCTGATCGGCAGCGATGGCGTCCTTGACGGTCACGCGCAGCATGCGGCGGCTTTCCGGATCCATGGTGGTTTCCCACAGCTGCTCCGGGTTCATCTCGCCCAGGCCTTTATAGCGCTGCACCGACAGGCCGCGGCGCGACTCTTTCACCAGCCACTCCAGCGCCTGCTCGAAGCTGTCTACCGGCTGACGACGTTCGCCACGCTCGATGAACGCACCGTCTTCGATCAGCCCGCGCAGCTTCTCGCCCAGCTGGCAGATCTTGCGGTATTCGCCGCCGTGGATGAAGTCGAAGTCCAGCTTATAGTCGGTATCCACGCCGTGGGTGCGGATGCGCAGCGCCGGTTCGAACATCTGGCGTTCGCGGTTCTCGAAGATCACGAAGTCATAGCTGCTGCCGTGCTGCTCTTTGTCGTTCAGCGCCTGCACCAGCGAAGCGATCCAGGTTTTCACCTTGGCTTCATCGCTGAGATCGCCTTCGTTCAGCGTCGGCTGATAGATCAGGTTGTTCAGTAGCGCGCGCGGATAGCGGCGCTCCATGCGGCCGATCAGCTTCTGCACGGCATAGTGTTCTGCCACCAGTTTTTCCAGCTGCTCGCCGCCGAGCGCCGGTGCGCTGGCATTGGTATGCAGCGTAGCGCCGTCCATCGCGATGGCGATCTGATACTGATCCATCGCCTCGTCATCTTTGATGTACTGCTCCTGCTTGCCTTTCTTCACCTTGTACAGCGGCGGCTGCGCGATAAACACGTGGCCACGCTCGATGATTTCCGGCATCTGGCGGTAGAAGAAGGTCAACAGCAGCGTACGGATGTGCGAACCGTCGACGTCGGCATCGGTCATGATGATGATGCTGTGGTAACGCAGCTTGTCCGGGCTGTACTCGTCGCGGCCGATGCCGCAACCCAGCGCGGTGATCAGCGTCGCCACTTCCTGCGAGGAGAGCATTTTGTCGAAACGCGCTTTCTCGACGTTGAGGATTTTCCCCTTCAGCGGCAAGATAGCCTGGTTCTTGCGGTTGCGCCCCTGCTTGGCAGAGCCGCCCGCGGAGTCCCCTTCCACCAGGTACAGTTCGGACAGCGCCGGATCGCGTTCCTGGCAGTCCGCCAGTTTGCCCGGCAGGCCGGCCAGATCCAGCGCGCCTTTGCGGCGGGTCATCTCACGCGCTTTACGCGCCGCTTCGCGCGCGCGCGCCGCGTCGATGATTTTGCCGACCACGATTTTCGCGTCGCCCGGATTCTCCATCAGGTAATCCACCAGCTTCTCGTTCATCAGCGTTTCAACCGCGGTTTTCACCTCGGAAGAGACCAGCTTGTCCTTGGTCTGAGAAGAGAACTTGGGATCCGGCACCTTCACCGACACCACGGCGATCAGACCTTCACGCGCGTCATCGCCGGTGGCGCTGACCTTGGCCTTCTTGCTGTAGCCTTCCTTCTCCATGTAGCTGTTCAGCGTACGGGTCATCGCGGTACGGAAACCGACCAGGTGCGTGCCGCCGTCGCGCTGCGGAATGTTGTTGGTGAAGCAGTAGATGTTTTCCTGGAAACCGTCGTTCCACTGCAGCGCCACTTCCACGCCGATGTCGTCTTTCACGGTCGAGAAGTAGAACACGTTCGGGTGGATCGGGGTTTTGTTCTTGTTCAGGTACTCGACAAACGCCTTGATGCCGCCTTCGTAATGGAAGTGGTCTTCACGGTCGGTGCGCTTGTCCTTCAGGCGGATAGACACGCCGGAGTTGAGGAAGGACAGCTCGCGCAGACGCTTGGCCAGAATGTCGTACTCGAAATCGGTCACATTGGTGAAGGTCTGGTGGCTCGGCCAGAAGCGCACCATGGTGCCCGTCTGTTCGGTTTCGCCCACCACGGTCAGCGGCGCCTGCGGCTCGCCGTGGCTGTAAGTCTGTTCGTGCACTTTGCCTTCGCGGCGGATCACCAGCTCCAGTTTCTCCGACAGGGCGTTAACCACCGAGACGCCCACGCCGTGCAGGCCGCCGGAAACCTTATAGGAGTTGTCGTCGAATTTACCGCCGGCGTGCAGCACGGTCATGATGACCTCTGCGGCTGAAACCCCTTCTTCCGGGTGAATGCCGGTCGGAATGCCGCGGCCGTCATCCTGTACCGATACCGAGTTGTCGGCATGGATGGTGACCTGAATGTCACTACAGTGGCCCGCGAGCGCTTCGTCGATAGCGTTGTCCACAACCTCGAATACCATGTGGTGCAGACCGGTGCCGTCATCGGTATCGCCGATATACATGCCCGGGCGCTTGCGCACCGCATCCAGCCCTTTTAATACCTTGATACTTGAGGAGTCATAAGAATTCGACATCAACGTTTCTCGCTCATTTTAGTCCTGTGGTTGAACCTCTATTTTACCCTGTTCCACGCGGAACATCTTGCCCTTTTCACCGGCCATGTCGGTCACTTGTTCAGCGCTCACCGCGCTGACAAAAACCTGGGCCTGGGTGGCTTTCAGGCGATCGGCCAGCAACCGGCGACGGCCGGTGTCCAGCTCGGAGGCAAAATCATCAATCAGATACAGGCAACGCCGCCCGCTCTGCCGGGTGAGAAACTCACCCTGCGCCAAGCGCAACGCGCACATCAGCAGCTTAAGCTGACCGCGCGATAACAAATCCTCTACCGGCGTGCCGTCGGCACGAATGCGGAAGTCCGCTTTATGCGGCCCCACCGCGGTATAGGTCAATGCCCTGTCTCGCTCGAACTGGCGCTCCAGCAGCTCGCCGTAGTCGCTCTCTTTGTCCCAGCCGCGCTGGAAGGAGAAGCTCAGGGCGAATTCAGGCAGAAACTGCGCGCAGGTCGCGGTGATATCCGCGGCGATCGCGTCGCTGTATTCCGCCCGCCATTCGCTGATGCGCTCCGCGAGCGGGATCAGTTCCTGATCCCAGGCGCGGATCTGCGCATAGCGACTCACCTGGCGCAGCGCGGCATTGCGCTGCTTCAGTAACCGTTTCAGGTTGCTCCAGGCGGTGAAAAAACCGGGTTCGTTATGAAAACAGCCCCAGTCCAGGAAGGCGCGCCGGAATTTCGGCCCGCCGTTCAGCAGGGTAAAACCTTCGGGGGTGATCAGCTGCATGGGCAGCAGCTGCGCCAGCTCGGCCACCTTGTGGCCATCGCTGCCATCGATACGTACTTTGCTGTCACCCTGACGGCTCTTGCTCAATCCTACCGACAGCTCGCGCTCCGCGCCTTCGATGCGGCCGTGCAGCACGAACTCCGGCTGGTCGTGGCGAATGACCCGACCGGCCTGCAGGCTGCGAAAGGCGCGGCCGTGGCCGAGCGTATACACCGCTTCCAGCACGCTGGTCTTGCCGCTGCCGTTGGCGCCGACCAGGAAGTTGAATCCCGGCGCCAGCGCCAAATCCGCCGCCTCGATATTGCGGAAATCTTTAATCAATAAACGCGTCAGAGCCATGCAATCTCTTTACCGATGACGGTGCTGTAATTCAAGGTAACGAGACTACAACCGCATTGGCATGACAACGTAGGCCGCCGCCTGGCTGGCGCCGTCTTCGATCTGCACGCTGGAGACCGAATCGGTCAACAGCAGGCGCACGTCTTCACACTTGAGCGCGTTCAACACGTCCAGCACGTAGCTGACGTTGAAGCCGATCTCCATCTCCGCGCCGTCGTAGCTGACGTCGAGGATCTCTTCCGCCTCTTCCTGCTCCGGGTTGTTGGCGGTGATCTTCAGCTGGTTCTGGCTGACGTACAGCCGCACGCCGCGGAATTTCTCGTTCGAGAGAATCGCCGCGCGGGCAAACGCCTGCTTGAGCAGATCGCAGCCGGCTTCCAGCGTTTTATCCGGGTTCTTCGGCAAGACGCGGCGATAGTCCGGGAAACGGCCGTCAACCAGCTTGGAGGTGAAGATGAAATCGCCGACGTGAGCGCGAATGTTGTTGCTGCCGATCTGCAGCTGCAGCAGCGAATCGCCGCCGTCCAGCAGACGCACCAGCTCCATCACCCCTTTACGCGGCACGATCACCGAATGCGACGGCAGCTGTTGGCCGATCGGCATCGAGCACACCGCCAGGCGGTGGCCGTCGGTCGCGACGGTGCGCAGCTCTTCGCCTTCAGTTTCAAACAGCATGCCGTTCAGGTAATAACGCACGTCCTGATGGGCCATCGAGAACTGGGTGGCTTCGATCAGGCGCTTCAGCGTCGCCTGCGGCAAGGTGAACTCCACCTCGCTCTGCCAGTCGTCCAGGTTCGGGAAGTCCGCCGCAGGCAGCGTGGACAGCGAGAAGCGGCTGCGGCCGGACCGCACCAGCATGCGCTCGCTTTCCAGCGTGACGGCGATCTCCGCCCCTTCCGGCAGGCCGCGGCAGATATCAAAGAATTTGCGCGCGGGCACGGTGGTCGCGCCCGGCTCGTGCGGCTGGGACAGGGCGACGCGCGCCACCATCTCCATCTCCAGATCGGTGCCGGTCAGCAGCAGGGAGCCTTCCGTCACCTGCAGCAGCAGGTTGCCCAGGATCGGCAAGGTCGGGCGGCCGCCCAGCGGGCTGCTCACCTGTTGCAGCGGTTTTAGCAGATGCTCACGTTCAACGATAAATTTCATAGCGCTATGAAGATAATGTTCTGATTAAATTGGAGAAATCTTCTTTGATGTCGTGACTTTCCTCACGCAGCTGCTCGATCTTCCGGCAGGCGTGCAACACCGTGGTATGGTCGCGGCCACCAAACGCATCGCCGATTTCCGGCAGGCTGTGGTTGGTGAGTTCCTTCGCCAACGCCATCGCCATCTGGCGCGGGCGGGCAACGGATCGCGAACGCCGCTTGGACAGCAAATCCGCGACTTTAATCTTGTAATACTCCGCCACCGTCTTTTGAATATTGTCGATGGTGACCAGCTTTTCCTGCAGCGCCAGCAGATCGCGCAGCGCTTCGCGCACGAAATCGATGGTGATGGCCCGGCCGGTAAAGTTGGCGTTGGCGATCACGCGGTTCAGCGCCCCTTCGAGCTCACGCACGTTGGAACGCAGGCGCTTGGCGATGAAGAACGCCACTTCGCCCGGCAGGCGGATGTCGTTTTCGTCGGCCTTTTTCATCAGGATCGCCACGCGGGTTTCCAGCTCCGGCGGCTCGATCGCCACCGTCAGCCCCCAGCCGAAGCGCGACTTCAGACGATCTTCCACCCCGTTGATCTCTTTAGGGTAGCGATCCGAGGTCAGGATGATCTGCTGATTGCCTTCCAACAGAGCGTTAAAGGTATGGAAGAACTCTTCCTGCGAACGCTCCTTGTTGGCGAAGAATTGGATGTCATCGATCAGCAAGGCGTCGACCGAACGGTAGTAACGCTTAAACTCTTCGATAGCGTTGTTCTGCAACGCTTTGACCATGTCCTGCACGAAGCGTTCCGAGTGCATGTAGACCACTTTGGCGTTGGCCTTGCGCGCCATGATGCCGTTGCCGACCGCGTGCAGCAGGTGGGTTTTACCCAGGCCGGTGCCGCCATACAGGAACAGCGGGTTATAGGCGCCGCCCGGGTTGTCCGCCACCTGACGAGCCGCCGCGCGCGCCAATTGGTTGGACTTACCCTCGACGAAGTTGTCAAAGGTGTGTTTGGGGTTGACGTTGGAGCGGTAAGAGAGCTCGGGTTGCGCCGCCGCGTTGTCCCAGCTCGGGCGCAAAGGCGCGGCCGTGCGCGCCGCGGGGGCCGCAGGGGCGCTGCTGACGCTGGCGGTCACGGTCTGGCTGATCACCTGCGCGATCGGCTTGCTGCCGACTTCAAAACGCAGCAAAGGCGCGTCCGTGCCGCAGAAATCATTCAGCAGGCCATTGATGTTGTTTAAGTACTTATCGCGAACCCAATCCAGCACAAAGCGGTTAGGCGCATACAGCGCCAGGGTGTTGTCACTCAGTTCCGCCTGCAATGGGCGTATCCACATACTAAATTCTGTGGCAGGTAACTCATCCTGCAATCGGGCAAGACACTGCTGCCAAAGCGAAAGTGACACGGCGGACTCCACTCGAACAAGATCAATAAAGAAAAGAAACGGGCAACTTTTTTATAACTCATGATTTTTGACACATACCCGGCATCGGCGATTTGCCTGTGGGGGATGCGAACCGCCTTTCACGGTTTGTGTCCCTCACGATCCCGGCATGAGGGATCGCGATCGGAATGTCGGATCATAGCGCAATCCGCGCAAGAGATCCTCCCCTTCCTCACAGATTAGATCCATTTTATCCACAGGCCGCGGCCGGCGGCGATCTTTTCACCGTCGGTGCCGGATGACCGCGCAGATCCCGGCCGCTGCGCCGCATTTTTTACATTGTCAACCGGTTATACCCTGTTATCCACGCCGGATCCTGCGATCGCGCGCAAAGGATCTCTCGGGGATCCTTGCGATTTCACCCCGAGTCCGTATAATCTTCGCCCTACGTGTGATACCTGGTTCCTTATGGTGCGTCATTAGCCAGACAGGATTCTGCGGTGACCACGGGCCAAGACCGGATTTTGTTCCGTTATTGGCAGACAACCAGGTAGGCTGGCGCGATGCGAATTGACTCAGGACTGTACAATTATTACAATCCCGCTTCTTTATGTATTGCGATTGAGGCGTCGGTCATCTTCACGCCGAGTAGCCAAACGCGTTTACTGATCAGTAATTATTTTAAGTTTAGGTAGAAATCGCTATGAAACGCACTTTCCAACCGTCCGTATTGAAGCGCAACCGTAGCCACGGTTTCCGTGCTCGTATGGCCACCAAAAATGGTCGTCAAGTTCTGGCCCGCCGTCGTGCGAAAGGCCGTGCTCGTCTGACTGTTTCTAAGTAATAAAGCTAACCCGCTGAGTGGTTAAGCTCGCTTTTCCCAGGGAGTTACGTTTGTTAACTCCCACTCATTTCACTTTCGTCTTCCAGCAGCCACAACGGGCTGGCACGCCGCAAATTACCATCCTCGGCCGCCTGAACCAGCTGGGGCATCCCCGCATCGGTCTTACCGTCGCCAAAAAACACGTCAAACGCGCGCACGAGCGTAATCGGATCAAACGCCTAACCCGCGAAAGCTTCCGCCTGCGCCAGCACGAATTACCGGCGATGGATTTTGTCGTGGTGGCCAAAAAGGGGATAGCGGATTTGGATAACCGCGCGCTGACGGAAGCTTTGGATAAATTATGGCGTCGCCACTGTCGCCAGGCTCCCGCATCCTGATCGGGCTGGTGCGGGCCTATCAGCTCGTCATCAGTCCGCTGCTAGGGCCTCGTTGTCGCTTCCAGCCGACATGCTCTCATTACGCAATTGAGGCATTAAGCAGGTTTGGCATGATAAAAGGCAGTTGGTTAGCATTGAAACGCGTATTAAAATGCCACCCTTTGAACCCAGGTGGCGATGATCCGGTGCCGCCAAAAACCGACGATAACAGAGAACACTAACGATGGATTCGCAACGCAATCTTCTCCTCATCGCTCTGCTGTTCGTGTCTTTCATGATCTGGCAGGCATGGCAAACGGACAACGCTCCGCAGCCGGCCGCACAGACCACGCAACAGACTTCGAACGCAGTAGCCGGTGATGCCGCCAGCCAGGCCGTGCCAGCCAGTGGTCAGGGTAAGCTGATTACCGTGAACACCGACGTGCTGTCACTGACCATCAACACCCGTGGTGGCGATATCGAGCAGGCTAAACTGTTGGCCTACCCGGATACTCTGGGTTCATCGACTCCGTTCCAACTGCTGGAAACCACTCCGTCGTTCGTCTATCAGGCGCAAAGCGGCCTGACCGGTAAAAACGGCCCGGACAACCCGGCCAACGGCGAACGCCCGCTGTATCAGGCGGCGCAAGACAGCTACACCCTGCCGGAAGGCCAGGACGAGCTGCGCATCCCGCTGACCTACACCGATAAAGACGGCGCAGTCTACACCAAGATTTTCGTGCTCAAACGCAACCACTATGCGGTCGGCGTGGATTACAGCATCGACAACAAAGGCGCGACGCCGCTGGAGCTGACCCTGTTCGGCCAGCTGAAGCAAACCACCGAATTGCCTAAACACCGCGATACCGGCAGCAGCAACTTCGCGCTGCACACCTTCCGCGGCGCAGCGTACTCGTCCAGCGAGGACAAGTACCAAAAATACGCGTTCGACAAAGATGAAAACCTGAGCGTCACCACCAAAGACGGTTGGGTCGCCATGCTGCAACAGTACTTCGCCACCGCGTGGGTACCGGCGACCAAAGGTGACAACACCTTCTATACCGCCAAACCGGGCGACAACCTGTCCACCATCGGCTTCAAATCTACGCCGGTCGTGGTGCAGCCGGGCGCTCAGCAGCAGCTGAACGCGACCCTGTGGGTCGGCCCGGAGCTGCAGGACCAGATGGCCCAGCTGGCGCCGCACCTGGACCTGACCGTGGATTACGGCTGGCTGTGGTTCATCTCCCAGCCGCTGTTCAAACTGCTGAAGTTCATCCACGGCTTTATCGGTAACTGGGGCTTCTCCATCATCATCATCACCTTCATCGTGCGCGGCATCATGTACCCGCTGACCAAGGCGCAGTACACCTCGATGGCGAAAATGCGCATGCTGCAGCCGAAGCTGCAGGCGATGCGCGAGCGCATCGGCGATGACAAGCAGCGCATGAGCCAAGAGATGATGGCGCTGTACAAGGCGGAGAAAGTGAACCCGCTCGGCGGCTGCCTGCCGCTGATCATTCAGATGCCGATCTTCCTGGCGCTGTACTATATGCTGATGGGTTCGGTCGAGCTGCGCCACGCGCCGTTCGCCCTGTGGATCCATGACCTGTCGGCGCAAGACCCGTACTACATCCTGCCAATCCTGATGGGCGTGACGATGTTCTTCATTCAGAAGATGTCGCCGACCACCGTGACTGACCCGATGCAGCAGAAAATCATGACCTTCATGCCGGTGATCTTCACAGTGTTCTTCCTGTGGTTCCCGTCCGGTCTGGTGCTGTACTACATCGTCAGTAACCTGGTGACCATCCTGCAGCAGCAGCTGATTTACCGTGGTCTGGAAAAACGCGGCCTGCACAGCCGCGACAAGAAAAAAAGCTAAGCGTATTGTAGGGGTTCGGCGCGCCGACCCTTGCAGTCCCCCCAAAGGCGGTCATTAGACCGCCTTTTTGCATCTTAATCGTCAGAGAGAACCGTTATGAGCACCACCGATACCATCGTAGCCCAAGCCACCCCGCCGGGACGCGGCGGCGTCGGCATTCTGCGCATTTCCGGAAGCAAGGCCAAAGACGTCGCCCAGGCGTTGCTCGGCAAGCTGCCGAAGCCGCGCTACGCTGACTATCTGCCGTTCCGCGACGCCACGGGTGCCACCCTCGATCAGGGCATCGCGCTGTGGTTCCCGGGGCCGAACTCCTTTACCGGCGAAGACGTGCTGGAACTGCAGGGCCACGGCGGGCCGGTGATCCTCGATCTGTTGCTCAAGCGCGTGCTGGCGCTGCCCGACGTGCGCATCGCCCGACCCGGCGAGTTCTCCGAACGCGCGTTTCTCAACGACAAGCTCGATTTGGCGCAGGCCGAAGCGATCGCCGATCTGATCGACGCCAGCTCCGAGCAGGCGGCGCGCTCGGCGATGAACTCGCTGCAGGGGGCATTTTCCACCCGCATCCACCAGCTCGTGGAAGCGCTCACTCACCTGCGAATCTACGTGGAAGCGGCGATCGACTTCCCGGACGAGGAAATCGACTTCCTGTCCGACGGTAAAATCGAAGCGCAGCTCAACGACGTGATGGCGGATCTGGATAACGTGCGCGGCGAAGCGCGCCAGGGCAGCCTGCTGCGCGAAGGGATGAAGGTAGTGATCGCCGGGCGCCCCAACGCCGGTAAATCCAGCCTGCTCAATGCGTTGGCCGGGCGCGAGGCGGCGATCGTCACCGATATCGCCGGCACCACCCGCGACGTCCTGCGCGAACATATCCATATCGACGGCATGCCGCTACACATCATCGACACCGCTGGCCTGCGCGACGCCAGCGACGAAGTGGAGCGCATCGGCATCGAACGTGCATGGAACGAGATCGAACAGGCCGACAGAGTGCTGTTTATGGTCGACGGCACCACCACCGCCGCCACCGAGCCGGCGGAGATCTGGCCGGAGTTTATGGCGCGCCTGCCGGGCACGCTGCCGATCACCGTGGTGCGCAACAAGGCCGACATCACCGGTGAAACGCTGGGTCTGACGGAAGTGAACAACCACTCACTTATTCGCCTGTCGGCTCGCACCGGTGAAGGCGTCGATGTGCTGCGCGATCATCTGAAACAGAGCATGGGCTTCACCAGCAACATGGAAGGCGGCTTCCTGGCGCGCCGTCGTCACCTGCAGGCGCTGGAGCTGGCGGCACAGCACCTGGTGCAAGGCAAAGAACAGTTAGTGAGCGCTTACGCGGGCGAGCTGCTGGCCGAGGAACTGCGCCAGGCGCAGCTGGCCTTGAGCGAAATCACCGGCGAATTCACCTCAGACGATCTGCTGGGCCGCATCTTCTCCAGCTTCTGCATCGGCAAATAATCGCCTGCGGGCGCCATATCCTCTTCGGCGCCCGCATTTTACGTCTCCGGCGCCAAAACTCACCTAAGCTTATCTCATCAATTTTTCCGCGTGAGAGATAAGCTTAAATGAACGAACCTTTAGACTTGATTGGCGTGGGATTGGGGCCTTTCAATCTCAGTCTGGCCGCTCTGGCCGCCGAAAGCGGCGCCGTCAACTATACCTTTCTCGATCGTAACGCGAGCTTCCGCTGGCACCCCGGCATGCTGCTGCCTTCCGCTTATATGCAGACATATGTGCTGCAGGATTTGGTTACCGCCGTCAGCCCACGCAGCCAATTTTCATTTATTAATTACTTGGTAGAACAGAAAAAAATTTATCGGTTTTTAATCACCGAGCAGCAAATTATCAGCCGAGAAGAATTTTCCGACTATCTACGCTGGGCCTGCGAAAGATTAGACGGGCTACAGTTTTCACAGTCCGTAGAGCGCATTGATTTTGACGATGAAAAGAGTTTGTTCAAGGTAACCACCCATGATCAGACGCTGTGGGCGAAAAATATCTGTCTGGGCACCGGCCATAACCCTTGGTTACCGAAAGCGTTTTACCCGGCGCTGGGCGAAAACTGCATGCACGCCGCCGAAATAGCCCTGCGCAATCCGGACTTCAGCGGCAAGCGAGTTATGGTGGTGGGCGGCGGCCAAAGCGGCGCCGATGTGTTTTTGAACGCATTGCAGGGGCACTGGGGCGAACCGGCGCAGCTGGACTGGCTCTCGCGCCGTCCCAATTTTCAGCCGCTGGATGAGTCCCCCTTCACCAACGAATACTTCACTCCCGAATACGTCGACTATTTCTATACACTGCCGTCAGAAATCCGCGAGCGTGAAATCAAAACACAGAAATTGCCGGCAGACGGCATCAGCAATCATACGCTGCGAACCCTATACCGTGAGCTATATATGCGTTTTGACGTGATGCGCCAGACGCGCAATGTGCGTTTACTGCCTCATCGCACCCTACTGGCCATCGAATCAATGGGTGAAGCTTTTCATCTGCGCACGCTTCACGGCCTGGAAAATCGCCAGGAAAGTTTCAGGGCCGATATCGTCATTCTGGCCACCGGCTATCGCGCTTCGCTGCCCGCTTACCTGAAACCCTTGCTGCCGCGCATTCCTCTCGATGCGGAACAGCATCTGCCGCTACTGCCGAATTTTAATCTGGACTGGCTCGGGCCAGAGCAAAATCGAATTTATGCGGTTAATGCCGGAATACACAGCCACGGTAGCGCAGAAGGCGGACTGAGTCTGATGGCCTGGCGTTCAGCCCGCATCCTCAATCACTTGCTGGGTAAGCCGTGCTTTGATTTGGCACCGAACGCATCAATGATCCAATGGTGGAGCGATGCCGCGCCGGGCGATATCTCTACCACCGCTGATAAATAGGATAATCCGCATAGCGTTTTTTGATGATAAATCCTCAACTTAGTCTTAATCTAACACCCCTGCGTTCTTAGCGACCCTCTGTCATGGAGCGAACAATGGCGTGTCATTTTGCCCGATGGACCCCGGCCTCCGCCGTCCTGGATACCCAGAGACTCGCCGACGAAGTGATAGCCGCCACCCGCACCTTTTCCGTTAAACGCCGCACGCGCTTCCTGCAAGGGCGCATTCTGCTCGCCGAAATGATGTTCTACCTGTACGGCCTGCCGACGCTGCCCCCCATCGCCACCACGCCGACCGGCCGCCCCTGTTTCGCCGATCATCAGCTGCCCGATTTCAGCCTCGCTTACGCCAGCAACACCGTGGGCGTGCTGCTCAGCGACGAGGGAAAAGTCGGGTTGGATATCGAAGTGATGCGGGCGCGCGGCACCCGGCAAAGCGCGCTGCAACACGCGCATCAGACGCCGGCGGAAAGTGCCTGGATCGGCGCGCAGGACGATCGGCTGGAGGCAGAGACTCAGCTGTGGAGCATCCGGCAAAGCGTGCTGAAAATTTCCGGCCTCGGCAACAGCGGCCAGGCTACGCTGCGTCTGCATCCCTTCTCCGGCCACCTGCGCTCCAGCGCCACGCCGGACGTTCAGGTGATGAGCGACGCCGACGAATACTTGAGCTGGGCCTGCGCCGGCAGCCCCGGCCTGGACCGCCTGCTGTGCTGGCGCTACGAAGAGCGCCGCGGCCTGCACAAAGACGGGGAAATCTCGCCGCGCAGCCCGGCGGCATCCTCGCGCTTCGTTAAACTGACGGGCCTGAAGACGCCCGGTTAACGCAGCGCAAAGCGGATAACGCTGTCTTTACCGCACAAGTTGCTGGATTAAATTGTAAAGACAGCTAAATGTTGAGCAATCGCCTATTCTCGACCCGAGCTTTAGCCTACTATTCGCCCATGTTGTACGCTGAATCTGCTCATTCGAAAGGGAGAATCACCATGTCAGACCAAGCCTTGAAAATCGTCACTCTGCTCGGCAGCCTGCGCAAAGGCTCCTACAACGCCATGGTGGCCCGCGCCCTACCAGGCCTGGCTCCACAGGGCGTCACCATTGAAGCGCTGCCCTCCATCCGCGATATCCCGCTGTACGACGCCGACATGCAACAGGGTGAAGGCTTCCCTGCCGCGGTCGAGGCGATCGCCGAACAGATCCGCCAGGCCGACGGCGTGATCATCGTCACCCCTGAATATAACTATTCCGTGCCCGGCGGGTTGAAGAACGCCATCGACTGGCTGTCTCGCTTGCCGAATCAGCCGCTGGCCGGCAAGCCGGTCGCCATTCAGACCAGCTCGATGGGGCCGATCGGCGGCGCGCGCTGCCAATACCATCTGCGCCAGATCCTGGTGTTCCTCGATGCGATGGTAATGAACAAGCCTGAGTTTATGGGCGGCGTGATCCAGAGCAAGGTCGACGAACAGGCCGGTGAACTGAGCGATCAGGGAACGCTGGATTTTCTGACCGGCCAGCTGTCCGCGTTCAGCGATTTTATTCGCCGCGTGGAGTGAAGGTCTCGCGGCGCCCCTTAGGCGCCGCAACAGGACATGAAGTCCATCAATTCATTGAAAATTAAAGCCATAGCATCATGTATTTTTTCATTTTAGCGTTATTTTTTGTTTCCATCACCAGTCCCGCTTTCGCGGCAGAGATGCGTTATCCCGCCGGTGAAGAGCCGCTGGAGCTGCCGGCACACAGCGCGCTCAACGCCCAGCTGTCGCGATCCGCGCAAAACCAGGAAGATAAAAAGCTGGGCGCCATGTCGCTGTACCTGACGCTGATGCGCGAAGACGGCCGCAACGTCTGGGCGCCCTACCAGCTGGCGGTGTCATCGGCGGAGAAAGGGCAAACCGAGCTGGCGGAGCGCTACCTGCAGCTGAGCGCCGACCGCGGCCTGTGGTACTACTACAACCTGCTGGAGGACGACGCCTTCAACAGCATCCAGCACTCCGCCACCTACCAATCGATTCTGGCCGCCACCAAAGCGCGCTATCTGCAGCACGCGCGCCACTATGAAGGCAAGGCCAGCTACGCGATGCCGGACGGCGAAGCGCCGCCCGAAGGCTGGCCAACGGTGATCTTCCTGCATACCTACGGCAAAGCCGCCGCCATCAGCCCCGAAGAACGGCTGCTGTTCGGCGAAATGGGCGTGGCCTACATCGAGCTCAACGGCACGCAGATGCTGTCGGAAAACAGTTTCCGCTGGTCGAATTACAGCGACGAGAGCACCCAAACCGCCATTCAGCGTACGCTGCAACAGCTGGCTCCGCAGCTAAAGCTGAATCCCCGGCGGATTTACCTCAGCGCCCGCGGCCAGGGCACGCTGCACGCCGCCAACCTGATCGCGAAGTACCCGCAGTTTTACGCCGGCGCGCTGCTGATCGCCCCCAACGGCGAGATCAAGCCGGCCCAGCAGTCGCTGGCGGCGCAAAAGAAAATCGTGATGGCGTATTACGATCGGCAGAATTTCAGCGAGCAGGCGCTGGCGTTGCACTTCGCCAATCTGTTCGGAGAGGATAATCAGGTAGAAACGCTGCACTTCGCCCAGGGAGAGGATGCCGCCGGCAGTTGGCAGGCGCGCTTCAAGCGGCCGTTGCAGTGGGTGCTGGGTAAGGCGCCGGATGCGACGCCGGGCGCCTAGGGGTTCAGGGCCGACAGGCGTCGGCCCTTTGGCGGTCAATGGCCGTCGACGAAGACGATCTTCAGCACGAACAGCAGCGCCACCACCACCACGCACGGGCTGATTTCACGCCAGCGGCCGGTGCCGAGCTTCATCACGCAGTAGGAGATAAAGCCGAGCGCGATGCCTTCGGTGATCGAGAAGCTGAACGGCATCATCACCGCGGTGACAAACGCCGGTACCGCTTCGGTTAGATCGTCCCACTTCACCCGCGCCAGGCTGGAGGTCATCAGCACGCCGACGTAGATCAGCGCGCCGGCGGCGGCGTAAGCCGGCACCATGCCCGCCAGCGGCGACAGGAAGATCACCAGCAGGAACAGCAGGCCGGTGACCACCGCCGTCAAACCGGTGCGGCCGCCGACGGCGACGCCGGACGAACTTTCGATGTAAGCGGTCACGGAAGAGGTGCCCGCCAGCGAACCGGCCACCGAGCTGATGCTGTCGACGTACAGCGCCTGCTTCATGCGCGGGAACTTGCCCTGGTTGTCGGTCAGGCCGGCTTTATCGGTGACGCCGATCAAGGTGCCCGAAGAGTCAAACAGGTTCACCAGCATAAACGAGAAGATGATCCCGGCCAGCCCGATGTTCAGCGCGCCGGCCACGTCGACCTGGCCCACCACCGAGGTGATGCTCGGCGGCAGGGAGAACAGGCCGCCGTATTTCACGTCGCCCAGCATCCAGCCGATCAGGGTGGTGACCACGATCGACACCAGCACCGCCGCGTGGAAGTTACGTGAAGAGAGCACGGCGATGATGAAGAAGCCGAGCGCGCCCAGCAGCACGTTGTGCGAAGTCAGGCTGCCGATGGTCACCAGCGTGTCCGGGTTGGCCACCACGATGCCAGCGTTTTTCAGCCCCATCATGCCGATGAACAGGCCGATGCCGCTGGTGATGCCGACCCGCAGGCTGACCGGAATGTTGGCGATCATCCAGTAGCGGATGCGGAAAATGGTCAGCAGCAGCAGGCCGACCGCTCCCCAGAAGATGGCGCCCATGCCCACCTGCCAGGAGATGCCCATCGCCCCGACCACCACGAAGGCGAAGAAGGCGTTCAGGCCCATCGCCGGCGCCAGCGCCACCGGCAGGTTCGCCAGCAGGCCCATAAAGATGCTGCCGAAAGCGGCGATCAAACAGGTGGTGACAAATACCGCCTGGGTATCCATGCCCGCCGCGCCCAAAATTTGCGGGTTAACGAACACGATATACACCATGGTAAGGAAGGTGGTGATACCGGCAATCGTTTCCGTACGCGCCGTCGTGCCATGTTGCTTGAGTTTAAACACGCGCCCAAGCAAGCCTTGCTCAGCGTCAAGGCCAGATACTGGTTTGGTCATTATCAGAATTCCGAAAATGGGAATGGACAGTCGCCGGCTATCCTATAACAAAAAGTGGGGCTTTTGACGCCGGTCACAGGTTTTTTTCGCCATCTTTACGGCTAAACGCGTCAACGGCTTGTATTTACAGGCTTTCATCCCGCGTTGCCGTCCGCTGCGTTGCCGTTTGCCGACACGGCCGATAAAATGACCTATCGCATCTCTTACCCTACCCGCGAAAAAACAGGAATCCGCATGTCTTCAACCTTTATCGATAAGCTCGCGTTGATCGCGCTGAAAGATGACAAAGTGGCGCTGGTGCGTTCACACAATAAAACGCTGTTTTATATGCCGGGCGGAAAGCGCGAAGCGGGCGAAACCGACGAACAGGCGCTGTGCCGCGAAATCGACGAAGAGCTGACCGTCGCGCTGCAGCCGAGCTCCATCGCGTTTTACGGCGAGTTCGCCGGCCCGGCGGACGGCAAGCAGGACGGCACCCAGGTGCGCATTCGCTGCTATCAGGCCGACGTTACCGGGCAGCTGCAGCCGGCCGCCGAAATCGCCGAGCTGAGGTGGTGCGACAGCCGCGATTTACCGCACTGCTCGCACGTCGCCGCGCTGATTTTGCACGATCTCAAGGCGCGTAACCTGATCAAGTGATCGCTGAGCGGCCTCCGCGCCGTTAACCCGAAGGAACCTGTCCCGCATGAATCAGATTGACTGCATTTTGTTCGACTGCGACGGCACGCTGGTGGACAGCGAAGTGCTGTGCAGCAAAGCCTATGTGCACATGTTCGCCCGCTACGGCATTCATCTGTCGCTGGAAGAGGTGTTCAAGAAATACAAAGGGGTGAAGCTGTACGAGATCATCGATCGGGTCAACGCCGAGCAGGGCACTGACCTGGCAAAAGAGGCGCTGGAGCCGCTGTATCGGCAGGAAGTGGCGCGGCTGTTCGACAGCGAGCTACAGCAGATTGCCGGCGCCCGCGAGCTGCTGGCGCAGGTGACGGTGCCTGTCTGCACCGTCTCCAACGGACCGGTCAGCAAGATGCAGCACTCGCTCGGCCTGACCGGCATGCTGCCTTATTTTGATGACCGGTTGTTCAGCGGCTATGACATTCAGCGCTGGAAGCCGGATCCGGCGATCGTGTTCCACGCCGCCGAACAGATGCAGGTGCCGGTAACGCGCTGCATCCTGGTGGACGACTCGCCCGCCGGCGCCCAGGCCGGCATCAATGCCGGCATCCCGGTCTTTTACTTCTGCGCCGATCCGCATAACCCGCCGATCGACCACCCGCTGGTGACGACGTTTAACGACCTGGCCCAGCTGCCCACGCTGTGGCGCGAACGCGGCTGGCGGCTGACGGCCGATTAACTGGCCGGCAACGGCGGCTTGTTGCGCCACCAGCGCCACGACCGTTTCAACGCGCGAGTTTGCGCGCCGAAGCGGCGGTTGACCGCGTTGGCCAGCAGATCGAGCGCCAGGCAGAACACGAAATAGACCAGCGCCACGAACAGGAACACTTCCATCGGATAGACCATGCTGCGGTTGTTGACCTGGGTCGCCAGGAAGGTCAGTTCGCCAACGCCGACGATATAAGCCAGCGAGGTGTCTTTGATCAGGGATATCCACTGGTTGATGAACGACGGCACCATCATGCGCAGCGCCTGCGGCAGCACGATCATGCGCAGCGTCTGCCAGCGGGTCAGCCCCAGGGAAAGCCCGGCCTGCCACTGGCCGGGGCCGATCGCGGCGATGCCGGCCTTCACCGCATGGGCCAGATAGGCCGAAGCGATCAGCGCCAGCGCGCACACCACGGTGGTGATTTCCGGGATCTCGACGCCAAACACCATCGGCAGCAGGAAATAGGTCCAGAAGATCAGCATGATGACCGGTATGGCGCGGAAAAAGCCCAGCACCGCCGCCAGCAGTCCGGCAGCGACGCCGCGCGACATCGCCAGCGCCACGCCGAGCAAGGTGCCGAGCACCGCCGAGGCGACGCCGGCCATCAGGCTGATCGCCAACGTCAGCGCCGCACCGCCTAATGGACCATCCGGCCAGGTGCCCCACAGCAGGTAGCCCAGGTTGTCGTGAATCACGCTGAAATCCATCTCAATGCCCTCCCAGCGGTTTACGCTGTTGGCGCCACATGCCCCAGCCTTCCAGCAGCGCGATGATGGCGATATACAGCACCGTCGCCACGCCGAACGCCTGGAAGGTGCGCAGGGTTTCGGTTTCGACCTGACGCGAGGCGTAAGAGAGTTCGGCCACGCCGATCGCCATGGTCAGCGACGAGTTTTTGATCACGTTCATGTATTGCCCCAGCAGCGGCGGCAGCGCGATTTTCAACGCCTGCGGCAGCACCACGTAGCGCATCGCCTGCCAGCCGGTCAGCCCCAGCGCCTGCGCGGCATATTTCTGCCCGCCGGCGACGCCGCGAATGCCGGAACGGATCTCTTCGGCGATAAAGGCGGTGGAGTAGAGCGTCAGGCCGAAGAAACCGGCGAGAAACTCGAACGACGGCCATTCCAGCGGACCGACCTGATGTGAGCTGTTCAGCCACTGCATGGCGGCGGACGGCAGGATCTGCCCGGCGGCGAAGTACCAGAAGAACAGCTGCACCAGCAGCGGCGTATTGCGAAACAGCGAGCTGTAGCCCATCGCCAGCCAACGCAACGGCCGCAGGCTGCTGTCGCGCATCGCCGCCAGCACGAAGCCCAGCAGCGTGGCCGCCAGGCCCGCGCAGGCGGAAAGCCACAGCGTCAGCAGAAAACCGTGCCACAGCCAGCTCAGGTATTGCGGCGCCAGCAGCCAGTCCAGGTTCATGTTCAATCCTTGTCTTGCAGAATGCATCAGGGGCGCAGCAAGCTGCGCCCCTCCGTGCCGATCTCACCGCGAGCGGTTAAATCAGGCTTTCGGTTGCTGATCCAAAGGCGCGATTTTGAAATCGCCGCGCGGTTGGGCGGATTGGGTTTCCGGCCCGAACCAGCGATCGTAAATCTTAACCGCTTCGCCGTCTTTTTCCAGCTTGATCAGCGTCTCGTTCACCGCGGCGGTCAGGCGATCTTCGCCCTTGGGAATGCCGACGCCCTGGTATTCTTTGGTCAGGCTGAACGGCGAAATTTCAAATTCCGCCTTCTGCGCCGCCGGCAGGTTGCCAAGCAGGCCGACCAGCTTGGCGTCGTCCTGGGTGATCGCCTGCACGTTGCCGTTGCGCAGCGCCACGAACGCCAGCGGGGTGTCATCGTAGGAGATCACTTTCGCCGTCGGGAAACGCTCGCGCAGGGTGATTTCCTGCACCGTGCCCTTATCCGCGCCAATGCGCAGCTTTTTGATGTCTTCCGGGGTTTTCAGCACGCCTTTGCGGGCGATGAATTTCTGGCCGGTGGCGAAGTACGGCACGCTGAAGTTCACTTCCTTGGCGCGCTCGTCGGTAATGGTGAAGTTGGCGGCAATCAGGTCAACCTTCTTCGACACCAGCAGCGGAATGCGGTTGGCCGGGTTGGTGGCGCGCAGCTCCACTTTTACCCCCAGCGCTTTGCCGATCGCATCGGCGACGTCCACATCGTAGCCCACCAGCTTCTTGCTCTGCGGATCGATGTAGCCGAACGGCGGGTTGCTGTCGAACACCGCGATACGCACCACGCCGGCTTGCTTGATATCGTCAAGTTTGTCCGCGTGCGCGGCGCCGGCGGCGAGGCCGGTCAGACTGGCTAACAACGTTAAGGCCAAAGCGCGATGTTTCATAGAGAGCTCCTAAGTGGTTGATGTCCTGCTGGCGGATAAGCTAGCAAGCGCCACATAGGTCAGGAAATAATATAAAAAGCTATATTTATAACCTTTTTATCTTTAAGAACTTAAGATGGAATAAAGGCGCGGGAAACCGCGCCTTTGAAGGATATTACCCGGAAAGGGTCAGTCGGCTTTGTCGTCTTTACCGCCCGGAGAGAGCAGCTTTTCCAGGGCGTCGCCGCCCAAATGACGGAAATCCTGTCCTTTGACGAAATAGAAGATAAATTCGCAGATGTTCTGGCAGCGGTCGCCGATACGCTCGATAGAACGGGCGCAGAACAGCGCGGTCAGCACGCTCGGAATGGTGCGTGAGTCTTCCATCATATAGGTCATCAGCTGACGCACGATGCCTTCGTATTCCTGGTCGACCTTTTTATCTTCGCGGTAAATACGGATCGCCTCGTCCAGATCCATGCGCGCGAAGGCGTCCAGCACGTCGTGCAGCATTTGCACGGTGTGGCGCCCCAGCGATTCCAGGCTGACCAGCAGCGGCTGGTGCTGGTGCGAGAACTTCTCCAGTGCGGTGCGGCAGATTTTGTCCGCCACGTCGCCGATGCGCTCCAGCTCGGAAATGGTTTTGATGATCGCCATCACCAGGCGCAGATCGCTGGCGGTCGGCTGGCGCTTGGCGATGATGCGCACGCAGGCTTCGTCAATCGCCACTTCCATCATGTTGACCTTGGCGTCGCCTTCGATAACTCGCTTGGCCAGCTCGCCATCCTGATTGTGCATCGCGGTGATGGCATCGGTCAGCTGCTGCTCCACCAGCCCGCCCATGGTCAGCACCTGGGTGCGGATATGCTCAAGCTCTGCGTTGAACTGGCCGGAAATGTGTTTGTTTAAATTCAGGTTATCCATGATGCTTCCTATCAACCATAACGGCCAGTGATGTAGTCTTCAGTCTGCTTTTTCTGCGGCGCAGTGAACAGGTTATCAGTATCACTGAACTCGATCAGCTCGCCCAGGTACATAAATGCGGTGGAGTCGGAGCAGCGCGCCGCCTGCTGCATATTGTGGGTTACGATCACCACGGTGTAATCGGCCTTCAGCTCGCTGATCAGCTCTTCAATCTTGCCGGTGGAGATCGGATCCAGCGCCGAGCAAGGCTCATCCAGCAACAGCACTTCCGGACGAATGGCGATGCCGCGGGCGATGCACAGGCGTTGCTGCTGGCCGCCGGAAAGGCTGTAGCCGCTCTGGTGCAGCTTGTCCTTGGTTTCGTTCCACAGCGCCGCCTTGGTCAGCGCCCACTGCACGCGCTCGTCCATATCGGCGCGCGACAGCTTTTCAAACAGGCGAACGCCGAAGGCGATGTTGTCGTAAATCGACATCGGGAACGGCGTCGGCTTCTGGAACACCATGCCGACCTTGGCGCGCAGCAGCGCGATATCCGAGTTGTCGGTCAGGATGTTCTGGCCGTCCAGCAGGATGCCGCCTTCCGCGCGCTGTTCCGGGTACAGCTGGTACATCTTGTTGAAGGTGCGCAGCAAGGTGGATTTGCCGCAGCCGGACGGGCCGATAAACGCGGTGACCTTGTTCTTGGCGATATCCAGCGTGATGTTCTTCAGCGCATGGAATTTGCCGTAGTAGAAGTTCAGATCGCGTACCTGAATTTTGCTGCTGGAAGCGTCAGTAACCATACTCATCAAGAGTTCTCTCTTTTCATCAGCGCCGCCAGAGCGGCGCTCAAAATTTTATGAATGCTTTTTCTTGGCGAAAATCACGCGCGCCAGGATATTCAGTAACAGTACGCACAGGGTGATCAACAGCACCCCGGCCCAGGCCAGCTGTTGCCATTCGGCGAACGGGCTCATGGCGAATTTGAAGATGGTCACCGGCAGGTTGGCGATCGGCTGCATCAGGTCGGTGCTCCAGAACTGGTTCGACAGCGAGGTGAACAGCAGCGGCGCCGTTTCCCCCGCGATGCGCGCAATCGCCAGCAGCACGCCGGTGATGATGCCGGACACCGACGCCTTCAGCGTGATGGCGGAAATCATGCGCCATTTCGGCGTGCCCAGCGCATAAGCGGCCTCGCGCAGCGTATCCGGCACCAGCTTCAGCATGTTCTCGGTGGTGCGAATGACGATCGGCACCTGCAGCAGCGCCAGCGCGACGATGCCGGCCCAGCCGGAAAAGTGTTCCATCTTCGCCACCACGATGGTGTAAACGAACAGGCCCACCACGATCGACGGTGCGGACAGCAGGATGTCGTTGATAAAGCGGATCACTTCCGCCAGCCAGGATTTACGGCCGTATTCCGCCAGGTAGATGCCGGCCATGATGCCCAGCGGCGTGCCGAAGATGGTCGCCCACAGGATCAACAGGCCGCTGCCGGCGATGGCGTTGGCCAGACCGCCGCCTGCGGTGTTCGGCGGCGGGGTCATTTCAGTGAACAACGCCAGCGACATGCCGTCGAAGCCTTTGGTCACGGTGGCGATCAGGATCCAGATCAGCCAGAACAGCCCGAACACCATGGTCGCCATCGACAGGAACAGCGCGAGACGGTTTTTCTGCCGGCGCCAGGCCTGCATTTTGCGGCGGCTTTCCGCCAGAACGACTGCGTTTTGCATATCCATCGTCGCCATGTTAACGCCCCTCATTCTTGGCCAGACGCATGATCATCAGTTTCGACAGCGCCAGCACGATAAAGGTGATAACAAACAGAATCAGGCCCAGCTCCATCAACGCGGCGGTGTGCACGCCGGACTCGGCTTCGGCGAATTCGTTGGCCAGCGCCGAGGTGATGCTGTTGCCCGGCATGTACAGCGAAGCGCTGTCGAGCTGGTAGGTGTTGCCGATGATAAAGGTCACCGCCATGGTTTCCCCCAGCGCACGGCCCAGGCCCAACATCACGCCGCCGATGACGCCGTTTTTGGTGAACGGCAGCACGATGCGCCAGATGACTTCCCAGGTGGTGCAGCCGATGCCGTAGGCCGACTCTTTCATCATCACCGGGGTCTGTTCGAACACGTCGCGCATGACTGCCGCGATGTAAGGAATGATCATGATCGCCAGGATCACCCCGGCGGCCAGAATGCCGATGCCGAAGGCCGGGCCGGAGAACAGCTCGCCGACGATCGGAATGCCCGACAGCACTTCGCCGACCGGCGTCTGGAAGTATTCGGCGAACAGCGGCGCGAACACGAACAGGCCCCACATGCCGTAAACGATGCTGGGGATGGCCGCCAACAGCTCAATGGCGATACCCAGCGGCCGCTTCAGCCAGTTCGGCGCCAGCTCGGTCAGGAACAGCGCGATGCCGAAGCTCACCGGCACGGCGATGATCAGCGCGATAAGCGAGGTGACCACGGTGCCGTAGATCGGCACCAGCGCGCCGAACTGCTCCGCCGGCGCGTCCCACTCTTTGGTCCACAGGAAGGCGAAGCCGAATTTCTGCATGCTTGGCCAGGAGGCGAAGATCAGCGAAACAATGATGCCGCCCAGCAACAATAGGGTAATCAGCGCAGCCAGTCTCACCAGCGCGCTGAAAATGATGTCACCGTTTTTGCCCGGTGCTTTGATGGTCGGCTTGTACTCAGCCATAGATTACTCTCTGTTTGAACCCTGGCAGCCCCAACCGGGATCGGAGCCTGAAGAACTGTGTGGGGCGCGGCGAACCCGCGCCCCTGCGTTGTTAGTACAGCGCTTTGCCTGAACTGTCTTTTACGTTGGTTTTCCAGGCCGCGCGCACCTGCTCAACCACTTCTGCCGGCAGGGTGGCGTAATCCAGCTCGTTAGCCTGCTTGGCACCGGTTTTGTAAGCCCAGTCGAAGAACTTCAGCACTTCGGCGCCCTGAGCAGGGTTTTTCTGCTCTTTGTGCACCAGGATGAAGGTGGTGGATGTAATTGGCCACACGTTGTCGCCTTTCTGGTCAGTCAGATCCTGAGCGAAGGTCTTGCTCCAATCCACGCCCTTGGCCGCGTTGCTGAAGCTCTCTTCGGTCGGGCTGACCGGTTTACCGTCGGCGGATACCAGCTTGGTGTAAGCCAGGTTGTTCTGCTTGGCGTAAGCGTATTCTACGTAGCCGATAGAGCCAGGCAGACGCTGAACGAAGGCGGCGATGCCGTCGTTGCCTTTACCGCCCAGACCGGTCGGCCAGTTAACGGTAGAACCGGCGCCGATCTTCTCTTTCCACTGCGCATTGGCCTTGGACAGGTAGCTGGTGAACACGAACGAGGTGCCGGAACCGTCGGCGCGGCGCACCACGGCGATGTTCTGGTCAGGCAGTTTCACGCCTGGGTTCAGCTTGGTGATTGCCGGGTCGTTCCACTTTTTGACGTTGCCCAGGTAGATATCGCCCAGGGTTTTGCCGTCCAGCGTCAGTTCGCCGGATTTGATGCCCGGGATATTCACGGCCAGCACCACGCCGCCGATTACGGTCGGGAACTGGAACAGGCCGTCGGCCGCCAGTTTGTCGTCAGACAGCGGGGCGTCGGAGGCGCCAAAGTCAACGGTGTTGGCCACGATTTGCTTCACGCCGCCAGAGGAGCCGATGCCCTGATAGTTAACTTTGTTGCCGGTTTCTTTCTGATAAGAATCTGCCCACTTGGCGTAAACCGGAGCGGGGAATGTCGCACCTGCACCGGTCAGGCTGGCAGCAGCGAACGCGGACACGGTGGTCAGGGAGAAGGTCGCTGCCACAATACTGGCGACGGTGGTACGCATCAGTTTCATAATCCCTCCTAATGGGATATTTAAAATCGACTTCGAGTCGTTTTAATCAGAGTAAGTATTGCTGCAGGAGGGAAAATAGGACAGTTTGGTGACAGAAAAATGTACGCAATATGACAGTTATATTACAGCACGCCAGAGAGGCGTTTGTTTCTTTAAAAATCAATTAATTAGTCAAAAAACAGCGCACTTGACGTGCAATAAAAAAACGGTTTGGCGCGGCCTATCCGCTTGAATATGACAATGTTTATCGCCGAATCGGTCGCGCTGTCACCTTTAAGGTCGCTCATGAAAAAAGCCGGCGCAAAGGCCGGCTTTTGCAGTTTACCTGCGGCAGATTACTCTACGGTGACAGACTTCGCCAGGTTGCGCGGCTGGTCAACGTCGGTGCCTTTGATCAGCGCCACGTGGTAAGACAGCAGCTGCAACGGCACGGTGTAGAAGATCGGCGCCACGATTTCCTCGACGTGCGGCAGAGGAATGATGGTCATGCCTTCGCTGCTGACGAAGCCGGCGTCCTGATCGGCGAACACGTACAGCTGGCCGCCGCGCGCGCGCACTTCTTCAATGTTGGACTTCAGCTTTTCCAGCAGTTCATTGTTCGGCGCCACCACGATCACCGGCATATCGGCGTCGATCAGCGCCAGCGGGCCGTGTTTCAGCTCACCCGCCGCATAGGCTTCGGCGTGAATATAGGAGATCTCTTTCAGCTTCAGCGCCCCTTCCATGGCGATTGGATACTGATCGCCGCGGCCGAGGAACAGCGCATGGTGCTTGTCGGAGAACCCTTCCGCCAGCGCTTCGATCTCTTTATCCATCGACAGCATCTGCTCAATACGCGCCGGCAGCGCCTGCAGGCCATGCACGATCTCTTGCTCCACGCTTTCCGCCATGCCTTTCAGGCGGCCCAGACGCGCCACCAGCATCAACAGCACGGTGAGCTGCGTGGTGAAGGCCTTGGTCGAGGCCACGCCGATTTCCGTGCCCGCTTTGGTCATCAACGCCAGATCCGATTCGCGCACCAGCGAAGAGCCGGCCACGTTACAAACGGCCAGCGAACCGAGATAACCCAGCTCTTTGGACAAGCGCAGCGCCGCTAACGTATCGGCAGTTTCGCCGGACTGCGACAGGGTGATGATCAGGCTGCCCGGACGCACCGCCGATTTGCGGTAACGGAATTCGGACGCGATCTCGACGTCGCACGGCACGCCGGCCAACGCTTCAAACCAGTAGCGCGCCACCATACCGGAGTGGTAAGAAGTCCCGCAGGCGATGATCTGCACGTGCTGCACCTTGGCCAGCAGCTCGTCGGCGCGCGGGCCCAGCTCGCTCAGGTTGATTTGGCCATGGCTGAAACGCCCTTCCAGGGTGTTTTTCAGCGCCAGTGGCTGTTCGTAGATCTCTTTTTGCATGTAGTGACGGTAAGCGCCCTTGTCGCCGGCGTCATACTGCACCTGGGATTCGATTTCAGGGCGCTCGATGGCGTTGCCCTGCTTGTCGAAGATGTTGACGGTGCGGCGAGTCACTTCCACCACGTCGCCTTCTTCCAGGAAGATGAAGCGGCGGGTGACCGGCAGCAGCGCCAGCTGATCGGAAGCAATAAAGTTTTCCCCGACGCCGCGGCCGATAACCAGCGGGCTGCCGGAGCGCGCCGCGACCAGTACGCTCGGATCGCGGCTGTCCATCACCACGGTGCCGTAAGCGCCGCGCAGCTGTGGGATCACGCGCTGAACCACTTCCAGCAACGTGCCGCCCTGTTGTTGTTCCCAGTGCACCAGGTGCGCGATCACTTCGGTGTCGGTTTCGGAGCTGAAGCGGTAACCGCGTTCGATCAGCAGTTCGCGCAGCGGTTCGTGGTTTTCGATGATGCCGTTATGCACCACGGTAATGTAGTCGGAAACATGCGGGTGCGCGTTCGCTTCGGTCGGTTCACCGTGCGTTGCCCAGCGGGTGTGAGCGATGCCGGTACCGCCGTGCAGATCGGTCTGCTCCGCCGCTTCGGCCAGTTTTTGCACCTTGCCTACGCGACGCAGGCGACTGACGTTGCCTTTTTCGTCGACCACCGCCAGACCGGCGGAGTCGTAACCGCGGTACTCGAGACGGCGTAAACCTTCCAACAGGATTTCTGCGATATCACGTTGCGCTACTGCGCCTACAATTCCACACATCAGTTGTATTCCTAATGAACGCCCTTCATGGGCGCTTTCGATGTCTTGACCTGATTTTTGCCGGTTTTACCGTGCGTCCCCGAGCCTGTAGATGGTGGGGGTTATTATGTTTTGTATTGGGCTCTGAACGGAGCCCAACGCAAAACACACTATGATTTCTTCTTCACCGGGCGTTGCCAGCCCTGAATGTGCACCTGCTTGACGCGGCTCAGCACCAGTTCGTTCTCGGCTATATCGCGCGTCACCGTGGTGCCGGCGGCGATGGTGGAGCCTTTGCCGACCGACACCGGCGCCACCAGCTGTGTATCGGAACCGACGAATACGCCGTCGCCGATCACCGTCTTGTGCTTGTTGGCGCCATCGTAGTTGCAGGTGATGGTGCCGGCGCCGATATTCACGTCATCGCCAATTTCGGCATCGCCCAGATAGCTGAGGTGGCCGGCCTTGGAGCCTTTACCCAGACGCGCCTTTTTCATTTCCACGAAGTTGCCGACGTGGGCCCCTGCCGCCAGCTCCGCGCCTGGGCGCAGGCGGGCGAACGGCCCCACGGTGCAGTCGGCTTCCAGCACGCTGTCTTCCAGCACGCTGTAAGGGCTGATCTCGCAGTCATCGCCAATCACGCAGTTTTTCAGCACGCAGCCGGCGCCGATTTTCACCCGGTCGCCCAGCTTGACGTGACCTTCGATCATCACATTCGCATCAATAGTGATGTCGCGGCCGTGAACAAGTTCCCCGCGCAGGTCAAAACGCGCCGGATCCAGCAGCATCACGCCGGCCAACAGCAGCTTTTCAGACTGTTCCGACTGGAAGACGCGCTCCAGGGTCGCCAGCTGCAGGCGGTTGTTCACGCCTTCCACTTCACTCAGGCGCGACGGGTGCACGGTTTCGATTTTCTTGCCGTCGGCATGGGCCAACGCAATGATATCGGTGATGTAAAACTCGCCCTGTGCGTTGTCGTTATTCAACATCCCCAGCCAGCGCTTCAGATCGCGCCCGTTCGCCACCAGGATGCCGGTATTGATCTCGTTGATCTGGCGCTGCGCCTCGCTGGCATCCTTGTGTTCGACGATACCCACCACGTTGCCCTGCTCGCGCACGATGCGGCCGTAGCCGCTCGGATCGTCCAGCTTGACCGTCAGCAGACCGATACCGCCCTGCGGTTTGGCCGCCAGCAGGCGTTGCAGCGTATCCACGGAGATCAACGGCACGTCGCCGTACAGCATCAGTACGTCTTCATCGTCGGCAAAGTGCGGCGCGGCCTGCTGCATTGCATGGCCGGTACCCAATTGCTCGGCCTGCAGCACCCAGTTCAGCGCGCCGTCAGTCAACGTGCTTTTCAGCAGATCGCCGCCGTGGCCGTATACCAGGTGAACATGTTGCGCGCCCAGTTTCATCGCGGCATCAATGACGTGTTGCACCATCGGCTTACCGGCCAACGGATGTAAAACCTTGGGAAGATCGGAATACATGCGTGTTCCCTTGCCCGCGGCGAGGATAACCACGCTCATTGCGCTGTTCGACATAAGCAACCTGATAACTCCATTTTGATAGACGAAAGTAAAACCGTTTAGCGACAATATTACTACATATTTCTCATCACGAACCCGGCGCAGGCCGCGTGGGCCTTGGCCTGCCGCTATCGTGGCCAATTCGGCGCCGGGACGAAAAAACTGTCGGCGATCGGCGACGTTTATTTCCCGATATCAGGGGTTATACACCACACCGCCCGCCGGGCTGAAATGCTTATTTTAAAGTAAAAAAAAAGCGACCCTATAGGCCGCTTTCTTAAAGTTGGGTGCCAGGCACCCAAACATTACATCGCTTTTCTGGTGAGCTCGATAACGCGCAGTTTTGCGATCGCTTTCGCCAGTTCAGCGGATGCCTGAGCATAGTCGACATCGCCATGAGAGCTGCGAATGTGTTCTTCAGCTTTACGCTTAGCTTCCAACGCTCTCGCTTCGTCGAGGTCAGTACCACGGATAGCAGTGTCCGCCAGCACGGTAACCACGCTCGGCTGCACCTCGAGGATGCCGCCGGACAGGTAGATGAACTCTTCTTCACCGTGCTGCTTAACAATACGCACCATGCCAGGCTTGATGGCAGTCAGCAGCGGCGCATGGCCAGGGAAGATCCCCAGTTCACCTTCGCTGCCTGTCACCTGGATCTTCTGCACCAGGCCGGAAAACATCTGTTTTTCCGCGCTGACTACATCCAGATGGTAAGTCATAGCCATATCACCCTCCTCTCAAGGCGTTACAGTTTCTTGGCTTTTTCCACTGCTTCTTCAATGGTGCCAACCATGTAGAACGCCTGCTCCGGCAGGTGGTCATAGTCGCCGTCCATAATGCCTTTGAAACCACGGATGGTGTCTTTCAGCGATACGAACTTGCCCGGAGAACCGGTGAAGACTTCTGCCACGAAGAACGGCTGAGACAGGAAGCGTTGGATCTTACGCGCACGGGATACGACCAGTTTGTCTTCTTCAGACAGCTCGTCCATACCCAGGATCGCGATGATATCTTTCAGTTCCTGGTAGCGTTGCAGAATGGACTGCACGCCACGCGCTACGTCGTAGTGCTCCTGGCCAACAACCAGCGGATCCAGCTGACGGCTGGTGGAATCCAGCGGGTCAACGGCCGGGTAGATACCCAGAGAAGCGATGTTACGGCTCAGTACCACGGTTGCGTCCAAGTGCGCAAAGGTGGTGGCTGGTGACGGGTCAGTCAAGTCATCCGCAGGAACGTAAACGGCCTGTACGGAAGTGATGGAACCGGTCTTGGTCGAGGTGATACGTTCTTGCAGAACGCCCATCTCTTCCGCCAGCGTTGGCTGATAACCTACCGCGGATGGCATACGGCCCAGAAGTGCGGACACTTCGGTACCGGCCAGGGTGTAACGGTAGATGTTGTCAACGAACAGCAGAACGTCACGGCCTTCGTCACGGAATTTCTCCGCCATGGTCAGACCGGTCAGCGCAACGCGCAGACGGTTACCCGGTGGCTCGTTCATCTGGCCGTAAACCAGGGATACTTTGTCCAGAACGTTGGAGTCGGTCATTTCGTGGTAGAAGTCGTTACCCTCACGAGTACGCTCACCCACGCCCGCAAACACGGAATAACCGGAGTGCTCGATCGCGATGTTACGGATCAGCTCCATCATGTTTACGGTTTTACCTACGCCCGCACCGCCGAACAGACCGACTTTACCGCCCTTGGCGAACGGACAAATCAGGTCCATTACCTTGATACCGGTTTCCAGCAGTTCCTGGGAGCTGGACAGCTCTTCGTAGCTTGGCGCCGCGCGGTGAATCGCCCAACGCTCTTCTTCGCCGATGTCGCCTTTCATGTCGATCGGTTGACCCAATACGTTCATGATACGGCCCAGGGTAGCTTTACCCACCGGCACTTCAATCGGGTGGTCCAGGTTGTTCACTTTCAGACCGCGACGCAGACCGTCGGAGGTCCCCATTGCGATACAGCGAACCACGCCACCGCCCAGCTGTTGCTGAACTTCCAACACCAGCTTTTCGGTGCCGTTTTCTACCTCAAGGGCGTCGTACACTTTTGGTACGGCATCCTGAGGGAACTCGACGTCCACCACGGCGCCGATTACCTGGATAATCTTTCCAGTAGCCATCTTGAATCCTCTACGTAATTCGTAAACCTAGCTTAAACCGCGGAGGCTCCCGAAACGATCTCGGTGAGTTCCTGAGTGATGCTGGCCTGACGCGCCTTGTTGTATACCAACTGCAGCTCTTTGATCAGGCTACCGCCGTTATCGGTTGCGGCTTTCATCGCGACCATTCGTGCGGCCTGCTCGCTGGCCAGGTTTTCCACGACGCCCTGATAAACCTGCGACTCCACATAGCGGCGCAGCAAGGTATCAAGCAGCACTTTTGGATCGGGTTCATACAGGTAATCCCAAGGCGTTTTCTTCAGCTCTTCGTCATCGGCTGGCGGTAACGGCAGCAGCTGAAGCACCTGCGGCTCTTGGGACATCGTATTAACAAATTTGTTGCTGACAATGTACAGCTTGTCCAAACGACCTTCGTCGTAGGCCTGCAGCATCACTTTCACCGGCCCGATCAGATCCGACAGGGAAGGTTTGTCCCCCATGCCGGTCACCTGGGCAACCACGTTGCCGCCCACGGAACCAAAGAAAGAGGCCGCTTTAGAGCCAATCAGCGCCAAATCTGTTTCGACGCCTTTTTCGGACCAGGCTTTCATCTCCGCCAGCAGCTTTTTGAACAGGTTGATGTTCAAGCCGCCGCAGAGACCACGGTCAGTAGACACCACCAGATACCCGACGCGCTTAACGTCACGCTCATCCAGGTACGGGTGCTTGTACTCCAGATTCCCTAACGCAAGGTGACCAATCACTTTGCGCATGGTCTCTGCATAAGGACGGCTGGCCGCCATGCGATCCTGCGATTTACGCATTTTGGAGGCGGCGACCATTTCCATCGCTTTAGTGATCTTTTGCGTGTTTTGCACGCTAGCGATCTTACTACGTATCTCTTTTGCGCCGGCCATCTCTGCTTCTCCTCAGTGCCAGACGGCCTGCTGTCTTTCAACAGCAGGACCGTTCGGCGTTACCAGGACTGGGTTTTCTTGAAGGTCTCGAGGATGTCTTTCAACTTGCCCTCGATCTCATCATTGAAGTTGCCAGTTTGGTTGATGTGGTTCAGCAGCTCGGCGTGCTCGCGGTCCGCATAGGCGACCAGCGCGGCTTCGAAGCTCACCACTTTGGCGACTTCGACGTCGTTCAGGTAACCGCGTTCTGCGGCAAACAGCACCAGAGACTGTTGTGCGACCGACATCGGCGCATACTGTTTCTGTTTCAGCAGCTCGGTCACTTTCTGACCGTGGCTCAGCTGTTTGCGGGTCGCGTCGTCCAGATCGGAGGCGAACTGGGAGAACGCAGCCAGTTCACGATACTGCGCCAGCGCGGTACGAATACCACCGGACAGTTTCTTCATGATCTTGGTCTGCGCGGCGCCACCAACACGGGATACGGAGATACCCGGGTTAACTGCCGGACGAATACCGGAGTTGAACAGGTTGGATTCCAGGAAGATCTGACCATCGGTAATCGAGATTACGTTGGTCGGAACGAACGCGGAAACGTCACCCGCCTGGGTTTCAATGATCGGCAGAGCGGTCAGTGAACCGGTTTGGCCTTTAACTTCACCTTTGGTGAAGGCTTCAACGTATTCGGCGTTAACGCGCGCTGCACGCTCCAGCAAGCGGGAGTGCAGGTAGAATACGTCGCCTGGGTAAGCTTCACGACCTGGCGGACGACGAAGCAGCAGGGAAATCTGGCGGTAAGCAACGGCCTGTTTGGACAGGTCATCGTACACGATCAGCGCATCTTCACCGCGGTCACGGAAGTATTCGCCCATTGCGCAACCGGCGTATGGCGCCAGGTATTGCAGTGCAGCGGATTCGGAAGCGGTCGCCACAACCACGATAGTGTTGGCCAGTGCGCCGTGCTCTTCCAGTTTGCGCACCACGTTAGCGATGGTGGACGCTTTCTGGCCGATAGCCACGTAAACGCATTTGATGCCGGAGTCGCGTTGGTTGATGATCGCATCGATCGCCAGCGCGGTTTTACCGGTCTGACGGTCACCGATCACCAGCTCACGCTGGCCACGGCCGATTGGAATCATGGCGTCAACGGATTTGTAGCCAGTCTGAACCGGCTGATCAACGGATTGACGCTCGATAACGCCTGGCGCGATAGCTTCTACCGGAGAGAAACCGTCGTTCTCAATCGGGCCTTTGCCGTCGATTGGCGCGCCCAGGGTGTTAACTACGCGGCCCAGCAGACCACGACCGACTGGAACTTCCAGGATACGGCCGGTGCATTTAACCTTCATGCCTTCGGCCAGATCCGCGTACGGACCCATGACCACGGCACCGACGGAGTCGCGCTCCAGGTTCAATGCGATTGCGTAACGGTTGCCAGGCAGCGCGATCATTTCGCCCTGCATAACGTCGGCCAGGCCGTGTACGCGGATGATCCCGTCGCTGACGGAAACGATAGTACCTTCATTGTGAGCTTCGCTCACTACATTGAACTGAGCAATGCGCTGCTTGATCAGTTCGCTGATTTCGGTGGAATTCAGTTGCATGCTCCAGTCCCCTTAAGACTGCAAGACGTCTGTCAGGCGTTCAAGACGACCGCGAACGCTGCCATCAATCACCATATCGCCGGCGCGAACAACGATGCCGGCCAGTACAGACTTGTCAATTTTGCAATTCAGCTTAACTTTGCGTGACAGACGTTTTTCCATCGCAGCGGCGATTTTCGCCTGCTGTTCGTCGCTCAGCGCGCTCGCAGAGAGCACTTCGACTTCGACGGTGGATTCCAGCGAGGCGCGCAGTTCGATGAACTGCTGCAGCACGGCAGGAAGAACCAGTAAACGTCCATTTTCGGCCATTACGCGGATAAAGTTCTGGCCATGTTCGTCGAGCCGATCGCCACAAACCGCGATGAACGTCTTGGACAGCGTTTCTGGCGCGACCGCGCCAGACAGCAGTTCAGAAATCTGTTCATTGCGAGTGACTTCAGCCGCAAACGCCAGCATTTCCTGCCAGCGCTCTACGCTTTGGTGCTCAACGGCAAAGTCAAAAGCTGCTTTGGCGTAGGGGCGAGCTACAGTGACAAATTCAGACATCAGCCCCTCCCTCCTTACAGTTCAGCGACCAGTTTATCAACGATGTCGCTGTTAGCAGCTTCATCCACGGAACGTTCGATGATCTTCTCGGCGCCGGCAATTGCCAGCATCGCGACTTGCTTACGCAACTCTTCACGAGCGCGCTTACGTTCGGCTTCGATCTCAGCCTGAGCCTGCGCCACGATTTTGTTACGTTCCTGCTCGGCTTCGGCTTTCGCTTCATCCATGATCTGAGCTTTGCGTTTGTTCGCTTGCTCGATGATCACCTGAGCTTCCGCTTTAGCAGTTTTCAGCTGGTCGGTCGCATTGGCTTGCGCTAAGTCCAGATCTTTTTTGGCACGCTCTGCAGAAGCGAGGCCGTCAGCGATTTCTTTCTGACGTTTCTCGATGGCAGCCATGATCGGCGGCCATACGTACTTCATGCAGAACCAGACAAACAGAACGAACGCGATGGCCTGGCCGAGGATTGTTGCGTTAAGATTCACAGCACAATGCCTCTTTAAAAGTTAATAGTTTGGTTACGTCGTAGAGGGTTGCTCTACTTACGCGACGGCGAACATCACGTACAGACCCAGACCTACAGCGATCATCGGGATGGCGTCGACCAGACCCATAACGATAAAGAACTGTGTACGCAGCAGAGGAATCAGGTCAGGCTGACGAGCAGCGCCTTCCAAGAATTTACCACCCAGGATGCCGATACCGATCGCAGCACCGATTGCCGCTAAACCCATCATCACAGCGGCAGCCATGTACAGCAGATCCATACTCAGGTTTTCCATGACAGTCTCCAGTTTGTTTCAGTTTAAAAGTGCAAGTGTTTTAAGAAAATCAGTGCTCTTCAGACGCCATCGACAGATAGACGATCGTCAGAACCATGAAAATAAAGGCTTGAAGCGTAATGATCAGGATGTGGAAGATAGCCCAAGGCAAGCTCAGGACCCACTGTGACCACCACGGCAACAGGCCGGCAATCAGGATGAAGATCAACTCACCCGCATACATGTTGCCGAACAGTCGCAGACCCAGTGAAACAGGTTTGGACAGCAGGCTGACACCTTCAAGAATCAGGTTGATAGGAATGAATACAGGGTGGTTGAACGGCTGCATGGTCAACTCTTTAACGAACCCGCCAACGCCTTTCATTTTGATGCTATAGAACAGAATCAGGATAAACACGCCCAGCGCCATAGACAGCGTGACGTTCACGTCGGCGGTAGGCACGACGCGCAGCGCAGGCAGACCGAGGATGTGTTCGCCAACGTAAGGCAAGAGGTCGATTGGCAGCAAATCCATCAGGTTCATCAGGAACACCCAGACGAACACGGTCAGCGCCAACGGCGCAATGACCTTGCTCTTGCCGTGGTACATGTCGCGCACGCTGCTGTCGACGAAACCGACCACCAACTCCACGGCGGTTTGCAGTTTACCCGGCACACCGCTGGTGGCGTTTTTGGCCACTTTGCGGAAGATCACCAGGAAGAGCGCCCCGAGGACGACGGAGAAAAACATCGAGTCGAGGTTAATCGACCAAAACCCAGTCCCGACCTGAAGCTGCGTCAGGTGGTGACCGATATACTCCTGTGGAGTCAAGACTTCTCCTGCAGACATGATGCCTCTTACCCTTATTTAGTTAAGTTCGGTAACTGTTAATCACGGCCGGTGCCACTATCTGCACCACTAACACCGCTAAATAGGTCAGGCCAAGCGGTATAAACTCCGCCTTGAACACCCCCAGCGCCACGATCAGCAAAACGATGGTGATCACGACCTTTAGCCCCTCGCCGATGGCGAACGACCAGGCAACCCTACCGGGCGCCGGCGTTTGCGCCTGATGGCGCAAGGCAAACAGCATAAACATTGCACTCGGCAACCAGGCGGCGAGACCGCCTGCCAGCGCCGAAGCGCTCCATTCCGGGCTTTTCAGCCAGAAAGCAACGCTGATCAGAACAAAAGTCATTAACTGCAAAAACAGCAGTTTGCGTGCGACTTTCCCGCTGTAAAGGGACACAGACATGACGTTTGTTCTCTCCGTACCCCAGAGGGGGTATGCTGAGTGACGTATACAACTGTTTTTGCTGTCCAGAGTCAAGCAGCAAAAAACGAGCAAATTATACGGGGCATACCAACGAATTCAATCGATAAGTAGCGAAAAGGTGAACAATTATTTAAATTTCCCTATTCCAGCCTATTTTCACAAGAAAACGGTCGGAATAATAGGGCGCATTTAATTGTCTGATTATTCCAGCGTTGCGTTTAGAAACGCGAAGCCGATCACAGTAATGTCCCTTCCTGATTTATAGCCGATGGTCAACCAAACCGTCTTTAGCAATTTGAGCGATCAAAAGATTATATAAATCAAAACATTATCAGTTAACTGTTCAAAAACAATCCGTATACCCGACGAAAACCTTTTATTGACAAGCCGCGGGGCAATATTCCAACAGCCAATTAACATTAGCAGCAAACGCCAATCTTTCGCACATGATTGCTAACGTGACTATTTCCAAATGCAATTACTCTATTGTCGCTAATTAGCCGCGTTTTTTGTGTTAATAGAAAGTAAATTAACTAAAAAAAGCGACCAACTAATTAGCCTGCTTATCTTTCTACTTGGTACTGCCTTTAATTCACGCTTGTTTGATCAAAAGCAAACTCAGTTTGCCTTAAGAATCACCAGATGGCGTTCGCCTTCCAATTCAGGCACCTGCAGCCGCACGATGGATTCCAGGCTAACGCCCGCCGGCAGCTGCGCCAGCTCTTCATCCGGGCGCACGCCTTTCAACGCGTAAAAACGCCCCTGCCCTTTCGCCGGCAGGTGATGGCACCAGGACAGCATATCCTGCAGCGAAGCGAACGCGCGGCTGATCACGCCGTCGAACGGCGGCTCGGCCGGAAACGCCTCAACGCGGCTCTGCACCGGCTCGATATTGTTCAGGCCCAGCTCATGTTGCACCTGACGCAGGAAACGCACGCGCTTGCCCAGGCTGTCCAGCAGCGTGAAATGCGCGTCCGGGCGCACGATCGCCAGCGGAATACCCGGCAAGCCGGGGCCGGTGCCGACATCGATAAAACGCGAGCCCTGCAGATGCGGGTTGACCACGATGCTGTCGAGGATGTGGCGCACCAGCATTTGCTGCGGATCGCGCACCGACGTGAGGTTATAAGCCTTGTTCCACTTATCCAGCATGCCGACATAGCCCAGCAGCTGCTGTTTCTGCTGATCGGGCAGCTCAATGCCTGCTGCCGCGAGCAGCGAGTCTAATTTTTTTTGCACAACGGATCCTTTGGCAGGCGCTGAACGACCAGCGGATGGTTAGCTGGCGCAATGAGGCGCCTATGATAATTCAGGGCGCAAGTGATGTCAGCGGCCGTTTGGCTACGGGATGAGCAAACGGCCGCCTGGATGCGGGATTTATGCGCTGCGGCGCAGCAGTCCCTGCTTTTTCAGCCAGATCAGCAAAATCGAGATCGCCGCCGGCGTAATGCCGGAGATGCGCGAAGCCTGGCCGATGGAGTTCGGTTTGTGATCGTTCAGTTTGGCGATCACCTCGTTCGACAGCCCAGAAACCTGACGGTAGTCGAGATCCAACGGCAGCACGGTGTTCTCGTTGCGCTGTTGTTTTTCGATCTCTTCCTGCTGACGAGCGATGTAGCCTTCGTATTTGACCTGGATCTCGACCTGTTCGGCGGCTTGTACGTCGTCCAGCGGCGGCGCGAAGGCCTCGGTGCCGGTCAACTGTGCGTAATCCATCTCCGGGCGGCGCAGCAGCTCTTCGCCGTTCGCTTCGCGCGACAGCGGCGCTTTCAGCAGCGCATTGACCTGTTCGACGTTCTCGGCGTGCGGGTGCATCCAGATGTCGCGCAGGCGCTGACGTTCGCGTTCGATTCGCTCCAGCTTCTCGCTGTAACGCGCCCAACGCACGTCGTCCACCAGGCCGAGTTCACGGCCTTTTTCCGTCAGGCGGAGATCGGCGTTGTCTTCGCGCAGCATCAGACGATACTCGGCGCGCGAGGTAAACATACGGTACGGTTCTTTGGTGCCGAGGGTGCTGAGATCGTCCACCAGCACGCCCAGGTAGGCTTGATCGCGACGTGGCGCCCAGCCTTCCTGTTCGTCGGCGAAGCGCCCGGCGTTCAGGCCGGCCAACAGGCCCTGCGCAGCGGCTTCTTCATACCCGGTGGTGCCGTTGATCTGGCCGGCGAAGAACAGCCCCTGAATGAATTTGCTTTCCAGCGTCGGCTTCAGATCGCGCGGATCGAAGAAATCGTACTCGATGGCATAACCAGGGCGAATAATACGCGCGTTCTGCATCCCTTCCATCGAACGGACGATCTGCATCTGCACGTCGAACGGCAGGCTGGTGGAAATGCCGTTAGGGTAAATTTCGTTGCTGGTCAGGCCTTCCGGTTCGAGGAAGATCTGGTGCGCGTTGCGATCGGCAAAGCGCATGACCTTGTCTTCGATCGACGGGCAGTAACGTGGGCCGATCCCTTCGATGATCCCGGCATACATCGGGCTGCGATCGAGGTTATTGCGGATCACGTCATGGGTTTTTTCATTGGTGTGGGTGATGTAGCACGCCATTTGTTCCGGGTGCTGGCTGGCATCGCCCAGGAACGAGAATACCGGCACCGGCGTATCGCCGTGTTGTGGCGCCAGTACGCTGAAATCGATAGTGCGGGCGTCGATGCGCGGCGGCGTACCGGTTTTCAAGCGGTTGACGCGCAGCGGCAGCTCACGCAAACGCTGCGACAGCGAGATCGAAGGAGGATCCCCCGCGCGGCCGCCGCTGTAATTCTCCAGGCCGATATGGATCTTGCCGTCCAGGAAGGTGCCGACGGTCAATACCACCGCCTTGGCGCGGAATTTCAGGCCCATTTGGGTGACGGCGCCGACTACGCGATCGTTTTCGACGATCAGATCCTCAACCGGCTGTTGGAAGATCATCAGGTTGGGCTGGTTCTCCAACGCGGTGCGGATCGCCTGGCGATACAGTACGCGATCCGCCTGCGCGCGAGTGGCGCGAACGGCAGGGCCTTTGCTGGCGTTTAGTATCCTAAACTGGATGCCGGCATGATCGATCGCCGTGGCCATCAGGCCGCCGAGTGCATCAATTTCCTTAACCAGATGCCCTTTACCAATACCGCCAATCGCTGGGTTACAGGACATCTGTCCCAGCGTATCGATATTGTGTGTCAATAATAAAGTCTGACGCCCCATGCGCGCCGCGGCCATGGCGGCCTCGGTACCTGCATGGCCACCACCGATGATGATGACGTCAAATTGATCTGGATAAAACATGGAACTGCACCTCGCCGTATTGCGAACGATCGTTATTTGCCCTGGGGTGGGGGATTCTACTCAAGTTTAGACGATCGACCAAGCGGTCAGGATCGTCGGTAATTAAAAGAAGATCTTTTTTATTTAAAGATCTCTTTATTAGATCTCTTATTAGGATCGCGATCCTCTGTGGATAAGTAACTATTCACGATGAAGATCAGCAGATTAAGGAGGATCGTTTGCTGTGAATGATCGGTGATCCCGACGCAGATAAGCTGGGATCTAAAAGGCTTGTTATGCACAGGACAAAAAGCGACCTACGGTTGTTATTTGGATAACTACGGCTTTTACCCTGCTTTTAAGCTTAGTTATCCACAATCGTTCGCGCGATCTTTAGACAAACTAGAGTAAATTAATCCAGTTTTTTACCCATTCCTCGGCCGGATCCTCGGGAATTTCATGCTCGGTCACGTCGATCTCGAGACGATCGCCGATCCTTTTCGCGCCTCTGGCGATCAGCAGATCGTCGATCTGTTTGATCGCGCCGCAGAAGATGTCGTATTCCGAACTGCCCAAACCGACGGCGCCGAACTGCACCTCGGAAAGATCCGGCTGTTGTTCGGCGATCTGCTCCAGCAGCGGCTGAAGGTTATCCGGCAGTTCGCCGGCGCCGTGCGTGGAAGAGACCACCAGCCAGCGGCCGGTCAACGGCAGTTCATCCAGTTCAGGGCCGTGCAGCATCTCGGTAGAGAAACCCGCGTCTTCCAGCTTTTCAGCCAAATGTTCAGCCACGTATTCGGCGCTGCCAAGCGTACTGCCACTGATCAGAGTAATGTCTGCCATGAACCAACGATCCCAACCTTCTCACTCAAAGTGGCTGCATTGTACGCTGTGAATCGGCTGGGATCTACCTGTGGATAATGTGGGTATGCAATTTGGCGGGTTACGGCACGATGGTGCGCATAATGGGGTTCTGCAGCGATATCAGCGTTTCGGTAGACTGGATCTCGTCGATGGTCTGGATCTTGTTGATAAGTACCTGCTGCAGTGCGTCGATCGATCGGCACATCACCTTGATAAAGACGCTGTAGTGGCCGGTGGTGTAATAGGCTTCCACCACTTCCTCCAGGCTTTCCAGCTTTTTCAGCGCCGAAGGGTAGTCCTTGGCGCTCTTTAATATGATGCCGATAAAGCAGCACACATCGTAGCCCAGCTGTTTGGGGCTGACGTCGATGCGCGCGCCGGTGATGATCCCGGCCTGTTTCATCTTCTCTACCCGCACATGAATGGTGCCGGGGCTGACGGCAAAGTTTTTCGCCAGTTCGGCGTACGGCGTGCGCGCGTTGTCCATCAGAGCGTTGAGGATGCCGCGATCGAGATTATCGATCTGATAAATTTCCGCCATTTAATCCCCCATTAATTAACGATTGTTGAATTCTGTCCGGATAAAAATGAACGATTAAAAGTGAAAAGGCAATATTGATTAATGGATATTGAATTGACGTGTCGTTTTGTTGCTTAATCGATGGCAACAGAGACAGGTTTACAAGAGATACGGCAATGAAAAAACAGTTTATCCAAAAACAACAACAAATCAGCCAGGTCAAATCCTTCTTCTCCCGCCAGCTGGAGCAACAGCTTGGCCTGATCGAAGTGCAGGCGCCGATCCTCAGCCGTCTGGGTGACGGCACGCAGGATAACCTCTCCGGCAGCGAGAAAGCGGTGCAGGTTAAGGTGAAAACCCTGCCGGACGCCACCTTCGAAGTGGTGCATTCATTGGCGAAATGGAAACGTAAAACGCTGGGCAGCTACGATTTCGGCGCCGGCGAAGGCCTGTACACCCATATGAAGGCGCTGCGCCCGGATGAAGATCGCCTGACGCCTATCCACTCGGTGTACGTCGATCAGTGGGATTGGGAGCGGGTGATGGGCGACGGTGAGCGCAGCCTGGACTACCTGAAAAGCACCGTGCGCAGCATTTACGCCGCCATCAAGGCGACGGAGGCGGAAGTCAGCCGCGAGCATGGTCTGACCCCGTTCCTGCCGGAACAGATCCACTTTGTGCACAGCGAAACCCTGCTGCAGCGTTACCCGGATCTGGACGCCAAAGGGCGCGAGCGGGCGATCGCCAAAGAGCTGGGCGCAGTGTTCCTGATCGGCATCGGCGGCAAGCTGTCGCACGGCAAATCGCACGATGTGCGGGCGCCGGATTATGATGACTGGACCACCCCGGCGGCGGATGGCCTGGCGGGCCTGAACGGCGATATCGTGGTGTGGAACCCGGTGCTGCAGGACGCTTTCGAGCTGTCCTCTATGGGCATCCGCGTCGACGCCGCCGCGCTGAAACGTCAGCTGGCGCTGACCGGCGATGAAGAGCGCATGAAGCTGGAGTGGCACCAGTCGCTGCTGCGCGGCGATATGCCGCAGACCATCGGCGGCGGCATCGGTCAGTCGCGCTTGGTGATGCTGCTGCTGCAACTGTCGCATATCGGCCAGGTGCAGTGCGGCGTGTGGTCGCCGGAAGTGCGCGGGGCGGTCGAAGGCCTGCTCTGATCCCGCCTAGCGCCGCCAGCGGCGCATCAAACGGCTTTTCAGCCCGGTATCGAAGCGCCAGATATGATCGAAGATGCGCATGATGCCGGGTTTGCCGTAGGCGGACATCGCCACCGCATGGAAACGCTGCTGGTGGCTTTGCTGCTGCTGTTTCACCTTCTTTATTACCTCCTCCGGCAACCGCTGAGCGATAAAATCGGAAATGATCACCGCATCGGCGTCGAACCAGCCGCTCTCCGCCATTTTGGTGACGGTGGCGTTCAGGCAGGCCGCCAGATCGGTGCCGCCGCGAAACTGCTGGCCGAGAAAGCGCACCGCCTGTTCGATGCCGCTAGCGGCGGTGAGCTCGTAATGCACGATCTGGTTGGCGAACAGCATGATGTAGCAACGGCGGTTGTCCGCCAGCGCAATGCGCAGCAGCGCCAGGCAGAACGCCTTGGCGCACTGTTCGTTGAAGCCGCCCATCGATCCTGAGGTGTCCACGCAGACGATAAACGGCCCGCGCGGCTGTTGATCCTGCTGCTGGTGGGTGACCTGGCGGATCAGGATCTGCTCCTGCCAGACGTCGCCCTGCAGGCGGTAGCTCAGCAGCCGCTTTTCCAGCAGGCGGCGATAAAATTCGAACTCCAGCTCTTCAATGCCTAGCGTCGCCAGCTCCGGCGGCAGCAGGCGCAGGATGTCGTCGCTCTGATGAATGCCGCTCACTTCTTCCGGTAGCGTGGCCGGCACCTGCACCATCACCCTGAACGGCTCCGGCTGCGCGTCCTGTTGCTGCACCGCCTTGGCCTGATAGCTGCGGCCCAACTGCAGCGCCAGCTTTTTTAGCTCCGGCTGCTGCTGCAAAAAGTTGCCGTACTCCACCAGCCGCTGGTAATCGCCGCGCTGTAGCTGGCCTTTGCTCATGTCCCACAGCCTGCCGGCGGCGGTGTCGTTTTCCGACAGCAGCGGCTCCAGCGCGCCGCTCAGCGCCAGTCGCTCCTGCAATTCCGCCATCAGTTGCTCGCGCTCCTGTTCCAGCAGCTGATGGTGCAGCATGGTGGCCTGCAGCGTCAGGCTGATGCGCCAGCGCTGCAGGAACAGGGTTTGGAAGCTGTCGTCCAGCGGATGATTGGGCAGATCGGCGGCGTCCACCAGCGCGCGCGCCTGTTCATAAAACGGCGAGACCAGCTGGCGCAGCAGCTCCATCGTGTCGTTGAGGTTGTGATAGAACTGGGTGTTATTCTCCAGCTGGCACTGTTGGTAGCGGTAAAATTCCTGCGCCAGCGCTGGCGGCACCATGGCTTCCTGCAGACGCTCCTTGAGCTGCAGTTTCCAGCGTGGCAGATCGCGATCCAGCGCCCGGCGAAGGGCCGGAAACTTTTTAAAGAACACCGACAGCTGCGGCGCCGCCAGCATGCCGACGATCATCTCCTCGATCATTTCGCCTTCGGCGATCGCCAGCAGCAGATCGAGCGTCTCCAGACTGAGCATGGTTACTGGCCGCGCATTTGCTGCAGTTGCTGTTTAACCTGCTCCGCCACCTGCAGCAGACTGGCTTCGATCTTGGCCAGGCCGGCGGCGGGTGTGAACAGACAGGGCTGATGTTGGCTGAAGGCGCGGCGCTGCTCCGCCAGGCGTTGGGCCAACGCGTCCATTTCGTCCAGCAGCGCCTGCGGCGTGGCGGTGGCCTGTTTGCCTGGCAGCGCCAGCAGCGACGGCTGGCGGCTGACGTCCAGCACCGTCAGGTGCAGTTGGTCGTCGACCTCCAAATCGATCGGCTGCGCGAAGCCGATGCCGTTCAGCTTGGCGCGCACGTCGCCGCCTTTTTGCAGCCAGTTGTCCAGCACGCTGCTTTCGATGCTCAGATGGTTGACCTGAATGTCATGCAGCTGCAGCGGTTTTTGCAGCAGCAGAGTGAGAGTGCCGCCGGCGAACGGCGTGGCCGGCGCGTATTGCGGTTTGCGGCTGAACATGCCGCCCTTTTTCACCAGGCTGATGGCCTGCCGGTCGCTTTGTTGTTGCTGATCCTGCAGCCAGCGGGTGTGGATTTGTTGCAGTTGGATCAACATCGACTGCTGCTGATAGGCCGATTCGGTCAGCAGCTGATCGATCTGCTGTTGCAGCAGTTTCAGCGAGGTGAGATCGTGCCACAGGCAGTCTTTCAGCAGCATCAGGTCGAGCGGGGCGATGGCGTCGCGCCCGCTGAAGAAGGCGCAGGCCTGCAGCAGGCGCAGGGCCTTTTTCCAGCGTCGGTCGGAGACGTACGGCGCCTGTTCCAGCGCGTCCAGCCGCTGGCGCAGCTGGAAAATCAGTTCAAAGCAGGCTTCCGGCAGCGCCACCTTGTCGATCTGCGGTTGCCACTGCAGAAACTCTTCGTCGCTGACGCTCAGCGCCGCCGGCACCGGGTTTTGGCTTTCGTTCTGGCGGTTGACCAGCAGCGAGCGGAAATTCTGTTTATCCTGCACCTTGTCCAGCCACAGGCGGATCAGCATGCGGTCATACAGGGCTTCGAGGCTGTTGTCTGCTTCGGGCAGTTCGTTGGAGGCGGTGACCAGCAGGCGCAGCGGGATCGGTTCTTCGCTGTTGCCGTTGCGAAAGCGCCGTTCGTTGATCGCCGTCAGCAGGGTGTTGAGGATCGCCGGGCCGGCCTTCCAGATTTCGTCCAGAAACACGATCTCCGCTTCCGGCAGGTAGCCGGTTGTCAGGCGCTGATAGCGCCCTTCATCTTTCAGCGCCTGAATAGAGAGCGGGCCGAAGACCTCTTCCGGCGTGGAAAATCGCGTCATCAGGTATTCAAAGGAACGGGCGTTGCGGAAGGCAAACTTCAGCCGGCGCGCGATCAGGCTCTTGGCGATGCCGGGCGGGCCGAGCAGGAATACGCTTTCGCCGCTCAGCGCCGCGAGCAGGCACAGGCGGATCGCTTCTTGCCGCTCATAAAGACCGCTCTCCAGCGCGCTGCTGAGGCGGGAAATTCGTTCTGCCAGAAGGGATGATGGCGTCATATAATTGTCGCATTGTCCGAGAGTTAGCCAATCTTGGTCGATAATCCGATGATAAACCACCATTATTTTTAGTGGTATAGCTTATTGATTAGTAATATTTTTCTAAGCTGTGTCGGATATCCGGTTCACATTTTGTTTATTTTTCGGCTCTGATATAAGGGTAGGCAAGGCGTATAAATGGTGCATACTGTGCGGCTTTCTGGTGGGCGTGACGGATCTTTGAGCCCGTATTTTGCCTGATGCGGATGCATCGCTAACGGATGTTCTGATAAAGAAACGAATTATGAGCGCAGAGCATAAGCAGTCCTTATCGGCGGTAACCCTGGCGGCCATCGGCGTGGTCTACGGTGATATCGGCACCAGCCCTCTCTATACGCTGAGAGAGTGTTTCTCCGGCCATTACGGCTTCGATGTTCGTCCAGACGTGGTTTTCGGCTTCCTGTCGCTGATTTTCTGGATGCTGATCGTGATCGTTTCCCTCAAATATCTCACCTACGTGATGCGCGCGGACAACGCCGGCGAGGGCGGTATCCTGACGCTGATGTCGCTGGCCGGGCGCAACACCTCGGCGCGCACCACCGCGGTGCTGGTGATACTGGGCCTGATCGGCGGCAGCTTCTTCTATGGCGAGGTGGTGATCACCCCGGCTATCTCGGTGATGTCGGCGATCGAGGGGCTGGAAATCGCCGCGCCTGCGCTTGACGCCTATATCGTGCCGCTCTCCATTCTGGTACTCACGCTGCTGTTCGCCATTCAAAAGCACGGTACCGGCAGCGTCGGCAAGCTGTTCGCTCCGGTGATGCTGCTGTGGTTCATCGTGTTGGCGGTGCTGGGCGCGCGCAGCATCATTTCGAACCCGGAAGTGCTGCAGGCGCTGAATCCCAAATGGGCGCTCAACTTCTTCATGGAATATAAGAAGGTGTCGTTCTTCGCGCTGGGGGCGGTGGTGTTGTCGATCACCGGCGTCGAGGCGCTGTATGCCGATATGGGGCACTTCGGCAAGTTCCCGATTCGCCTGGCCTGGTTCACCGTGGTGCTGCCTTCGCTGGTGCTCAACTACTTCGGCCAGGGCGCGCTGCTGCTGAAAAACCCAGAGGCGATCAAAAACCCGTTCTTCCTGTTGGCGCCCGACTGGGCGCTGATCCCGCTGCTGATTCTGGCGACCCTGGCGACGGTTATCGCCTCGCAGGCGGTAATTTCCGGCGTCTTCTCGCTGACCCGCCAGGCGGTGCGCCTGGGCTATCTGTCGCCGATGCGCATTATTCACACCTCGGAAATGGAATCCGGCCAGATCTACATTCCGGTGATCAACTGGACGCTGTACATCTCGGTGGTGCTGGTGATTGTCGGTTTCGAACACTCCAGCAACCTGGCGGCGGCGTACGGCATCGCCGTCACCGGCACCATGGTGCTGACCAGCATTCTGGTCACCTCGGTGGCGATCAACAACTGGCACTGGAATCGCTTCCTGGCGCTCGGCATCGCTGCCATCTTGCTGATCATCGACGTGCCGATGTTCTCCGCCAACGCCCTGAAGCTGTTCTCCGGCGGCTGGTTGCCGCTGACCTTGGCGCTGGTGATGTTTATCATTATGACCACCTGGAAGAGCGAGCGCTTCCGCCTGCTGCGCCGCCTGCATGAACACGGCAACTCGCTGGAGGCGATGATCGCCTCGCTGGAGAAATCGCCGCCGGTGCGGGTGCCGGGTACCGCGGTGTTCCTGTCGCGCGCCACTAACGTCATTCCTTTTGCGCTGCTGCACAACCTGAAGCACAACAAGGTGCTGCATGAGCGCGTGGTGCTGCTGACGCTGCGCACCGAGGATGCGCCTTACGTGCACAACGTGCGCCGGGTGACCATCGAACAGCTGTCGCCGACCTTCTGGCGGGTAGTGGCCAGCTACGGCTGGCGGGAAACGCCGAACGTCGAGGAGGTATTCCACCGCTGCGGGCTGGAAGGGTTGCCGTGCCGCATGTCGGAGACCTCGTTCTTCATGTCCCATGAATCGCTGATCCTCACCAAGCGGCCGTGGTACCTCTACCTGCGCGGCAAGCTGTTCGTCGCCCTGAGCCGCAACGCGCTGCGCGCGCCGGATCAGTTTGAGATCCCGCCGAACCGGGTCATCGAGCTCGGCACGCAGGTCGAGATCTAACCCGCCTGACAGGGGCTCAGCATGGCTGAGCCCCTTTTGTTTGCGCATTGTCCGTGCGTGAACGAAACGTTTCGATAGCGATCACACTTCTGCATTGTCCCGGTTGCCTTCCCCTGCCGTTTTTTTAAACTCCCCCAGAGAGCGAAACGTTTCGCTAGCGGAGTGAGAAGATGAAAAAAGGCGTATTACTGAATTCCGACGTGTCTGCCGTGATTGCCCGGCTGGGGCATACCGACCAGCTCACCCTGTGCGACGCGGGCCTGCCGATACCGGCGGCGACGCAGCGCATCGATCTGGCGCTGACGCAGGGCGTGCCGACCTTCATGCAGGTGTTCACGGCGGTCACGCAAGAGATGCAGGTAGAAAGCGCCATCCTGGCGGAAGAGATCGTGAAACAGAATCCGTCGCTCCACGAGGCACTGTTGGCTGAATTGACCGCACTGGGCCAACGCCAGGGCAATACCATCAGCGTGCGTTATATCAGCCATCAGGCGTTTAAAGCGCAAACCGAGCACAGCCGGGCGGTGATCCGCAGCGGGGAGTGTTCGCCTTACGCGAACCTGATCCTGTGCGCCGGCGTAACTTTCTGAGGCGTTTATGCAACCTTTACTGCAACTGAAAGGGATTGATAAAGCCTTTCCCGGCGTGAAGGCGCTTTCCGGCGCCGCCCTCAGCGTTTATCCCGGCAAGGTGATGGCGCTGGTGGGGGAAAACGGCGCCGGGAAGTCCACCATGATGAAAGTGCTGACCGGCATCTACCAGAAAGACGCCGGCAGCCAGTATTTTCTCGGTAACGAGGTGGCGTTCAACGGGCCTAAAGATTCGCAGGAAGCGGGCATCGGCATTATCCATCAGGAGCTGAATCTGATCCCGCAGCTGACGATTGCGGAAAACATCTTCCTCGGCCGCGAGTTCGTCAACCGTTTCGGCCGCATTGACTGGAAGCGTATGTACGCCGAGGCCGATCGCTTGCTGGCGCGCCTCAACCTGCGCTACAGCAGCCACCGGCTGGTGGGCGAGCTGTCGATCGGCGATCAGCAGATGGTGGAGATTGCCAAGGTGCTGAGCTTCGAATCGAAAGTGATCATCATGGACGAACCGACCGACGCGCTGACCGACACCGAAACCGCCTCGCTGTTCAAGGTGATCAACGAGCTGAAGGCCGAAGGGCGCGGCATCGTTTATATCTCGCACCGCCTGAAAGAGATTTTTGAAATCTGCGACGACGTGACCGTGTTCCGCGACGGGCAGTTTATCGCCGAGCGGCCGGTGAGCGAGCTGCAGGAAGATTCGCTGATTGAGATGATGGTCGGCCGCAAGCTGGAAGAACAATACCCGCGCCTTGATTTGCCGCGCGGGGAAAAACGGCTGGAAGTCAGCCACCTTTCCGGCCCCGGCGTTGAGGACGTCAGTTTTACGCTGTATCGCGGCGAGATCCTCGGCGTGGCCGGGCTGATGGGCGCCGGGCGCACCGAACTGATGAAGATCCTGTACGGCGCCGCGCCGCGCAAGGCCGGCACCGTCAGCCTGGATGGCCGCGAGGTGGTCACCCATTCGCCGCAGGACGGGTTGGCGAACGGCATCGTCTATATCTCGGAAGACCGCAAGCGCGACGGCCTGGTGCTGGGCATGTCGGTGAAGGAAAACATGTCGCTGACCGCGCTGCGCTACTTCAGCCGCGCCGACGGCAGCCTGAAACAGGCCGACGAGCGGCAGGCGGTGGGGGATTTCATCCGGCTGTTCAATATCAAAACGCCGTCGATGGAGCAGCCGATCGGTCTGCTTTCCGGCGGCAATCAGCAAAAAGTGGCGATCGCCCGCGGCCTGATGACCCGGCCGAAGGTGCTGATCCTCGATGAGCCGACGCGCGGCGTCGACGTCGGCGCCAAAAAAGAGATCTATCAGTTAATCAACCAGTTCAAGCAGGAAGGGCTGAGCATCATTCTGGTGTCTTCGGAGATGCCGGAGGTGATGGGCATGAGCGATCGCATTCTGGTGATGCACGAAGGGCATCTCAGCGGCGAGTTCCCGATTGAACAGGCCACCCAGGAAGCGTTGATGGCGGCAGCCGTCGGCAAGCAATACGGCGTAAAGCAGGAGTAATCAGATATGAGTTCCCAGACTATCGCAGCCAAGCGCTGGTTCAGTAAAGAGTGGCTGTTAGAGCAGAAGTCGTTGATTGCGCTGCTGGTGCTGATCGCCGTGGTCTCTTCCATGAGCCCGAACTTCTTCACCCTGAACAATCTGTTCAATATTCTGCAGCAAACCTCGGTGAACGCCATCATGGCGGTGGGGATGACGCTGGTGATCCTTACGTCCGGCATCGATCTGTCGGTGGGATCGCTGCTGGCGCTGACCGGCGCGGTGGCGGCGTCGATCGTCGGCTTTGAGGTCAACGCGCTGGTGGCGGTGGCGGCGGCATTGGCGCTGGGCGCCGCGGTTGGCGCCTGCACCGGGGTGATCGTCGCCAAAGGCAAAGTGCAGGCCTTTATCGCCACGCTGGTGATGATGCTGCTGCTGCGCGGCGTCACCATGGTGTACACCAACGGCAGCCCGGTCAACACCGGTTTCACCGACGTGGCCGACACCTTCGGCTGGTTCGGCATCGGCCGCCCGCTGGGCGTGCCTACGCCGATCTGGATCATGGCAATCGTGTTCATCGCCGCCTGGTATATGCTGCACCACACGCGCCTGGGCCGCTATATTTATGCCCTGGGCGGCAATGAAGCGGCAACCCGCCTGTCCGGCATCAGCGTCGATAAGGTGAAGATTATCGTCTACTCGCTGTGCGGCCTGCTGGCGGCGCTGGCCGGGGTGATCGAAGTGGCGCGCCTGTCGTCGGCGCAGCCGACCGCCGGCACCGGCTATGAGCTGGACGCCATCGCCGCCGTGGTGCTGGGCGGCACCAGCCTGGCCGGCGGCAAGGGCCGCATCGTCGGCACGCTGATCGGGGCGCTGATCCTCGGCTTCCTGAACAACGGCCTGAATTTACTGGGTGTTTCTTCCTACTACCAAATGATCGTGAAGGCAGTGGTGATACTGCTGGCGGTTCTGGTAGATAACAAAAGCAACAAGTAACCTCCCCCTACAGGAATCACGATGATGAAAATGAAAAAACTGGCAACCTTAGCCTCCGCCATCGCGCTGAGCGCCACCCTGAGCGCCAATGCCATGGCCAAAGACACCATCGCGCTGGTGGTGTCCACCCTCAACAACCCGTTCTTCGTCTCAATGAAGGATGGCGCGCAGCAAGAGGCCAACAAGCTGGGCTACAACCTGGTGGTGCTGGATTCCCAGAACAACCCGGCGAAAGAGCTGGCCAACGTGCAGGATCTGATGGTGCGCGCGCCCAAGCTGCTGCTGATCAACCCGACCGACTCCGATGCGGTGGGCAACGCCATCAAGATGGCCAACCAGGCTAAGATCCCGGTCATCACGCTGGATCGCGTGGCGAGCAAGGGCGAGGTGGTAAGCCACATCGCTTCGGACAACCGCGTGGGCGGTAAAATGGCCGGCGACTTCATCGCCAAGAAAGTAGGCGCCGATGCCAAGGTGATTCAGCTGGAAGGCATCGCCGGCACTTCCGCCGCGCGTGAACGCGGTGAAGGCTTCAAGCAGTCGCTGGATCAGAATAAATTCAAACTGTTGGCCAGCCAGCCGGCCGATTTCGATCGCACCAAGGGCCTGAACGTGATGCAGAACCTGCTGACCGCGCACCCGGACGTGCAGGCGGTGTTCGCCCAGAACGATGAAATGGCGCTGGGTGCGCTGCGCGCGCTGCAAACCGCCGGTAAAACCGACGTGATCGTGGTAGGCTTCGACGGCACCGCCGACGGCGTGAAAGCGGTTGAAGGCGGCAAGCTGGCGGCGACCGTGGCGCAGCGTCCCGATCAGATCGGCGTGATCGGTGTGGAAACCGCCGATAAAGTGCTGAAAGGCGAAAAAGTGCCGGCGACCATCCCGGTCGATTTGAAACTGGTCACTAAATAAGTCATACCAGCGCCATCGGAACGGGGTGTTTACGATGGCGCGCAATTCAGGAATCAATGCGATGGAAACAGGTAAGCTGGTGGTTCTTGGCAGCATCAATGCCGACCATATCCTCAATATTGAACACTTCCCCCACCCGGGCGAAACGGTGATCGGGAAACAGTATAAGGTGGCGTTTGGCGGCAAGGGCGCGAATCAGGCGGTGGCGGCCGGGCGCAGCGGGGCGGAGATCGCCTTTATCGCCTGCGTGGGCGCCGACGACATTGGCGAACGTGTCCGCCGGCAGCTGGCGAGCGATCGCATTGATACCCAACCGATTGAAGCCATCGCCGACAGCACCACCGGCGTGGCGCTGATCTTCGTCAACGCCGAAGGCGAGAACGTGATTGGCATCGATGCCGGCGCCAACGCCGCGGTGACGCCGGATTACCTGGCGCGCTACCAACAAAAAGTGATCGATGCCGACGCGTTGCTGATGCAGCTGGAGTCGCCGCTGGAGACGGTGATCGCCGCCGCCCGCCTGGCGAAGCAGCATCACACGCAGGTGATCCTCAACCCGGCCCCGGCGCGTGAGCTGCCGGACGAGCTGCTGGGCATGATCGATATGATCACCCCGAATGAAACCGAAGCCCAGCGCCTGACCGGCATCGCCGTGGACAACGACGCCGATGCGGCGCGCGCGGCGCAGGCGCTGCACGACAAAGGCATCGCGACGGTGATTATCACCCTCGGCAGCCGCGGCGTGTGGCTGAGCGAAAACGGCAACGGCAAACGGGTGCCCGGCTTCAAGGTGCAAGCGGTGGATACTATCGCCGCCGGCGATACCTTTAACGGTGCGCTGGTCACTGCCCTGTTGGAAGGCAAGGCCATGGCCGACGCGGTGCGTTTCGCCCATGCGGCGGCGGCGATCGCCGTGACCCGCCCTGGCGCGCAGCCTTCGGTGCCGTGGCGTGAAGATATCGACGCCTTCTTGCAGCAGCAGGGGTGATCCTTTGGCCACCATGAAAGATGTCGCCCGCCTGGCGGGCGTTTCAACCTCTACCGTTTCGCATGTGGTCAACAACAATCGCTTTGTCAGCGACAGCGTGCGCGACAAGGTCATGGCGGCCGTAGAACAGCTGAACTATGCGCCTTCCGCGCTGGCGCGCAGCCTGAAGCTCAATCAGACGCGCACCATCGGCATGCTGGTGACCGCCAGCAACAACCCGTTTTATGCCGAAGTGGTGCGCGGCGTGGAGCGCAGCTGCTATGAACGCGGCTACAGTTTAATCCTGTGCAATACCGAAGAAGACGCCGCGCGCATGAACCGCAGCATGGAGACGCTGCTGCAAAAGCGCGTCGACGGTTTGCTGCTGATGTGCACCGAAAACCACCGGCCATCGCAAGATGCCCTGAGCCGCTACCCGTCATTGCCGATCGTGATGATGGACTGGGCGCCGTTCGAGGGCGCCAACGACATTATTCAGGATAACTCGCTGCTGGGCGGCGAGATGGCGACCGATCATCTGATCGCCCGCGGCTACCGCAAAATCGCCTGCATCGCCGGCCCGCAGGATAAAACCACCGCCCGTCACCGGCTGGAAGGCTATCGCAACGCGATGCGGCGCGCCGGATTGCCGGTTCCGCCAGGGTATGAAGTGCATTGCGATTTTGAGTTTGAGGGCGGCGTGAACGCCATGCGCCAACTGCTGGCGCTGGACGAGCCGCCGCATGCGGTGTTCGCCGGCAACGACGCTGTGGCGGTGGGCGTTTATCAGGCGCTGTATCAGGCCGGGCTCTCCGTGCCGCAGGATATGGCGGTGATGGGCTACGATGACATTGAGCTGGCGCGCTATCTGGCGCCGCCGCTGAGCACCATTCATCAGCCGAAGGATTCGCTGGGCGAACTGGCGATCGATGCTCTGATCAATCGCCTGCAAAACCCGGAGCGCGCCCCCCAGGTGCTGGTGCTGACGCCCGAGCTGGTGGAACGCGCCTCGGTGGGCCGCCGTTAACTCGCCGCCTTCGCTTCTTTCTTGCTTTCCTGGCCGCTGATCAAATTGCGGCCATCCTTCCTTCTCAGCAACATAAACACCAGCGCCGACGCTACGGTGACGATCCCCATGGTGATAAAGGTGTAATGGAAGTGGTCGATCATGGTGCCTAACGACAGAGATTCGTAAAAACGCAGCACCGCCGCGCTGATCGCCACGCCGAAGCTGATGGACAGCTGCTGGGTGACCGCCAGGACGCTGTTGCCGGCGCTGGCGTTGGCGTCGTTCAAATCCGCCAGGCTGATGGTGTTCATGGCGGTGAACTGGGTGGACATCGCCATACCCAGCACGAACAGCGGCAGGATCATCAGCCACAGCGGCATGCCCGGGCTTTGCAGGGCGAACTGGGCGATCAGCACCCCGATGATGACGGTGATGCCGACCAGCGTTTTTCGGTAGCCGAACCAGCGCAGCACCTGAGTGACGGTGGATTTCGCCATCAGCGAGCCGATGGCGGTTGGCGCCATCATGCAGCCGGCGACGATCGCCGTATAGCCGAATCCCACCTGTAGCATGAGCGGCATTAAAAACGGCACGCAGCCGGTGCCCAGCCTGGAGGCGACGTTGCCGGCGATGCCGACCGAGAAAGTGCGGGTTTTGAACAGGTCGAGACCGATCAGCGGCTGAGGATGACGGCGTGCGTGCGCGATGTAGCCGAACAGCATCACGAAGCCGCTGAGCAGAATGCCCAGCGAAACGTAGCTCGCCAGCACCCGCTCGCCAAACAGCTCCAGCCCGGTAGAAATCAGCACCAGGCTCAGGCCGAACAGCATAAAGCCAAGGAAGTCGAAGCGGCGCTTGGGCGTGGTGAAGTCCGGCATGTATTTACGCGCATAGAAGATGCCGAGCAGGCCGATAGGGATATTGATCAGGAAAATCCAGTGCCAGGTGGCGTAGGTGACCAGCCAGCCGCCCAGCAGCGGCCCCAGAATCGGCCCGACCAGGCCGGGCATGGTGACGAAGTTCAGCACCGGCAGCAGTTCGCTGCGTGGGTAGGCGCGCAGTAGCGCCAATCGCGCGACCGGCATCATCATCGCGCCGCCGATGCCCTGCAGCACGCGAGAGGCTACCAGCGCGCTCAGCGTAGGGGACAGAGCGCACAGCAGCGAGCCGAGGGTGAATAACGTGACGGCGAAGATGAACACGCGCCGGGTGCCGAAGCGGTCCGCCAGCCAGCCGCTGACCGGGATCAGCATCGCCACCGTCAGCGTGTAGCTGATGACGGCCGATTGCATCGCCAGCGGCGAACGCCCCAGACTTTGGGCGATCGCCGGCAGCGCGGTATTGAGGATAGTGGCGTCCAGCGCCTGCATAAAGAACGCCATTGCGGCGATCCACGGAAGTCCTGCCATACTGCGCGCGGATTGGGTCATGGTCGGTCCTGGTTAAATGGTCGTCTGTCCCTCGTCTCTTTCTTCTATATATAAGCGGGGAGCGTGTCTAGTCTTTCTCTTTCAGCAGTATCTGGCAGGCGACGAGCGCGCCGGCGCTGTCTCCGGCGAGTATCGCATCGACGATAGCCTGATGATGGCGCAGCTTGATCACTTCATTGCCGGTGATGGCGCGGAAGTAGCTTTGGTACACCGAACTGAACAGGTTGGCGAACGAGGTCAGGAACGGGTTGCCGCTGGCTTCGTAGATGAGCTGGTGGAATTGGGTATCGACCTGGATCCAACGCTCGCGATCAAACTGGGTATGCAGCGCGCGCATTTCCGCCATCAGCTCCGCCAGCAGCTTGGTTTGCTGCGGGCTGGCGTGGTTTGCCGCCAACGCGCAGGCCTGCGGCTCCAGCGAGGTACGCAGGATAAGGAAGTGTTGCATCACCTGATCGAAGTTTTCCCGCGTCATCCACCAGGTCAGTAAATCCTGATCGAGGAAATTCCATTGGCTCTGCGGCATCACGCGGGTGCCGATGCGCGGGCGCGGTAGCAACATGCCTTTGGCGGCTAACATCTTTACCGCTTCGCGTACTGCGGTGCGGCTGACGCCGAATTGCTCGCCCAGTTCCATTTCACCGGGCAGGATGCTGCCGGCCTGATAATCGCCCGCCAGAATTTGTTGGCCAAGTTTCTCTGCAAGCAGATAAGAAAGATTGCGTTGGGCGGCCTGTTGTTGTGCATTTAACGGCATGGCTGCGGGTCCTTACTGACATCGTTATTTCTATTTTACTCCAGTGATCGCCAGCTTTTATGGCTGTTTGCCTGAAAAAGTGACATAAATTCGTCGCTTTTTCGCCCTTTTGTTGAAAAAAAGCGCGCTTGAAAAGTTTTTTGCATTTAGGGGTTGCGGCCTGCCGAGAACTCCCTATAATGCGCCTCCACTGACCGGGAACAACGACTGACAAGCCGCCGGGTCAGCGAGAAGACAGCGAAA
>NZ_JBJNLG010000016.1:0-146446 GCF_052169175.1 Serratia sp. CY31944
TAGAACCCAGAACAGCTAAGATTTTGCTTACCCTCGAATTATTAACATCTACATCAAAACTTGACTCTGAAGAGTTTGATTTTAAAGTCAGATCTACAACAGTCTCGTCTTTGAAGGAGTAGAAGTTTTTAAACCTATACCACTTAATCATACACACTCCATTTAGACATTTTTTTGTTTAACTAGCTTGAGTTTTACATCAAAAAACTTGTTTGTCCACAGGATTAGATGATTGTATCTGTGTGAGCTACCACCCACATCGCCCCCCTACTGCATCAATAACTAAGATGAAAAAACCATCGCTTTCGTGTTTGTTAAAAATTACGATCTAGAGCATCTTTCAAATGTATCACTGCCCCTTCCCCTCTCTGCGATCACGCCAGTAATTCAGGCGCGCTCTGAAATGTTCCCGGTATTGCTCCGGCGCCTCTTCAATCGCCACCAGCACCGTGGTGCGGGTGATCTTCCTCGCGAATAAATCGCGGACCAAGCCACAGGAGCGCAGGTCAAACTGCTCTAAATCGCGTTGTTCCTGCGTCCATGCGCCTCGATTGAATGGCAGACCGGGCGGTAGATAGTCCGATTGCCCGGCCATGGTTTATGCCCTCGATTCGGCCGCCAGACGACGCATGACGTCTTTTTCACGTGGGGGTAACCCACTTGCCACGCTTTTCTGTATTTCGCGGCGTACGGCCGTTATAGGCTTCAGGATGTGCAGCACTCGATCGAGTGGCATGCGGAGCATCAGCGCGATGCTTTCGGGAGAGCGTCCCAAGCGCTGCAGTTCGTAGATACCGGTCATCACCCGGCGGCCGTAGCTGATACGGTCACCTATTTTGACGATCGGGCCAGACTCGGCTGCCGGCCGGGCGACGCGCTGGGGTTTCGGAGGTGGGCAGTACGGCGCGCGGGAACGGGCGCGAGCCGCCTGGTTGATTCTGTCCATGATGGCCGGCAGGTGATCACAGCCGTCATCCATCACAAACCGCTTATCGCGGATCATTTCGTTGATAGTGCTCATGGTCTTTCCTCGTCTTGGTCGTTCAAGCGCTGGTCAGGCGCCGGTTAAAATGGCTTTGTCGCGTAACGTCGTTCTTTCGGTTTGGGTTGCTGCGCCTCCTTCTGGATGCGAGTTGCTTCCTGCGCCACTACCTGGTCGCAATCGACGAAGTGGCCGTTTTTAAACTCCTGGTAAACCGTACCGCCGGGGCCGAATCGGTTTTTACCAACGATGATTTCTGCATAGCGCGCCGCCGAGCCGTCCGGGTTATAAACCCCGTCGCGGTACAGCAACACGATGCTGTCGGCGTCCTGCTCAACCTTGCCGGATTCGCTGAGGTCGGACATTGTCGGCCGACGGGCGGTGACCGGGCGATCATCAACTTTCCGCGATAACTGGCTCAGCGCCAGCACCGGCGTTTTGCTCCGCATGGCCATGGTTTTCAGGCTGCGGGAAATATGGCCCATGGCCAGATCATTACGCTCTGCTTTGGGCTTGGCGATCAGGCCCAGATAATCGACCATGGCGACAGCCAGGTGCGGGTAGCGGCGTTTGTGGGTTTCGGTGATTGCGCGGATCTGGTCAACGTTCAGGTCGGTCGCATCGACGATCCAGATATCGCGGTTATTGAGCACCTCAAGCGCCGTGTGTATCCGGCCCCAATCCTCGTCGCACAGCGATTCCGGCTTGCGCAGCTTCGACACGGATAGGTTTCCGGCCCCGGCGACTGAGCGCTCTACCATCTGCAGCGCCGCCATTTCCATGCTGAAAATCAGCGCCCCGCCACCGTCGCGCGTAGCGCCCTCGATCACCTTCAACGCGAATTCGGTTTTACCCATGCCCGGGCGGCCGGCGACCACGATCAGATCCTGCGGGTTCCAGCCGCCGGTAATCGCGTCCAGCTCGGCAATGCCGCTGTACAGGTTGCGCATTTCGGCGTCGCCCTTCATTCGGCGATCCATCAAGTCCATGTAACCGCCCAGCAGTTCGCCCAGGTGCACCGGCACCACGCCGCCGGTATCGGCAGACATTTCGATCAGCTTGGTTACTGACGACTGGATCGCGGCGTCGCGCTGTTCTTGGTTTCTGGCGCTGCGGATGCTGTCGGCGCCGTCCTGCAGCAGCGTGGCCATCTGGCGGCTGCGCCACCCCTTGGTTGCCAGCGATGCGAAGCCTTTCAGGTTGGCCAGCGTGCCGGGCATGCGGCTGATTTGCACCAGCGACGCCAGGCTATCGCCGCCGAGTGATTCGCTGATCAGCACCACGTCGATCACCCCGTGCGTCAGCGCCTGTTTTTTAATTTCCCGGTATGCCTCGCGGTAAAACCGGATGCTGAAAGCGTCCTCGGGCATGGTGGCAATTACGTCCAGTGCATCAGGTGTGGCGCCGCCAACCAGCAGGCCGCTCAGCACGGTCGCTTCCATCTCCTGCGGAGTCATAGCGAACCCTCGCGGGTTTTAACCAGCACTTCGGAGCGGAGCAGGTAATCGAATCCGGCGCGCCAGCCGCGGTTGTTATCGCCGAAGTAAAACGGCCCAGCAGTGTCAGCAAACGTCTCGAGGTAGGCTTTAACCGCGTCCAGAGTTGGCTCATGCAGTTCGCCCAGCAGGCGCTTGATTTGGCGTTTGCGCTTGTCGTTCAGCTCCTGCACCTTCGGCAGACGATCACCCAGGATTTCGTTGTAGGCATCAGCCACGTCCTGATATTTAATTTTTGACTTATCTGGCGCGCCAGCGTCGTCCCCCTCCTGGGGGTTAGGGGGTATTGGTTCAATGACTGGTTCTAAACTGACTGATTCTGGGTGCAGCTCCTGCACCCTCCCCCCTGCAGCAGATGCACCCATGGGTGCAGGATTTGCACCATAGGGTGCAGCATCTGCACCATATTTATTCAGCACTAAGTGGTAGATATTTGAGCGATTCAGGCCGTTCTCTGCTTTGCGCTCTTCGATGCGCACCAGGCCATCTTTGACCAGCTGCTGAATGTGATTTTGGGCGGAGCGCTTGGAGATTTCGCACTGCTCGGCGATGTACTGAACCGCTGGCCAGCACTCCCCCTGATCATTGGCATTGTCGGCCAGTTTCAGCAGCACAAGTTTACGCAGCGGGTTGCCGACTTTGATTTTCATGGCCTGCACCATCATTTCCATGCTCATGATCAGATCCCCAGCGAGTCTGCAAGCTGGCGGCACGCGTCCTGGTACTGCTCCGGCGATAAGTTTTCTTCACGCAGCGCGGCCTTGCCCTGCTCGTATTGTTCCCAGACGGCATGCGCGGCAGCCTGGCGATCTTCAAAGATCGGTCTGATTTCTGCGGCGTCGGCGGGCATGCCATTCAGGCGCCAGCCGTTCCGGTATGTGATGTGGTTGGCTTGCATTGGTCTTTCCTCGGTACAAAGTTTTACGCGGCGCTGGTCAGGCGCTGGGTTTCCTGCAGGGCGACAAGTGCGCCGGCAATGCGCTGCGGCGTGTCGCAGGCGCCGAGCAGAATTGCGATAATCGCGGCGGCAAATTCACGGATGGCCACCGAAAGCAAATACTGCTGAGTCGGGCCTGCCAGCCGGGCGCGCCGTTCCGCCGGCAGTGCGGCTAGCATGGCGTCGGCCAGTTCCAGCACCTTCTCACGCGCGGCTTTCGACTCGCTGCGCATGTGGCGAAATATCGCCTGCCGGTTGGTGTTGATCGCCCGCCAGTCGGCGGCGCCGGTTTTATCCTCGATCGGATACAGCCGAACCCGACCGCCGTCGGCGCCGAGCTGGAACCATGCGCGGGTGATCTCGATGGCAACGTGTTCCTGCCCCTGCTCCGCCGCCCAGTTCACGATCTCGTTTTTCAGTTTCTCGATGTTTTCCACTTCGCGTCTCCTGTCGCTCGAAAACCAATTTTGCTTAATCGGATTTCGGTGGGGTTGGTTGTTAAGCTGCATCCGTTGATTTCGGGTGCTGGTATGCCGCGGGGTCGTAAGACAGCTCACCATCAGTTAAGCGATCTAAACGAGCGGCGCGTCGTTCGGGAATTTGCTTCCCCCAGCGCGATACTGAAGCCTGCGAAACGCCCGCGGCTTCAGCGAGTTTGGTTTTATTTCCGAAGAATTTAACTGCGTCTTCAGTAAGCATTCTTGCCTCCCATGATTAACATTTGTTTGAAAATTACAACTTAACAAAAGCTAAGTCAAATTAATTTATAGTAACTGGATGAAAATGACCTCATTAAGCGACCGCATGAAGATGCGCAGGACAGAACTGGACATTTCACAGCAGCGACTAGCTGACGCTGTGAAGGTTTCTCACGTCACAGTTTTTAAATGGGAGAACGGAGACACTGAACCGAAAGGCAAAAACCTTTTTCTGTTGTCTAAGGCTCTACGCTGTACTCCTACCTGGTTGCTTTACGGTGATGAAGATCAAACCCCACTCCCTGCCGATCAGCTGCCTGTAGAGCTTGACGAGCGACAAACAAAGCTCATCGAACTATTTGATTCTCTTCCTGAATCAGAGAAAGATCGTCACCTGGCTGATCTAGAGGCCAAGGTCAACGACTTCAATGCTCTTTTTGAAGAGCTTTTGACTGCAAGAAAAAACTCAAAGAAAAAATAATCTAAATATCAGTCAGTTACTCCACGTGATGCAGAAACTTAACTTTTTGCAAGTAATTTTCATTGACCAATAACTTACCTTTAGTTAAGCTAATTTCCATCAACAGCGCACTAACCCTGCAGCGGTTGTTCAGAAATGTTCCGCCAGCCGGGCGATACGCGGCAAAGGATTTAAACGTGGTGGTCGTAACTTCGGGGCGTTGTTCTCGGCCACCACAACCCGAAAGACATTGCTGTGTGTAGTCTTTCGCCCCGCGCGCCGGGGCAATTTTTTCACCCAGCAAATTGAGGAAAGACCAGCGGCCTGACCAGCCTGACAGCCGGGAAAGACCGGCAACCACCAGACGTAAAAAAACCCGCCGAAGCGGGTTCTTTTACCCCGGCGCCGACCAAAGCAACCGGGAATGATACAGGGGACCAACCCTGTATCGAGGAAAGACCAATAACCCATGGAGCTACTGATCAGCTCCGATTATATCAGGAGTCGCTATGAAAGCACTACAGATACCCGTCACGCTGTTTATCCATGCAACAACCTTCCCACTGATCGAAGGATTCGCGGTTGCCACCGCTGATATGACGTCATTCCGTGGTTATGTTCTGCTGGAAACCCGCCAAATCCACATCGACGTTAACCAGCCTGAGCCAATCGACATCATCGGGAAACAGGTTGAGGCGTTGCAGCTGGAAAAAGCCCGTCTGGCCGACGCCACTTACAAACGCATAGCCGAGATCGACGATCAGGTGCAGCAGCTGCTTTGCATTGAGCACTGCCCTGTCGACGCCGACGAACTCCCGTACTGAGGGCGTGGCCATGGATATCGAAATGGATAACCTGAAATCCGAGCTGGTGCTGTGGTATGGAGTCGATCCAGCAAGCCAGCGCGATCAGTTCGAAGCCGCGGCGACGCACGGCTATTCCGACGAGGCGATCGAGGTTTTCACCTACATCGACGGCAACGCCGCCGACACCCGCGACCGCCTGCTGATGGCCGTAATGATGGCGACGCCTGACACCCTGCAGCAGCGCCAGCGTGAGCTTTACAGCTGGTATTGCGACAACGTGAAAGCCGTAGCGCGCGAGAAGTTTTAACCCACCCCGGCGCCTGACCAGCGCCGTTTTTAGCAGAGGAAAGACCAAAAATGCCTATCTACATTTCACTTTTTGAGCCTAAGAAAAAGGCCCAGGTTAACGGCGCCGTGCCGCTGGTGATCGCGTTGGAAGCGCCAAACAAGCACGCGGCCGAAAGCATCGCCACCGGAAAACTGTACGAAGCCTACCCGGAGGGCGGCGACAACTTCTTCAACCCGAAAACCGTCGAAGATCAGACCGGCCACCCTCGCCCGGCCGTCGGTCAGTTCGATGAAAAGTTTGCCGCTGAGAACGTGTTTGACGGCAACGCGTGGACGCCAAAAGAGCCAGAGCCGGAAGTGCCGGCCGGCCCTATCGACCTGATGGCGCAGCCTGCCAACGTTCGGATCGCCGCCGTTGTGATGTACGGTGATGCCGAGATCGATGATAGCCAGTTATCGCTGGTTGTGGATTTGCTCAATGACGAGGAAACGCCAGATGATACCGGCATGCGCGCGGTGATCGACGGGCTTGTATCCGTTCCCGCTGTCGGTGCCATGTACCCCGCATCCGTCTATAAGTTGGTTTCAGCGCTGTTCCAAAACACTACTGCCATGCCGACCGAAGAAGCCACCACCGCATTCGCACAGGCCTGGGTCGACAAGCCAGACGATCGCGAAAACCTCACGCAGAACAGCACCGGCACCGGCACCGGCACCGGCACCGACAATACCGGCGGCGCGGCCGACTACAACACGCTGAGCATGCACACGGCGTTATCGGTCATGGGCGTTAATCCTGCAGAAGCGAAGGCGGCCGACGTGAAGAACGCCAAAGAGATTATCGCAAACCGCGATAACGCCTGGCGCGCGTGGGACAAAACGCTGCGGGTGATCGTCGGCATTCTCAACGTCGAAACCGACGTGCGCCACAGCATCATTTCCGATGGCCTGAAAAATCTCAAGCTGATCAGCGACGACGCCGAACGCCTGCACTTCGTGAAATCGTGCCTCGCTGGTCACACTGCATGCCCAGAGCTGGACTCCTACGGCAAGAACCCACCACCGGTATCAGTGGAAAATCTCGGCGGCGGCCGCTTCTCTATCGAAGGTCTGATCGGCAGCAGTGAGCAGCAGCATGCGGATCCAGACACGGCGCAATCTGCCGCCTCAAATCAGGGTGAAAAAACGGAAGTAGCGCAGCAGCAGATTACCGACGCAGCAGCGGCGCAGGCCAAGCAGCAACTGGATCAGATGGGCTATAGCGTTTACGCCAACGCGCCAGCGGAGAAATCCCCGCAACTGCAGCAGGCGGAAGAAAACGCCGACCGAGCCGAAGCTCTGGCGCAGCAACTGAAAGCAGACGATTTCCAGCAGCGCGCCGCGCAGGTTGAGCAGGTTGAGCAGGTAATCTCTGAACAATCAGCAGAAGATGGCGACAACCTCGGCATTTGGAACCGCGTTTATAAGACCGATGCCAAGTTTACCAAGGCATTCAGCAATAACGGCGGCGGAACATCGATCAACGGCACCTACATGGTGATGCAGGCCACCAAAGTATTCGGGCCGCAGGGCATTAACTGGGGTGTAGAAATCATCGAAGAGCGTTTCGATAACGGCGCTCCAATCATGCGATCGGTAAAGCAGCAGAACGGGAGCTTTATTCAAGAGATCATCCCGAACGGCGCCGGCGGTTATCTGTGTGAGGTAAACCACACCGTGAAAATCCGCCTGTGGTACAAGCACAGCGGTAAGACTGGCGAGGTGATCGCTTATGGCTGCACGCCATACGTTTACAAGAGCAAAAACGGGCCACTCAGCGACGGTGAAGCGCCGAAAAAGTCTCTCACCGACGCCACCAAAAAAGCTCTGTCACAACTCGGCTTCTCCGCCGACGTGTTCCTCGGCCTGTACGACGATCTGACCTACCGCCAAGAGAACGATGCAGAATTCGCGCTCAAGAACGCCAGCGAGAAAGCCGAAGGCGTAACCCGTATGCGTGAAGGGCTGGACGAGCATCTGGCGAAAGTGGCCGAGACCCTCAAAGGCGCGGTTACGGCGAATGAAGCAACCAAGGTTCACGGTTCTGTCGCCCGTGAGATTGAAGCCCATCGCAAGGCCGCCGACGGAAAAGGCGATAAAGAGTTTGCCCAATACCTGGCCGGCCGCCTGCGCCGCCTCACCGCACTGAAAGATGAACGTATCGCCGCATTGTCCGAGGAGAAAGCATCATGAGCACTACCGCCATTGCACTGGCCGCTGATTACGCCAAGTTTCACGAACTGATCGAAGCCTCCGACGATCTGACGCCGGAGATGATCGCCGACACACTGGAAGGAATCGAGGGAGCGCTGGGTGACAAGCTGGACGCCGCCTTTATCCACGTTCGCAATATTGAGGGGCAAGCCGACACTCTGGCGGCGGAAATCAAACGCCTGACCGACCGTAAAAAGTCATTCGAGAACCGCGCAAAGTCGATCCGCAAGTATGTGCTGGCGTGCCTGCTGGCCAGCGGCCAGGACTCCATTAAAACCACGGCGAACACCTTCACGGCGCGCAAAGGCTCCGCCAGCGTGGTGGTCGACAATGCCGACCTGCTGCCGGATGAACTTGTGACGGTGCAAACGGTGGTAGCGCCGGACAAGAAAGCCATCAAAGAGGCAATCGAGAACGGCGTGGAAGTCAAAGGCGCGCATATCGAAATCGGCGAGCCATCGCTGCAGGTGCGGTAATCACCCGGCCCCGGCAACGGGGCCAATACTGAGGATTCACCATGCTGAGAATGTACCTGGCCAAAGGCGACGCCGTGCGCGTGCAGCTCTCCGACGGCACAATCGGCACCATCTGGGCCGAAAGCCGTAGTGAGCTGGTTTTTGACTTCCCGAACACCGAACGTCTGAAGCGCGAGAAACAGGCGTTTAAAAAACCGATTACGCCAAATCAGAAATAACCACCACCTCCATGTTTGCATTGTTGGAAACCACATAACGGGGAACAGCAATGCAACCATGGCAACCAGGCGCCCGCCTACTCTCTGATTTCGACATCAAGATCGGCCGGCTGTCTGCCAGCGTCAGAAAAGCGACGCTGAGCGATGACGATATCACCCGGGCGTGTCGTGTGACCGACGACGCAATCGCCCAATTGCTGAAACCGAGGAAAGACCATGCGAAACGACCACGACATAATTACGAAAGAAGAGATGATTGAGTTGACCGGTCACCATTACAAGTCGAAACAATGTGACGCTCTCCGCCGGGCCGGGATATTTTTTATTGAACGCCCTGACGGTCACCCAAAAACAACATGGGGGCATTTCCTTAACCCCGTAAAATATCGTAACGAACCGCCAAAACCTGTGGCGGAAGAACCAGATTTCGAGGCGATGTAAATGGCCGGCAAGCGCAAAAACCCCGCGGACAATTGGATGCCGTCTAGAGTATCGCGCGGCCGATCCGCCTATGAGTTCAAGCACCCGGACGGCAGAACTATAAGGCTCTGCCCTCTTGATGCGAAGCAGTCCGCCGTCTGGGTGGCATACGAAAAATTTACCAGTCAAAAAGAGGATAAGGTAACGTTCAAAACTTTGGCTGATAGGTTCCTAAGCTCTGCTGAATTTACCGATTTAGCCTTCGACTCCCAGAAGGATTATCAGAAATATGCAAAAAAGGTAATGCCTGTATTTGGGAAGATGGATCCGATCAACATAAAGCCGGAGCACATAAGAAAGTACATGGATAAGCGAGGGCTTAAAAGTAAAACTCAGGCTAACCGCGAAAAAACCTTCATGTCGAGGGTATTCGGTTGGAGCTACGAGCGCGGATATGTGAAAGGAAATCCCTGTAAAGGGGTGAGGCAATTTAAGGAGAAGTCTCGCGAGCGCTATATCACCGATGCTGAGTACGATGCAGTTTATGCGGTCGCCCCTGATACTGTGAAGGTTGCAATGGAGATCGCCTATCTGTGCTGCGCCCGGCAGGCTGACGTACTTGCGTTAAGTCGTTCGCAGATCCTAGAGCCTGGGATCTTTATCCGCCAGGGCAAGACCGGCGCCAAGCAGATCAAGGCCTGGTCAGACCGACTACGTGCCGCGGTAACGTTGGCCGACACGTTGCCGATCAAAGACGGAATTTCCAGCGTGTACGTGATCCACCAGCGTAACGGCAACCGCTACACGCGCGATGGATTTAATACCCAGTGGCGCAATGCAAAGCTGGCGGCAATTGCCGCAAATCCCGATATGGATTTCGACTTCACGTACCACGACCTGAAAGCGAAAGGTATTTCTGATCTGGACGGTTCACTGACGGATAAGCAGGCGATATCAGGCCACAAAAACGCGAGCCAGACGGCAATTTACGATCGAAAAGTGAAGATCGTGCCAGTGGTGGGCAATCAGAAAGGATGAATAAGTATGCTGCTTTCGGGGTTTATCTTCTGAAAGCATATTCTGAAGATGTTCTGAAAGGTGATTTAAAGCACAAAAAAACCGCCTCTCGGCGGTTACGACATTACTACTTATTGCTTTGATTATTCGGTATTTTTGTTCCCTGGTACCCGGGGCGGGACTTGAACCCGCACAGCCATAAGCCGAGGGATTTTAAATCCCTTGTGTCTACCGATTTCACCACCCGGGCTCGGGAAAGTTGGAGGCGCGTTCCGGAGTCGAACCGGACTGGACGGATTTGCAATCCGCTACATAACCGCTTTGTTAACGCGCCTTTATTCTGTTTGCCTTTTCAGGCCAAAGCCGGTAATTCACCCACTTCGTTTTGTTCTTTTGATCGGCGATGTTGAAATCGCTTATCTTAATCATCTGATTCTTAAGTAATTTATTTCGTTACCGCCGAATCGATGGACTGCATTATGGACTAAACCCCCCACCTTGGCAACCCCCCGAAATAGCAAAAAGTTCTCTAACGCTTTCAACTGCTTATTTTGTGGGCGCACTGTTCACAATGCCAACGGAAAGGCAAGCGGAATGTTGATTTTATATGCATCGGTGCAGGGATTCACGGGCAAATCGGATCTTTTTTCTCGGCAGGAATCGCTTACCCGCGCCCTCTGCGGCTTTTCACTTGCTTATGGTGATGGGATATCAGGCATAACATTATCATGAATCTCCGGTGCCGCTGCCCCGAACGGCCAACACAACTGCAAGGCTGGAGACTGACGTCAGATTGTACACCGTACGGCGCCCAATCAAATGTGCCTGATTGCACCATGCAACGGATGCATCCTGGGGTATGAAAACGACAGCAGATATAGTGGCAATAATCGAGGTAGCAGGATGAAGAAGGGTTTCACCGGACGGCAAAGGAATAGAAAACGAAAAAGGGGCCGAAGCCCCTTTTCGCTTACCTGCCGAATCACGGGGATTCAACAGGCTAATGTTTGGAGCGGGAAACGAGGCTCGAACTCGCGACCTCAACCTTGGCAAGGTTGCGCTCTACCAACTGAGCTATTCCCGCATTACCAGAACTGACTGATTTATTTGCTATCTTTCGGCAATTCATCGTTGTCGTCTGATGCGATGCATTCTACTTGCCTGACGTGATGAGTCAATAAAATTGTTGGCTCATCACGATCGTTTGCCGATTTTTGCAGCGTATCGATCACGGTTCCAGCAGATCGTTGCGCGCCGCTTTCAAATATTGGAACATCGACCAGAAAGTCAGCACCGCCGCGATATACAGCAAGCCAATCGCCACATACTCTACGGAGCGATCCGGCCGCCACAGCAAACCCACCAGCGACATCATCTGCGCCATGGTTTTCACTTTGCCGATCCAGGATACCGCCACGCTGCTGCGCTTGCCAATTTCCGCCATCCACTCGCGCAGCGACGAAATGATGATTTCACGGGCGATCATGGTGGCTGCCGGCAGCGTGATCCACCAGCTGTGGTAGTGCTCCGCCACCAGCACCAGTGCCACCGCCACCATCACTTTGTCCGCGACCGGATCCAAAAACGCCCCGAAGCGCGTCGTTTGTTTCCAGCGGCGTGCCAGAAAGCCGTCAAACCAGTCGGTGACGGCGGCGAACACAAAGATAACGGCGCAAACCATCGGAGCCCAGTTGAACGGCAGATAAAACGCCAGCACAAAGAATGGGATCAGAACTACGCGAAACAGGGTAAGCCAAGTCGGTATATTCAATTGCATAATGCTACGGTAACTATCTGGCTAGAGTGGAAATTAAGAGTATGTTGCTACATTGCCCTCAGTGTTTCAATGCATTGTAGATCTTTTCTGCCAATGCTTGTGAAATACCCGGCACTTTTGCAATTTCCTCCACGCTGGCGTTCAACAAAGGTTGCAGTCCGCCCATATACTTCAACAGCACCTGGCGCCGTTTCGGCCCTACGCCTTCAATCAGCTCCAATGCGCTGGTATTTCTGACTTTCGCCCTTCTCTGCCGGTGGCCGGTAATCGCATGATTGTGCGAATCGTCGCGGATGTGTTGGATCACATGCAGCGCCGGCGAATCCGGCGGCAGCGAAATCCCCTCGCCTTCCGGCACGAAGAACAACGTTTCCAATCCGGCCTTGCGATCGGCGCCTTTGGCGATGCCAATCAGCAGCGGCTTATTCTTGTCCCAGGTGACGTTCAGCGATTTGAAGACCTCGATCGCCATGCCGAGCTGCCCTTTACCGCCGTCGATAAAGATGACATCCGGGATCTTTTTCTCTTCCAGCGCCTTGCCGTAACGGCGCTTCAGCACCTGCGTCATCGCCGCGTAGTCATCGCCGGGAGTGATGCCGCTGATATTGTAGCGCCGATACTCCGCTCGCACCGGGCCGTTACCGTCGAACACCACGCACGAAGCCACGGTCTGTTCGCCCATAGTGTGGCTGATATCGAAGCACTCCATGCGGTTGATTTCCGTCAGGTTCAGCACCTTGGCCAATTCCGCCAGCCGCTGATGAATAGTCGACTGTTGCGAAAGCTTGGTGGTCAACGCCGTTGCCGCGTTTGTACGCGCCAGCTTCAGATAACGGGCGCGGTCGCCGCGCGGTTTGCTTTGAATTTGGATCTTGCGCCCCGCCAACTCGGAGAGCGACTCCGCGAGCAGGTCTTTTTCCGGCAGGCTGAAATCCAGCAGGATCTCACCGGGCAGCGTGCGCGCCTGGCTGCCCTGCAGATAGAACTGACCGACAAAGGTCTGCACCACTTCGCCCATATCCGTGCCGCCCGGCACTTTAGGGAAATAGCTGCGGCTGCCCAGCACCTTGCCCTGACGGATGAACAGCACGTGCAGGCACGCCATACCGGCATCGAACGCCACGCCGATCACGTCCAGATCGTCGCTGTCGCCCGACACGAACTGCCGCTCGGTGACGCGGCGCACGGCCTGAATTTGATCGCGAATGCGCGCCGCCTCTTCGAAATTAAGCAGTTTGCTGGCTTCTTCCATACGCGCAATCAGCTGGTGCAATACCTGCTGATCTTTGCCCGAAAGAAACAGCCGTACATAGTCCACCTGCTGCCGGTATTCTTCTTCGCTCACCAGGCCGGCAACACAAGGCCCCAGACAGCGGCCGATCTGATACTGCAGGCACGGGCGCGACCGGTTGCGATATACGCTGTTTTCGCACTGGCGGATCGGGAACAGCTTCTGCAGCAGCGCCAGCGTTTCGCGTACGGCGTAAGAGTTGGGAAAAGGCCCGAAATATTCGCCCTTGGCGTGTTTGGCGCCGCGGTGCACCGCCAAACGGGGATGGGTATCCGCACTGAGAAAAATCAGCGGGTAAGATTTATCGTCTCGCAAAAGAACATTATATCGCGGTTGGTACAATTTAATGTAGTTATGTTCCAACAGCAGCGCTTCTGTTTCGGTATGGGTAACCGTTATGTCTATTTGCGCGATATTTTTAACCAGCGTCTCGGTTTTACGGCTGCTGACCTGCTGCCGAAAATAGCTGGCGAGACGCTTTTTCAGGTCTTTGGCTTTACCGACGTAGATCACCGTACCCGTGGCGTCGTACATACGGTAGACGCCGGGCTGGCTGGTGACGGTACTCAGGAAGGCTTTGGCATCAAAACGGTCATTCACTGCTTAACAACGTCTCCGCATTGAACAATCCATGTCGGATGGCCAGGTGAGTCAATTCGACGTCGCCGCTGATATTCAGTTTGCTGAACATGCGGTAACGGTAGCTGTTCACCGTTTTCGGGCTGAGACTCAGTTGCTCCGAGATCTCATTCACCTTTTTGCCTTTGGTGATCATCAACATGATCTGTAACTCGCGTTCAGACAGGCAGCTGAACGGCGTTTCAGCCTGCGGCTCCAGCTGACTCAGGGCCATCTGCTGGGCGATATCAGACGCGATATAGCGCTGCCCCGCATGCACGGAACGCAAGGCGTTAATCACTTCCTGCGGCGCGGCGCCCTTGCTCAGGTAACCGGCGGCACCCGCCTGCATCACCTTCGCGGGCAAAGGATTTTCAGTATGGATGGTCAACATGATGACTTTGACGTCGGGTGCATAACGCACAATCTTGCGCGTGGCTTCCAGCCCGCCAATGCCCGGCATATTCATGTCCATCAGCACGATATCGACAGCGTTGCCACGGCACCATTTTACGGCGTCTTCACCGCACTGAGCCTCACCGACAACTTTTATACCTTTGATATCTTCAAGAATGCGTCGTATCCCTGCGCGCACCAGTTCGTGGTCATCAACAAGAAGAACGCTAATCAAGGAAAAATCTCCAAAAAAAGGGAGTAACGCAATCGGCCTCTGTTTTCGCCAGAGATATTACTTGTTTTTCAGACAAGAATGAACACAGATTAATACATACTTTCGAATAACTTTGCGGAGCAGAGCTGATTTTTCAATTTTAGCCGTCTATGCCGCCGATAAATCGTCACGTTGGAAAAGATCGGACGACGAAAATAATTGCGCGGCGCTGCACCAAACACAGGATAGCGCGACAATCATGTTGCGCGTGAGAAATCTGTGTAAGCAATCGCGACATGCATAATATTAACACGGCCATTGGCTGTTTGTAATCATTTGATATTTAAAGGCGTAACAAAATCCGCCGCCAACGTGGGTTTGGCAACCCGCGTTCGAAACTATTATTCCCGGCAAACGCCGGTAAAATCGGTGTTCCCCGCCCAAATAATTATAATCCCCCCCATTGTTCAACAATAACGTGCCGGACAAATACTTGTTAACCACCTCGAAATAACTGGCCGACAGCGGATGATTCAGCATGGCAATGAGCGAACGTTGCCCACCCGCATGACCGGAGCAAGCCCGGTGCAGATGACGGACGCATGCTATGCTATACTCCGCGCCCAGTTAAATTCGCCGCTGCGCGCGGGGCAACGTTTAGCCCGCGCGCGGCGTGCCAAAGCAGCTTGTATCAGGCTACGGCCTCAAAAAATCAGGAGAGAAAATGAGCAACGTTGATTTCACTACGTCTGCAAACCCGGAAATCTTGGCGACCGAGGTTGCGTGCCTCAAAGCTACGCTGACGCTGATCTTGAAGTCGATCGGCCAGGCCGACGCCGGGAAAGTCATCATCAACATGGAACGTTTCATCGCCCAGATTGAAGATCCGACCCAGGCAGAAATCTTCAAGAACAGCATTCAGCAAATCAAGCACGCTTACCGTCAGTAAGCGTTGCGCCCCAGACCCGCACTTCTTGTGGGTCTGCTTTTCACCACGCTACGCCACACCCCATTGATCTTGCACGTGCTTTCGGGCAGTGTGTTGACTTTCCCCCACACCCGAGACCGTTATGGCCATCCTTGTCAAAGCGCTGATCGGCGCGCTGGTCGTGGTTCTGATCGGCCTGTTGGCCAAAACGCGCAACTATTATATCGCCGGTTTAGTCCCGCTCTTTCCCACTTTCGCCCTGATTGCGCATTACATTGTCGGCAACGAGCGTTCCATTGCGGCGCTGAAAACCACGCTGATTTTTGGCATGTGGGCGGTGCTACCCTACCTGGTGTATTTGATCTCGCTGTATTTCCTGATCAACAGTCTGCGGCTGTCGTTGGCTCTGGGGGCGGCGGTACTGTGCTGGATTGCGGCAGCGTGGCTACTCATTACGCTGTGGGGATGGTGGCAAGGGCGTTAACGCCCTTGCCAGGGCAGATTACGGTCGCCCCGCCTGCAAAATGAAGCCACGCTGCCGATCGCCGGCGATACGCAGATAGCGGCTTTCACCGGCACGCAGCGTCATCGGTATGCTGCCGCCGGTCTCACGCCAAATACACAGGTGATTCTCGATCATATCTTGCCCGATACTGACCGAAACATTGCCTGGCGGCACGCGAAACTCTGCTTTTTCTTTCGCCTCCAGCGAAGCGGCAAACTCCCCATTCACATAGACGCCGGTGCGGCAGCTGCCCGCCAGCATTCCGCTGTCGCGCACCACCACCACCGTGGCGTAAGGCGTATCCGGGATATTCTGATAGAGCATCAGACGGCTTGGGGGGGGCAACTCAGCCTGTTGCGGCGGCACGGCTTGGGTCGCACATCCCGTCAACAGTGCAGAGGCAAATAACAACGCGGCGTAATGCTTCATCCTTGGCTCCTGAAGAAAATAATGCTTATCGTAACAAGAGAATAGCTGTCTCCAGTAGCATTCATATCGCAGAGACGAAAAAATCGGATAACTTCCCACTCCTCCCACGAACCTGCAGGGATAAGAAGATTCTGCATTAAAGCCATTGAAATAAAGGCGATTCTTGCAGATTTAAAACTTGATCATGCCACGTTGGATATCTGCAGCAAAAGCGCCACTGACGTAACTGAAACCATCCTGCGTGACGTAAACCCGGGTATGGCCGGTCTCTGATAACACCGCCACCATATATCCCAGGGCGATCATTTCATGAGACGGAACGTTCATCGGAGTTAGAAATCCGCGGCTACGGCACCACTGATAAAAGCGAGTTCGCCCATATCCCAACACGGAGCCAACATCGGAGAGGTGCTTAAAAGTATCATAATCCTCTGATGGTGCAGGTAAACCGTCATGACTTTCAGGCGTTTTCTTTATCCCTGACAAAATAAACTCCTTTTTTGTAGCTGTCGCGAACGGTTATCCTGCCTCTGAACTGAATTTAAAAAATCCAAAATTAAAATGCAAATGAATTCCCTGTAACTAAAAATTCTCTTCTGGATAAAATCCGAAAATAAAACCCCATTAAAAAAACAGAAATAAAAAAATAGGGTATTAATACCGGGAATTAAATCCTTGGCATGGGTAAATATCCTAAATAAAGATAATATTCAAACCAGCTAAGAACATGCTTAGCCTGCATATTATTTCCCTACTCATAACGATGCAATGATGCTCGGATCCTTGCGGCAAAAAGAGAATGAATAAAACCAGCGCCACATCGGCCTACCCTCGCCATGAGGTCGCCGCTTCCTACAGACTTCACTCAATGCGCCACATCCTCTCTCAACGCGGCACTTCCTCAATCATACCTAAACAATAACCATTATCATTTCCAATTATTGCGCCAGTTTATTACACTGCCCTACCTCACCGGTTAGGAACATTCCTAGTCAGCGAGCCTCAGGATAGAGAAAGAGTTAGGGACACCATGAAGAATTGCCGTTGTTTGATTGCCTTGCCGTTATTGATGTTGACCGCCTGCACCCAATGGGAAAGGCCCGGCGCGGTTGAGAGTACCCGAAATGCCGAATATGCCGAATGCCGCAGTCGCGGCTACGAACGTTTTCCGCCGGACGTAGTGCGGGACGTGGAGTTCAGCTACGAAAACAAATACATTCCTTGCGAGAAAAATAAGAAAGACTGTCCATCGGGATACCGCTATGACAAGGAACCGTCGATTAAAACAGTGCAAACCGATCGCAATCAGTCCGCACGAGACGCCACCATCGAAGCCTGCATGTACGGCAAAGGCTGGCGAGAGAAAACCTACTATTGGCCGCAATGGTGATATAGCGGCGTTTGCCGGGTGCGGAATGCCCGCTACCCCATTCAGCCGTCGTCGTCATCGCCAAGCAGCCCCAGCGCAACCAACGTTTCCGCTCTGACCGGCGTTAAAGGCACACGCGGCGGCGGCAAAGGCCAGCCAAAAAGCTGCCTCGCCGCCGTCGCACAGACTTTACCCTGACATGCCCCCATGCCACAGCGGCTGCCCAGCTTGGCCGTGTGCCAATCCGGCTGATGACGCACCTGTTCCAGCATGACGTCTTCACAGCGGCACAGCAGCGTTTGTGGTTTGGCCAGCGAATCCAAGCGCTCATCGAGAGCGAAGGCACTGGCCGCCGCCGTGGCGAAACGCTGCCATCGCCGCCGCTGCGCCGCCAGGCGATCCGCCTTTTCCCGTTGCCCGGTGGCAGCATAACCGGCAATGGCGCCCTCGGTGAGCGCCAATTCACTGCCGCCGATGCCGGTACATTCCCCGGCAGCAAAAATTTGCACCTGGCTGGTTTGCTGCCAATGATCCACCGCTACGGCGTCGTGTTCTATCCGACACCCCAGCAGCATCGCCAACTCAATGTTCGCCACCAGACCAAAACCGCAGGCCAACCTGTCGCAGGCGATCGTTCTTTCCCGCCCGCCGTTATTGACGCGCACCGCGGTTAAACGTTCTTGCCCCAACGCCGCCTGCACCCGGCTACCGGCACGGTAACGATGCGGCATCAGAGAAAGCGCCTGACGCAGCTTGCCTGGCCAACGCCACAGGCCGCCGGCGAACGCCGCCAACCGCCAAAGCGGCGCCTGCTCAGCCACCAGCACCACCTCGCCTCCGGCCTGTTTCACGCTGTTCGCCACCGCCAACAGCAGCGGCCCGCTGCCGGCTATCGCCACTCGTTCGCCGCGGATAGCCAGCCCTTGCTTGATTTGCGCCTGTAGACCACCGGCGCCGGTCACCCCCGGCAGCGTCCAGCCGGGGAACGGCAGCAGAAGTTCACGCGCGCCATTGCACAGAATCAGCTTTTGATAGCGAATCACGCCGCAGCCTTCGGCGTCTTCATATGCCAATCGGTTAGCGCCACACTGCGCCACCAGCTTGCAACCGTGCTGCAGCGCAATATTTTCCTTCGTCGCCACCGCCTGCCGATAGCGGTTCGCCGTTTCAGGCAAAACCACCTGTGGCCCATCGCGCCAAATTTGCCCGCCGGGATGCGGATTATCATCAATCATTCGCACCTGGCCACCGCTTTCCGCCGCGGCCAGCGCCGCCGCCATGCCGGCCGGCCCGGCACCGACGATCAGCACCTCACAGTCTAAGTTACTCATCATCGCTCCTCTCAATGCGCATGCCGGCTTGGCACAGCGTTTGGCACGCCAGGCGACGCAGACCGTTAATGGTCACACGGCATTCCTGACAAACGCCCATGCCGCAAAAGGGAGCGCGCGGTTGATGTGAAACAGACAACCGACAACGATCGTCGCCGCACAGGCTGAGCGCCGCAGCAACGCTGAGACCAACCGGCACCCGCCGGTGCTCGCCATCGATGCTCAACGTGATCGTGTTTTGTCTTTCATTCATACAGGCAGCTCCTCGGCGGCAAACGCCCGCGCCGCCAAATACGGGGAATCGTCAATCTCCGGCGTTTGCCGGCCGATCTGCGCAGCGATCAGCGCAGCGCTGCCGAGGGCGGTCGTGACGCCCAATCCCTCGTGCCCCAGTGCCAGCCACAGCCAGGAATACCGTGGATGCGCGCCCAACAGCGGCAGCCCGTCGGCGGAGGCGGCGCGCAGCCCGGTCCAGCAGCGAATGATGTTCATCTGCGCCAGTGCGGGCAAGAAATGCTGCGCACGCGCAAGCATCGCCGCCAACAGCGGCATGTCCAACGCCGAATCGACGGCGCCGAACTGGCGAGAAGAACCGATCAGCCATTGCCCGGTGGGCCGTGCCTGCACATTGAATGCCACCGACGTGCCGTCGCTGGCATGCGCGCTGGCCCCATACCCCAACTCCACCAGTTGATGCCGCACCCGCAGCGGGTAGCGATCGGTGATCGCCAGATGGCCCTTTTTGGCGTACAGCAAAGTCTGCGGCAATAGGCCATTGGCCCCAAGGCCGCACGCCAGGAGCACCACCGGCGCGGCCAGGCGTCTGCCGTCCGCCAGCCGCACGGCTCCCTCTTCCAGCGCTGCCGCTTCGCCGTGCACCACGTCGATTGCCGCACCACCGTCGGCCAACAGCCAGCGAGCCGCGAGCGGCGCATACAGAATGCCGTCGCCCGGCACCCGCAGCCCACCGGCCAGGCCGTGCCGCAGCATCGGCTCCATGGCGGCGATCTGTTCCGCCGTCAGCAATTCCGCGGCCACGCCCTGCTCCGCCAGCCGCACCCGCTTTTGCTCGGCGATGGCCATTTCATCCGCTTTATCCGCCAGCCATAGCGTTCCGCAGCCGCGCCAGGCACACGCTTGCGGCATGCGCCCCGTCACTTCACGCCATAACCGCAGCGAATAAGCGCTCAACGCCAGCTCGGCCGGATTATCGTCCATGCACACCAGATGCCCCATGCCGGCGGCGGTGGCGCCGGCGCGGCGATCGTCCACCACCGAGACGCGATAGCCTTCCCGCGCCAACCGCCAGGCGCAGGCGGCGCCGATGATGCCGGCGCCGACCACGATGACATCGGCTCCCCGCTCGGCACCCATCAACGTATTCCCCAGACGAAGGGATCGCGTTCGTCGAGCAGCAGCTGGCTATCGGCGCACACGTAGGCCTGCCCGCGAATAAAGGGGGCAATGCGATCGCCGTTCCAACGATAATAGGCCTGGAATTCGCTGCCGATCACGCTGGCCTGCCGCCACTGCGTGTCCGGCGGCAGTTTGCCGTCCGCCGCCAGACACGCCAGTTTGGCGCTGGTGCCGGTGCCGCACGGGGAACGATCATAGGCTTTACCGGGGCACAGCACGAAGCTGCGGCTGTCGGCCTGCGGATCGTCACCGAACAGTTCGATATGGTCTATCGCTCCGCCGTCTTCACCGTGAATGCCCGCCTGTTCCAACGTCTGCCGCACCGCCCAGGTGAACGCGGTCAACGCCTCCAGATTTTGTTTATCGATGGACAACGGCGACTCGCCGATCAGGAAGAACCAGTTGCCGCCCCAGGCGATGTCACCGGTCACCGGCCCGTAACCCGCCACCTCAAGCCGCACCTGGCGGCGGTAACGATAAGCCGCCACGTTCTCTACCGTGACGCTGCCGTCCTCGTGCAGCGTGGCGTTTACCGGGCCGACCGGGGTTTCTATCAGATGGCGCCCGGCGTGGATGCGCCCCAGGTGCGCCAGCGAAGCGATCAGCCCGATAGTGCCGTGCCCGCACATGCCCAGATAGCCGCTGTTGTTAAAGAAGATCACCCCGGCGGTGGCCTGTGGCGAGCAGGGTCGGCACAGCAACGCCCCCACCAGCACGTCATTGCCGCGCGGTTCGAGCATCACCGCGCAGCGCCAATCATCATAATGTTGCGCGAAGCGCGCCCGCCGTTCCGCCATGCTGCCCGCGCCGAGATCGGGAAAACCTTCCACGATCAGGCGGGTCGGCTCTCCGCCGGTATGAGAATCGATCGCCCGCAAAGCGGTGATATGCGCAGAAAGTGCCATCGGCGTCTCCTGAGTTAATGAGATGTTACCAATAGCGTTAGCCTGAACGAATGTGGGCTTAACGGCTTGATGCGTTTCGGCACGGCGAATGAAGAAATCAGCATAGTGACAAAAGTCAGGCCTGACGCGTTGCGGGCATGATATTAACGAATGCCATAACAATAACTTATTTATCATGGCGTTACTTTCATGCTAAATCTCCGCATGACGAGAAACGCCGCAGTTTTCAAGCAACCGCCACGCGCCGTCCGGCAAAAGTATGCGGCAATCCGCATATTTGGCAGGTGGCCGGAAATAGCGCTTGATTCGTTACAGAAAAGTTAATATTGATGCGAAGACATCAACCTGACCCGCCTGTTTTCCCGGCTAACGACCGAAAAGGGACTGCTATGAGATCCACTTCAGACTATCAGCCTCCGGTTTCTCTCTCGCCGCCTTCACTCGTGGGGCTGCCGGAGCAGGAGGACGTTTTTGCCGTCGAACATCTGTCACGCCTGTGCGACGGGCTGGCGCAGCAGCGCCCGAACAACCTGCGCGATTTGCTGAATACGCTGGCGCTGATCGCGCCGTTGCTGAACGCGATCCCCAACGTGGTGTTCTTTATCAAAGACGCCCAGGCCCGCTACCTGCTGGCCAACCTGACGCTGGCCAGGCGCTGCGGTTTCAAAACCGTCACGCCGCTGCTGGGCAAAACCTCCGCCGACGTTTTTCCCGCTCAGCTCGGATCCGGCTATACCGAGCAGGATCTGCGGGTATTGCGCCACGGCGTGCTGATCCAGGATCAGCTGGAAATGCACCTGTACAACGGCCGAGAAACCGGCTGGTGCCTGACGCAAAAGCTGGCGCTGTATGATGCGCAGGGAAAAATCATCGGTATGGCGGGTATTTCTCACGATCTGCAGGAGGCCAGGGCCAATCACCCGGCCTACCAACGGCTGGCGGCGATCGACGTACACATCCGCCGCCACTATGCCCGGCCGATCGCGCTTGAGGAGCTGACGGCGCTGACCGGGTTGTCGGTGGCGCAGATCGAACGCTACTGCAAACGTATCTTCCACCTCACCCCGCGCCAGATGATCCATAAAGTGCGGCTGGAAAAGGCCACGGAACTGCTGGCCGGCGATCTGCCGATCACCGACATCGCGCTGCAGTGCGGCTACACCGATCACAGCGCCTTCAGCCGTCAGTTCAAAGCGATGACCGGCTCCACGCCGCGCGATTTCCGCCTGACGCTTTCCGCTTAACGCGCTGATTTATCTGGTTACCCCCCTCTTTTCAAGGTGCGCCGGCGCCCGGATTTTTCACGCCCGCGTTCCGCCGGCATTGTGCCAATTTCGTCGCGGCAATCGGCGAAAAGCGTCAAGCCTCCCTGCGCAATACCGGTCAATCTGTCGGTGAGCCTTACCAAAGATTCACTTTTCATTAACACTTACGGACGACAGGACAAACACGATGAGCCATAAAGCCATAAGCTGGAGCGGCGTATTCCCGGCGGTGACGACCCAGTTCCGCAACGATTTCTCTCTGGATCTCGACGCCACCCATACGGTGATCAAAAACCTGGTGCGCGACGGCGTCTCCGGCCTGGTGGTGTGCGGCACCGTCGGTGAAAATACCTCAATGACGGTGCAGGAAAAGCTGGCGGTGATCGAAGTGGCGAGAGACGCCGCCGACGGTAAAGTGCCGGTAATCGCCGGCATCGCCGAGTTCACCACCGCCTTCGCGCAGAATATGGCGCGTGAAGCGCAAAAGGCCGGCGTCGACGGGATTATGGTGATGCCGGCGCTGGTCTACTCCGCCAAGCCGCACGAAACCGCCGCGCATTTCCGCAGCGTCGCCGGCGCGACCGATCTGCCGATCATGGTCTACAACAACCCTCCCATTTACAAAAATGACGTCACGCCCGACATCCTGACCTCGCTGGTCGACTGCGAGAACATCGTGTGCTTCAAAGACTCGTCGGGCGACACCCGCCGCTTTATCGATCTGCGCAACGAAGTCGGCGATCGCTTCGTGCTGTTCGCCGGGTTGGACGATGTGGTGCTGGAAAGCATCGCCGTCGGCGCGCAAGGTTGGATCTCCGGCATGTCCAATGCCTTCCCGCGCGAAGGGGAAACCCTGTTCCGGCTGGCGAAGGAAAAACGCTATGAGGAAGCATTGGCGCTGTACCGCTGGTTCATGCCGCTGCTGCACCTCGATGCCCGCCCTGACCTGGTGCAGTGCATCAAGCTTTGCGAGCAGCGAGTCGGCCGCGGCAGCGCCGTCACTCGTCCGCCGCGCCTGGCGCTGCAGGGGGAAACGCTCAGCGAGATCAACGCCATGATCGATAAAGCGCTGGCCACTCGCCCGGCGCTGCCGAACGTCGGCCTGTAACGCCTTCACCGCCCGGCCATGCCGGGCGTCATGCTTTCTCTACCGGGGGAACCGATGCCCAACGCTCGCTATGCCGCCATCAGCGGCCAACAATTTATCGGCGGCCAGCGCCGCGCCGAAGGGGAAGCGGCGCTGCTCAGCCTGCGCGCCGACGACGCTCAGCCGACCGGCTACCGCTTCCACCAGGCCACGGCGGCAGAAACCGCCGCCGCCGCCGAAGCCGCCGCCGCGGCTTTTGCGCCCTATTCGCAGCTCAGCGCGGAACTACGCGCTAACTTTCTCAACGCCATCGCCGAGGAGATAGACGCGTTGGATGATGTTTTCTTCGCCTTCGCCATGCAGGAAACGGCCTTGCCCCAGGCGCGGTTGAGCGGCGAACGTGCCAGAACCAGCGGCCAGATGCGGCTGTTCGCCACGCTGCTGCGGCGCGGCGACGTCGAGGGCGTGCGCATCGACTGCGCGCTGCCGCAGCGTTCCCCCCTGCCGCGCCCCGATCTGCGTCAATACCGCACGGCGCTCGGCCCGGTGGCGGTCTTCGGCGCCAGCAACTTCCCGCTGGCGTTTTCCACCGCGGGCGGCGACACCGCCGCCGCGCTCGCCGCCGGCTGCCCGATCGTGTTCAAGGCGCACAGCGGCCATATGATCACCGCGGAGCTGACCGCTCAGGCGATCGAGCGCGCACGCGAACGCACCGGGATGCCCGCCGGCGTCTTCAACATGATCTTCGGCAACCGCGTGGGGGCCGATTTGGTACAACATCCGGCGATTCAGGCGGTGGGATTCACCGGCTCGCTGCAAGGTGGCCGGGCGCTCTTCGATCTGGCGACGCAACGCCCTCAACCTATCCCGGTCTTCGCCGAAATGTCGAGCATCAACCCGGTAGTGATCCTGCCCAAGGCGCTGGCGCGGCGCGAGCAGCGCATCGCGCAGGAACTGGTCTCTTCCTTCACGCTCGGCTGCGGTCAGTTCTGCACCAAGCCCGGCGTGATAGTCGCGCTGCGCGGCGCCGCCTTCGATCGGCTGGCCGAAACGATGAGCGCCCTAGTCAACGCCGCCGAGCCGCAGCCGATGCTGAATGCCGGCACGCTGGAGCACTACCGTCACGGGCTGGCGGCCCTCGATGCCCACCCGGGTATGCGGCATCTGGCAGGCCGCAGCGAAACGCCCGCTCTTCGCGCGGCAGCGCAGCTTTATCAGGCGGAGGGGGCGCTGCTGCTGCAGGCCGACCCGCTGCTGCAACAAGAGGTCTTCGGCCCGGTCAGCATCCTGGTGGCGATGGATGACGAAGCGCAGCTGCATGCGGCGCTGGCGGCATTGCAAGGCCAGTTGACCGCCACGCTGCTGGCGGACGACGACGATCTCGCGATGGCCGCCGGGCTGACGTCCCTGTTGGCGCGCAAAGCCGGTCGGGTGCTGTTCAACGGGTATCCGACCGGGGTGGAAGTGTGCGACGCCATGGTGCACGGCGGCCCTTATCCGGCCACCAGCGACGCGCGCGGCACCTCGGTAGGCACGCTGGCCATCGAGCGTTTCCTGCGGCCGGTCTGTTTGCAAAACACCCCCGCAGCGCTGTTGCCGCCGGCGCTGCAGGACGCCAACCCGCTCAACCTGCTACGGCTGGTGAACGGCGTTTACACCCGAGATCCCCTGGTTTCACCTGCCCAAAATTAGCCCGGCCGCATCTGTCTGCCACTCAATAACAAAAGGGTAATACCATGACAACCCAAGGCAAATTCAAGAAGCAGCTTACGCTCACCGATCTGACGTTCATCGGTCTGGGCGCCATCTTCGGCTCCGGTTGGCTGTTCGCCGCCAGCCATGTCTCCTCCATCGCCGGCCCGGCCGGCATCTATTCCTGGCTGATCGGCGGCCTGGCGGTGCTGCTGCTCGGCATCGTCTACTGCGAGCTGGGCGCCGCCCTGCCGCGCGCCGGCGGCATCATTCGCTATCCGGTCTTCTCACACGGCGAACTGATGGGTTATCTGCTGGGATTTATCACGCTGATCGCCTTCTCCAGCCTGATCGCCATCGAAGTCGTCGCCGCACGGCAGTACGCCGCCGCCTGGTTCCCGTTCCTCAGCCAGCCGGGTTCCGGCGACCCGACCCCGGTCGGCTGGCTGGTGCAGTTGGCGCTGCTGTGCTTTTTCTTCGCGCTCAACTATTACAGCGTAAAAACCTTCGCCAAATCCAATAACCTGATTAGCGTGCTGAAGTTTCTGGTGCCGCTGCTGGTGATCGTGGTGTTGTTCAGCTTTTTCAAACCGGAAAACCTGCACAGCCAGGGCTTTGCCCCCTTCGGTTCCGCCGGCGTTGAGGCCGCCATTTCCGCCGGCGGCATCATCTTTGCCTACCTCGGCCTGACGCCGATCATTTCGGTCGCCAGCGAGGTGCAACGGCCGCAGCGCACCATTCCCATCGCGCTGATCCTGTCGGTGGTGCTGTCCACCATCATCTATGTGCTGCTGCAGATAGCGTTTCTCGGCAGTATCCCCAGCGAGATGCTGAGCGGCGGCTGGGCCGGCATCAGCCAACAGTTCTCCCTGCCGTTCCGCGACATCGCCATCACGCTCGGCATGGGATGGCTGGCGTTTCTGGTGGTCAGCGACGCGATCGTTTCGCCGAGCGGCACCGGCAACATCTATATGAACGCCACGCCTCGCGTGATCTACGGTTGGGCGCGCGCCGGCACCTTCTTCAAACTGTTCACCCGGGTGGATGGCGACTCCGGCATCCCCCGCCCGGCGCTGTGGTTGACCTTCGCTCTCTCGGTATTCTGGACGCTGCCGTTCCCGTCGTGGGAAAAGCTGATCGGCGTGGTGTCCGCCGCCCTGGTGCTGAGCTACGCCATCGCCCCGGTCACCGCCGCCGGGCTGCGGCGCAATGCGCCCGATATGCCGCGTCCGTTCCGGGTGCGCGGTTTCTGCGTGCTCGGCCCGCTGTCGTTTATCATTTCGGCGCTGATCGTCTTCTGGTCCGGCTGGGACACCGTCTCCTGGCTGCTCGGCTTGCAGATCCTGATGTTCTTCATCTACATCCTGTTCAAGAATCAGGTGCCGACCCATGCCGTTAGCCTCCGGCAGCAAATTTGGTCCTCGCTGTGGCTGATCGTCTTCTATGCGCTGGTGATCGGGCTTTCCTATCTCAGCAGCTTTGGCGGCATCGGCGCTATTGCCCACCCGTGGGACACCCTCACCATGGCGGTGATTGCGCTGGCGATTTACTACTGGGGCGCCTATACCTGTTTACCCCAGGCCAATTTTATCGGCGATGAAGAAGAATGAACTCGGGGAGGACATCGAAATGACATCCATGCACGTGCTGTCGCTGGAACAGGCTTATCAACTGGCGTTGCGTACGCTGCGCAGCAACGGTTTCAATCCGGCGCATGCCGAGGCGGTGGCGCAAAATGTCACCCAGGGTGAACGCGACGGCTGCGCTTCTCACGGGCTATACCGGCTGTTGGGCTGCGTGCGATCGCTGCGGGCAGGCAAGGTCTCTGCCGATGCGATGCCCAGGTTGTTCGACCAGGCACCGGCCATCTTGCGCGCCGACGCCGGCGGTGCGTTTTCCCTGCTGGCCTACCGCACCGCTCTGCCGGTCTTTATCGAGAAGGTGCGCGCCAATGGCATCGCCGCGCTGGCGATCAACCGCTGCGTGCATTTCTCCGCGCTGTGGGCCGACATCGAACCGCTGACCGAACAGGGGTTGGTAGCCTTGGCCTGCACGCCCAGCCACGCGTGGGTGACGCCGGCCGGCGGTTCGCGACCGCTGTTCGGCACCAACCCCATCGCCTTCGGCTGGCCGCGTGCGGATCGGCCGCCGTTTTTGTTCGACATGGCCACCAGCGCGGCGGCGCGCGGCGAAATCGAACTGCATCGCCGCGCCGGCACCCCGCTGCCTGAAGGCTGGGGCATTGATAAGGCGGGCAATCCGTCCACCGATGCCGCCAGCGTGCTGGAGGGTGCAATGCTGACCTTCGGCGGGCATAAGGGCTCGGCGCTGGCAGCGATGGTGGAATTGTTGGCCGGGCCGCTGATCGGCGATATGACCAGCAAGGAATCGCTGGCCTATGACGACGGCACCGGTTCGTCGCCTTACGGCGGTGAGCTGATCATCGCGTTGGATCCCGAGCGTTTTCTCGGTGCGGATAAGGCGAAATATTTCGCCGGAGCAGAGGCGATGTTTGCCGATATGCAGGCGCAAGGCGCACGCATTCCCGGCGAACGCCGTTATCGGCAGCGGCGCCAGAGCGAGCAATACGGCGTGGAAATCCCCAGGACGTTGTACGACGAAATCGTGGCGCTGTGCGATTAGCGCCGGGTTAATGCCCCGCGCCGGCAACCCGGCGCGGGGAAAGGCTTATCCTGCCTGAGCCAGATCGCTGTGCAGGCGCTTGCGCCACACCGGTTTGGTGTCCCAGCGGGCAAAGTGTTTCGCCTCTTTACCCGGCTGCACCTGATGCCACATATCTTCTTGCCACCGGATCGGTTCCTTTCCTCGCAACGTTGGGCGGGTCTGTTTAATCGTCCGTTGCAAGACGCCCGCTTCCTCAGCGGTAATGGGCGGCGCCTGTCTGGCGGCATCCAGCGCCCGGCTTCCCAACGGCGCCATCACCTGATACAACACGTTGACCTGCTGCAGCGTCGCTTGCTGATTAGTGCTCATTCCCTTACCCGACCAACCGTCGAAGTTTTCACCGGGATCGTCCCCCTGCGCGCGATATTCGTTACCTGGCCCCTCGACGATATTCCATCCTTGCCAGGTCACCAGAGTGTGTAATCCATCGCGATCCTGCAGATTTTTATTTTTGATCTGTTTGAGCACCTCGGCGCGGTTTGGCACACCGATCAGGTTCATAAACTCGTCCAGCGCGTCCCAATGTTGCCCCGCGACTAGACCATTCCAGACATTACGCAAACAGTTCCAGGGAATGGTGTGATGCCAGGTCAGCGTGATAAGCGGCTTGGTTGACGCATGTTGCCAACGGCTCGGTTCACTGCCCCGATCGCCTCTGATGATCCCATCGACTTCTAATGGCATAGCTGCCCCTCTTCTGGCTGAGATGAAGAATATGCGCAAGGCCGGTGCCCCGGTTGGCATAAAAACGTCAGCTAAAATCGTAGCAGCTCAGGCTGAGATGGCAATAAAGCGCAAGGCACGCTCTGCTGCCGGCCGGCAACCGCAGAACGCGCCCGAAAACGGTGGGCTTAAGACGGATTATCTGACCACCATTACCGAAATATTGGCATGGCGAACGATAGCGGCGGCGTTAGATCCCAGCAGATAGGTTTTCACGCTCGGGCGACGCGAACCGATGATGATAAGATCGGCGTCGATCTCTTCCGCCAGTTCCAACACCTGATCGCGTGCAGAGCCGAAGCTGACGGTGTAATTGAGGCGATCCAACGGCAGATCGATTTCCGACATGATTTTCTTCAGTTTATCCACCGCCTTCACTTCCGCCTGATTCTCAAACTCCTTAAGACCGAACGAATAGGCAGTAACAAACGCCGAGGCATCCGGCAGCGCATGGAAGAAATGCACTTTAGCGCCGGACAGCTTCGCCAAATATTCCACATGCTTCAGCGCATGCTCAGTCAACAGATCCTCTTCAATATCGATCGGCACTAAAATAGTCTTGTACATATCACGTCCTTTCTATGTAAACCGGGTGCCTACAGAATACTGCCGCGCACGGCGGCGGTGAATCGCTTTATCACGCTTTTGTGATCGGGGGGTAAATACTGAATAAGGACAGCTCTTAATTTAACAAAATATAAACATCACGCCGATAACGGATAGGGACTTAATTATTTATTACTCAAGATTAAATCAGCTGCAAATAAACCGCTTTGGCGGTGGCGGCGGTCTTATTAGCGACAGAAAGTTTTTTAATCGAGTTGCCGATATGGAAATTGATCGTGCGCTCGCTCACCCCCATCAACAGCGCGATCTCTTCCGCCGTTTTCCCTTCGCTGCACCAGCGTAGGATGTCTTTTTCGCGCAGCGTCAGCACATATTTTATCGCGTCGTCGTTCACCGAGATCAAGGCTTCACGCAGCGTTTTATGGGCGGTTTGCGCCAGCCAAAGGAAGAAGGTTTCATTTGCCGCCCGCGCTTGCGGCGTTTGCTCGGGTAGCGCTTTGCCGGCAAACGTCAGGATCCCCAGCCGGCCATAGCAATCCTTGACCGACTGCGACCAACCGGCGCACAGGCCGAACTGCGCCATATGCCGCCAAAGCAGCGGCCGCTCGTGATAAAAGCTTTCGTCCCACTGAAACTGCAGCGTGGAATGGTGAGCGCGCTCAATAACCGGATCCTGCAAATACACCCGCTGCCGCTGATAATCTTCGAGATAGTTCGCTGAAAAATTCCCTTCGATCAGCATCTTGGGGCGGCTGGCCGGATAACAGGAAAACACGATGTAGGAGAAATAATCAAACCCCAACGCCTCAGCGCAGGGCCCCAGCTGCGTCAGAAAACGTTCGCGATCGGCCAGGCTGCCAATCACCTCCGCCATGAGCCGTTGAATGCGGGTATCCATAACGCAGGTTCTCCAGATAGCGATGCCGATTTATCGATAGGTCAGACTCACTATAGAATATCGCCGTCCGGCGTCAGTAGCCGTTTCATATAATAAAAAATACCAACGCTATAACGAAAACAGCTATTCCCCTTAAAATAAGCCTTTTTATTGCGCCGCACAGGAAAACTACGCGAATAGCATAATATCCTCGGCGCGTAAACCTGTCATTTCTACCGTTAGACAGCCAAGGCACCGCCAATTACTTTCCAGACAGGCACCCGGTGCCGCCGTAAATCCAAAGAGATAATAAGCATTTGCGAATTTCGCATGGCATACAGTGACGGGGATTTTCTATGGCAGAAAGTAATGCGGCAATTCAATCGGCTGCGATTATCGGCGCGGGAACGATGGGCAGAGGCATCGCTTATCTTTTCGCGCAAAAAGGCATTCGCACGGTGCTTTATAATCGCAACGGCAATACCCTCAATCAGGCTCGCGAATATATCGCGCAAGACCTGAACAAGAAAGTCGAACAGGGCAAGATCGCGCTGCAGGATAAAGGCGCAGTGCTGGCCAATCTGGTGTTCACCTCGGTGTTTGAGACTATCGCCGACAGCGAGCTGGTGATAGAAACCATCGCCGAGCAAGAGCAAACCAAACTTGAGGTGCTGGCGGCCATCGCCGCGGCGGTCAAGCCCGACACGCTGATCGCCACCAATACCTCCTCACTGTCGCTTAACAAGCTGGCAACCGCGGTGACGCACAGCGAGCGGTTTATCGGTTTGCACTTTTTCAATCCCGCGCCGCTGATGAAACTGATTGAAATCATCCCGGCCTACTTTACCGCACGCGCCACCACCGAACGCTGCCGTCAGTTGGTGGCCGCGTTGGGGAAACGCGATGTCGTCTGCCAGGCCACGCCGGGGTTTATCGTCAACCGCATGGCCCGCCCCTACTACCTGGAAGGGTTCCGCCTGTTGGAAGAACACGTGGCGCGCGCGCCGCAGATCGACCGCGCCCTCAAGGCCGGCGGGCACTTTCGCATGGGGCCGCTCGAGCTGACCGATTTTATCGGCCAGGACATCAACTATCAGGTCAGCCGGCAAATCTGGCAGGACATGCAATACGATCCGCGCTATACCCCCGGCCATCTGCAGCGTTCGCTGGTCGATGCCGGTCTGTTGGGGAAAAAGAACGGCCGCTCCTATTTTGCCGCCGAAGAAAACGCCTTACCGGTAACGGCCGCCACCGATGCAGACGTCGAGACGCTGCGCATTTACGGCGAACACCCTTTTTTTACCCTGTTGCAACAGCGGGCCGCGCTTCAGTGGCCACGGCTGCGCGTGGAGCAACGGCCGGCCTTACCGGGCCTGGGGCCGGCCGTCCAGATCAATGAGGCTTTCACCGTCAGCGTCACCGATGGCCGCACGGCGAGCCAGTTGGCGGAGCTGACGGCGGCGGATGCCTTTGTGGTCGATGTCGCCCTGAACTACGCCGACACGGCGTATCTGGTGGCAGCGCACAACCGCCACGCCTCTGCGGCCAATAAGGCGCTGTTTTTACGCCTGCTGCACACGGCAATCCCGCAGGTTGAATTTATCAAGGACTCCCCGGCGCTGATCGTCGCCCGCGTCCTCAGCAGCCTGATCAACGAGTCGGTGATCATGGTGGAAAGCGGCGTCTGCAGCCGGGAAGACATCGATGTCGCCGCCGTCGCCGGCGTTAACTACGCCGACGGCATTTTCGGCTGGCTCGATAACCTGGGGGAGAAAAACGTCAGGACGACGCTGAGCAACCTGGCGCAGCTGCTGCACGCGGCACGCTATGCGCCGCATTACACCCTTCTACACGCCGCGCAACCGGCGCTGACGACCACGCCTTAAGGATCCATGATGAGCATTAACGATGACGGCGTTTATCTGATCGACGGCACGCGCACGGCGATTGGCGCCTATGGCGGCAGCCTGGCGCATACCCGCCCCGACGACATGGCGGCAACGATCATTCGCAGTCTGCTGCAGCGCCATCCGGCGGCGGAAGCGAAGCTGGACGAAGTGGTGCTGGGCTGCGCCAACCAGGCCGGCGAGGACAACCGCAACGTCGCCCGCATGGCGGCGCTGCTTTCTGGGCTGGATCCGTCGGTGCCGGCCATCACCCTCAACCGCCTTTGCGCCTCTGGGTTGGATGCGGTGATCTACGCCGCGGCGAAAATCCGCAGCGGCCTTAGCGAACTGATTCTGGCCGGCGGCGTGGAAAGCATGAGCCGCGCGCCCTATGTGCTGAGCAAGGGCGACACGCCGTTCGACAAGGGGGTGAAGCTGTATGACACCACGCTGGGATGGCGCTTTGTTAACCCGCGGCTGGCGGAGCGCTACGGCAGCGATCCGCTCGGCATCACGGCGGAAAACGTGGCCCAACGGCAGCACATCTCGCGCGAGGAGCAGGATCTGTTCGCGCTGGCCTCGCAGCAAAAGGCCCGCCGGGCGATCGACAGCGGCCGGCTGGCGCGGGAAATCACGCCCGTGGACGTGCCGGCGGATCGCAAGACCACGCGTACATTCGCGCAGGATGAGTTCCCGCGCCTCAGCACGCTGCAGCAGCTGCAGGCGCTGAAACCGGCGTTCTCCGCCGGCGGTTCGGTCACGGCGGGCAACGCTTCCGGCATCAACGACGGCGCCGCCGCGTTGCTGCTGGCTTCCGGGCGCTACGTGAAACGCCAGGGGTGGCAACCGCTGGCGGAGATCGGCGACAGCGCGGCCGCCGGCGTTGAACCGGCGCTGATGGGGCTGGGGCCGATCGCCTCCACCGAGCGCTTGCTGCAGCGCGGCGGGTTCACCTTGAACGACTTCGACATCATCGAGATTAACGAAGCCTTCGCCTCACAGGTTCTGGCGGCGCTGAAACACTGGCGCATCAACGCCAACGACGCGCGGGTCAACCCGAATGGCGGCGCCATCGCGCTCGGTCACCCGCTGGGGATGTCCGGCGCGCGCCTGGTGCTGTCGGCGGCGCTGGAACTACGCGATCGGCAGGCCGGCAACGCATTGGTGACGATGTGCGTCGGCGTCGGTCAGGGTCTGTCATTAAACCTTAAAGCCGTTTAACACAAGGAACATACGATGAGCGTACTGAACATTCTTGAAGAAAAGCTGGCGGAAACCAAAAAACAGGGGCGTTTTCGCGAGTTCCTCAACCTTGAACGCGGCGTGCAGGACAAACCCTGGGCCACCAGCCACGGGCACCACGGTGAGCGCCGCCTCAACGTCTGGTGCTCGAACGACTATCTGGCGATGAGCCACCACCCCAAAGTGCTGCTAGCCACCACCGAAGCGGTTAACCGGGTCGGGCTGGGCACCTGCGGCGCCCGCAGCATTTCCGGCACCTCGGTCTACCACAGTGAGCTGGAAACGCTGTTGGCCAGCGCCTACGGCAAAGAGTCGGCGCTGCTGTTCACCACCGGTTTCGGCGCCAACGACGCCACCTTGTCCACCCTGTGCGACGCCATTCCCGATCTGATCGTGTTCTCCGACGAGCTGAATCACGCCTCGATGATTTACGGTATCCGCTACAGCAAAGCGGAGAAAAAGATCTTCCGCCACAACGACGTGGCACACCTTGCCGAACTGCTGCAGGCCGCCGATCCGGCGCGGCCAAAGCTGATCGCCTTCGAGTCGCTGTATTCCATGGACGGTGACTTCGCCCCGCTGGCGCAGATCGTGGCGCTGGCGGAGCAATATCAGGCGCTGACCTATCTCGACGAGATCCACTCCGCCGGCGTCTATGGCGAACGGGGGCTGGGCTACGCCGAACAACTGGGCCTGCTGGATAAAATCACCATTATTCAGGGTGGGTTCGGCAAATCTTACGGTGCGGCGGGCGGTTATATCGCCGCGCCCCGCTCGGTGGTGGAGGCGGTGCGCAGCTGGGCTCCGGCATTCGTCTTCAGCACCTCGTCGCCGGCGCCGGTGGTGGCCGCCGCGCTGGCCAGTTTTAAATACAACCTCGAGCATGACACCCAGCGCAAGCACCTGCTGGCGATCGTCGATCACCTGAAAACCGGTCTGCGCGCTGCCGGCATCCCGCTGGTGTCGGCCGACAGCCATATCCTGCCGCTGCGGGTCGGCGATCCGCACCGCAACAAACACATCAGCAAAGTGCTGCTCGATGAGCATGATATTTACGTGCAACCGGTCAATGCGCCGACGGTGCCCGCAGGCAGCGAGCGGCTGCGGGTGACGCCGACCTCGGCGCACTCCCATGCCGACGTGGAGACGTTCCTGGCCGCGCTGGGGCGGGTCTGGGCGGCGAACGATCTGCGGAGGGCGGGATGACGCTAGCGGATTATAACGGCCATCTGGTCACGCTCTGTCTGATGGCGACCGGCACGTTCGCCATCGGCACCGACGCCTTTATCGTGGCCGGCGTGCTCAGTGACATTTCCGACACCTTTGCCGTCAGCCCTGCGCAAGCGGGGCAGTTGATATCGGTATTCGCACTGGCTTATATGCTGTTCGCGCCGCTGACCGCCTGGCTGCTGGGCAACGTCAACCGCAAGCATATCCTGCAGCTGGCGCTGGTGCTGTTCATCGCCGGCAACCTGGCCTGCGCCTGGGCCACCAGCTACCTGCAGATCTCGCTCGGCAGAGTGCTGGCCGCATTGGGAGCAGCCTGTTACACGCCGCAGGCCGCCGCCGCCGCGGTGGGGCTGGTGGCGGAAAAACGCCGCGGCCTGGCCATTTCCATCGTCTATGGCGGCATGACGTTGGCTATTGCGCTCGGCATTCCGTTCGGTACCTTTCTCGCCAAACTGATCGGCTGGCGTGAAATCTTCCTGTTCATCGCCCTGCTGGGGGCGGTTGCGCTGCTGGGCCTGTCGCTGGCGCTGCGCGCCATCGCGCCGCCGGGCAAGCATTCGCTGAAAGAGCGGCTCGCCCCGCTGCGGCAAAAGGCGGTGCTGACCACGCTGCTGATCACCTTTTTCGCCGTTTGCTCGGAACACATCGTCTATAGCTACGTCAGCGTATTGCTGAAAAACACCCAGTTCGGCCCGCAGGCGATCCTGCCCCTCGCGCTGCTGGTGTTCGGCATTGGCGCGGTGATCGGCAACTTTGCCTCCGGCGCGTTAACCGATGCCCTCGGCAGCAAGTTCGTGCTGCTGTTTTCCGTGGCGATCCAGACGCTGTCCCTGTTCCTGCTGGCCTTTTATGTCACTTCCCCCTGGTGGGTGCTGGCCATCTTTCTGGTCTGGGGCATCACCGGCTGGATGTACCTGGTGCCGATCCAGCATCACCTGTTGTCGCTGTCGAAACGCTTTGGCGCGCTGACCGTGTCGCTCAACAGCTCGGTGCTGTACGCCGGCATCGCGGCGGGCGGCATGCTGGGCGGCCTGACGCTCTACGCGCTGCCGGCCCATTACCTGCCGCTGTTTTCACTGCCGCTCGGCGCCATCGCCCTGCTGCTGACACTGCTGTTTTTCCGGGGAGAGACCGGCAATGAGTAAAGCCCTCCCGGTGCTTTATGAGCGCCATGGCGAGCAGGTTGCGGTCATCACCCTCAATCGGCCGGAAAAAAAGAACGCCATCAACCTGCAGATGGCCGAGCTGATCCGCACTTACCTGCGGCAGGCGGATAACGATGACTCGGTGCGCGCGATCGTTCTGGCCGGTCAACCGGCGGTATTTTCCGCCGGCATGGATGTCGACGCCTTCCGTCAGGGCGAACTGCCCATCGTCACGCCGGAGGGGTTTGGCGGGCTGATCCATGCGCAGATCGCCAAGGTGATCATCGCCGCCGTTGACGGCATCGCGTACGGAGGCGGCTTTGAGCTGGCGCTGGCGTGCGATCTGATCGTCGCCGGCCAGAACGCGCGCTTCAGTTTCCCCGAAACCGGGCTCGGGTTAGTCGCCGCACAAGGCGGATGCGCGCGCTTGCCGACGCGCATTTCCCCCTATGTCGCACTCGACTGGCTGCTGACCGGCAGAACCGTCAGCGCACGGGAGGCGCTGTCACACGGCGCCATTTCCCGTATCAGCGAGGGGGCGGCCCGGGAAGAGGCGCTGCGCATCGCCGAACAGATCGCCGCAAAAGATCTTGCCGCCAGCCAAACGGTGAAGGCCATCGTGCGCCAGGGGCTGGCACGGCAAGAAGCCCCCTCATTCGCTTTTCAACAAGGCCCGGTCGAGCGCCTGCGCCAGGCTGCCGCTCGCCGATAATTCTCCCGCCGGTTCGCCTGAACCGGCATTTCCCGCTTTTCCGCCACCGCTCATTTTACGCAGCCCGCCTCTTGGCGCTGGGCTACACTGCCGTTAGCCCTAATGCGCTGATAAGGAAAAACAATGCGCCATTTTCCTCTGCTGACCCCCAGACTTCGCCTGCGCCCGTTCACCGCCGACGATCTGCCCGACTTTACCGCCTACCGCAGCCACCCGGACGTGGCGCGCTACCAAAGCTGGAGCGACTACAGCGCCGCCGATGCGCAGGCCTTTTTCGCACAGCAACGGCGGCTCGAATTCAACCGTGACGACAGCTGGTTTCAACTGGCGGTCGAACGCCGCGAGGACGGCGCGTTGCTCGGCGATATCGCGGTGCATTTCTTCGATGAGGGGCGCCAGGCTGAACTGGGCGTGACCTTCGCGCCCAGCCACCAGCGTCAAGGGCTGGCGCGCGAGGCGCTGAACGCCGTCATCGCCCTGCTGTTCGGGCCGCTGGCGAAGCACCGTATTACTGCGGTGGTGGACGCGCGTAATCTTGCCGCCGCCACGCTGTTCGGCAAACTGGGTTTTCGGCGCGAGGCCCATTGGCGGCAAAACGTGTTTTTCAAAGGCGCGTGGGGCGACGAATTCGGTTTCGCTCTGCTGCAAAGCGAATGGCGGGAGAATGCAAAGCATGACGCTGCTGAATAAATACCTTGGGCAATACCAGTTCTCGGAGCGGCATGCGATCGCCATCGCCGCGCCACAGGCGCGGATCCTGGCGGCCGTGGCCGCTTACGATCCCAAGCACGACCGTTTTTTCCGCAGCATGATAGCGCTGCGCGAATTGCCCGCGCGGCTGATGCCACGCAATAAACCCAGCCCGCCGCCGTTTGGCCTGCATAACTTTTGCCTGCTTGAGCAAGATGACAGCGCGTTGGTCTATGGCCTGATCGGCCGCTTTTGGCAGGCTGAATACGGTCTGGAGCAGGTCGCTGACGGGGCGGGCTTTCTGGCCTTCGTTAAGCCCGGCGTCGCCAAACTGGCGCTGGGTTATGTCGTGAGCCCTCTGCCGGACGGCCGCTGCCGCCTGGTGACGGAAACGCGCATCTTCTGCCCCGACGACGCCAGCCGGCGGCGGTTTACCCCCTATTGGTATGCGATTCGCCTGGTCAGCGGGCTGATACGCCGCCGTATGTTGCGCGCCATTAAAACAGTCAGCGAAAAGCCGGTGGCGAATCATTCACCAGGCTGATTTATTTAAGAGCATTCTTAGAGAATGAAAATCATTATCAGCCTATTTTTTAATCACAACAAGATAGTAGTGAGAAGCCATTGACCCCGCCCCCTGCGGGGATTTTTTCGCCTATTTATCACCTGTTTCAGGAAATACCTGCATAAACAGGAAGGTGCAAGGCTTGCGCTGATGCTGGTTGATCTGGGGCACCAGCCGGGTGAAATGCTCGGTCTGGCAATGCGCATCCAGGGCGGCGCGATCCGGCCAGCTTTCGATAAAAATAAAATGCCCGGGATCCTGCTGGTCGATACACAGCTCATAACTGATGCACAAAGGTTCCTGCCGGGTTTTCTCCACCAGCTCGCGATACCATGGCATAACGGTTGCAATGTGTTCCGGGTGGATAAAATCTTCAGCGATGACCTTCAGCATGTAGCGCTCCTGTATTTTGTTTTGCCGCGTTTCACCTTATATCCCCCCCCCTCACGAGATGAAAGCGCCTTTCTCCGGGTCTACCACCGGGTTGCCAATTCGGTGATAGCGCACACAGATCGCGATCAAAGCGCTTGAACGCGCCATAGCCCTGTGTGAACTTTTAATTAACAAGAAAGCAACACACCATTCACCGTGGTGATGTCTGCACCAACCTGCCGACTCGATACGCGGCGTTTTTTTCGCCCCTAAAGGCCTGACCATTAGTCCTTTAGACCTTTAAGGCTCACGAAAAAATCCGTGGTTACCGCCGTGTTGCGGGCAACGGCATCAGGACGGTCCTGTGACCGACGTTTGTCATTCTCAGAAGAGAGGTTATCGCCAGTGAATCACGCCACCTATGCCGCTCCAGCGCTCAACGCCGCCATCCGCAAAACCTGGCGCAGACTGGTGCCCTTGATGTTCGCCATGTACTTTGTCGCCTTTATCGACAGGGTTAACGTCGGCTTTGCCAAGGACGCGATGGCCATCGATATCGCGCTGTCGCAATCCGCCTTTGCCCTGGGCGCCGGGATATTTTTTGCCGCCTATGCGCTGTTCGGCATCCCGGCCAACCTGCTGATGAACCGCTGGGGCGCCAAACGCTGGCTCAGCGCCACCACCGCGCTGTGGGGGGCGCTGTCGGCCTGTACCGGGCTGGTGACCAACGAACAGCAGTTTATCGTCTTGCGCTTTCTGCTGGGGATCGCCGAAGCCGGCTTTTACCCCGGCATCCTGCTGCTCGCGTCGATCTATTTTCCCAATAAGGTGCGCGCCTCGGTGATCGGCATTTTCGTGCTTGGCGTGCCGGCGGCCCTGACGCTCGGCTCGCCGCTGTCGGGAGCCTTGCTGGAGATGCACGGCGTGCTGGGCAAACCCGGCTGGTTCTGGATGTTCGTGCTGGAGGGGCTGCCGGCCGTCGCCCTCGGCGTCTTCGCCTTTTTCTATCTCGACGATAGCCCTCAGCAGGCCCGCTTTCTGACCGAGGAAGAGCGTGCGGCGCTGGTGGCACAGTTGGCCGCCGAACAGCAGCAGACCGAAACCAGCAGCGTCAAAGCGGCGATGAGAAGCGGCAAAGTTTGGCATCTGGCGTTGATCTACGGCACCCTGCAAATCGGCGTGTACGGCCTGATGTTTTTCCTGCCGTCGCAGGTCGCCTCGCTGATGGGCACCCATCTCGGCTTCAAAGCCTCGCTGGTGGCCGCCATTCCCTGGGCGTTCTCCGCGCTGGGCGTCTATTTCCTGCCGCGCTTTGCCGACAGAAACACCGCCAGAAGATTACCGATCGCCGTCGGCTGCATGATCGCGGCGGCGCTGGGATTGGTGGTCTCTTCCTATGCCGGCCCTTTGCTCGCTATCGTCGCCCTGAGCTGTTGCGCAGTCAGTTTCCTGGCGGTACAGCCGATTTTCTGGACGTTTCCCGCTCAGGTGCTCACCGGCCCGGCGCTGGCGGCCGGCATCGGCTTTTGCACTACGCTCGGCGCCGCGTTCAGCTTTTTAGCCCCGCTAATCCGCACCGAGGCGGAACAGCGTTTTCACAGCCCGCATGCCGGGCCGCTGGTGCTGGCCGCTTTCTCGCTGCTGTGCGCCGCGCTGTTGTGGGCGCTCAGAAACCGGCGCGCCGAGGTGAGCAAGCAAGACGCAGAGATTGCCGGATAGCGGCGCGTTATTTAACCCTTATTGAACCTGCGGATGGGACACTGGCACTCAGTCCCCTCGCCCGCAGGTGTTAAATGGATGAATTGACGCACATTATCGCCAAATACAGTCCGGAGCCGGAGATGTTGCTGCTGCTGATTTTCCTGTTTGCGCTGGGTAAATCCGTGATCTTCGTTTCCTCCATCCTGCCGCCCGCTTCGGTCACGCTGCTGATGGGCATTGTTGCCGGCAAGCACGCGCTGCCCCTCGGCGCCGTTTGGGCGGCCATCGCCCTCGGCGCCGCGCTGGGATCGATCTTGTCGTTCCACTGCGGCGCGCTGCTATGCCGCCGCGATCTTGGCCGCCGGCTGCCGGCACGCTTTCACGCGCCGCTGCGCAAAGCCCAGCGCGCCTTGCAAAAGAGAGGGCTGCCGCTGCTGTTCGCCTCGCGTTTTCTGGCGGTGATGCGCTATACCGTACCGCTGATGGCCGGCATGCTGAAACTGCCGCTGGGGCGCGTCTATGCCACCGCCGCGCTCTCGGCTGCCGCCTGGGCGCTGATCTTGATGTCGGCTGCGCATGTATTCCCCGTACCTTGACCTGAAAGATTCTTGGGCAAATGTTCGGCCCATGCGCCGACGTTGCGCCAGCGCACAGCCTCTCTTGCCGTATAAACTGCGGTGCAACATCGCAGTTTGCGCCAGATCACCTTTCTGAACATCAGTCGAAAAATGCGAATTTTTTTGCAGAATGCACGCTTAAAACGGCGCAATGAGGAAACAAACAGAGAAAAGTCCGAGCGTAACACGCTGATTTGGTTGGCGGGTCGTACAGGGTTCAAACCTGCGCCCCATTGATTAAGAGTCAACGGCTCTAGCGACTGATCGAACAACTCAACGCGCTAAACTGTCTTCCTCGCCGCCGCCGCTGTCGAACGCTCACACCCATTACTTTTTCTCATGCGAACTTTACAACCCTTTGTTTAATCAACGAGATAAGCCGCATAAGGTCTATTAATCCCACGTTTTGAAGAGTAATCTTCCGCTCCCTGAACGTCCGATTTGCCTCCTCCGTGTAAAGATTGATCGACTTTTATCCCGCGCATAAATGTTGTAAACATGTTGCACAAAGGTGGCGTTATTGCACTACCTTACTAAAGCCGGACCAACCGGATAAATGTATAAAAAAGAGCCACTTCAGAGCTCGCGACTTCACTAATGACAGGTAAAACAGGACATCATCAGATGGTAGATCACTCTAAAATAGCGACTGACGCGACGCCCGCTTCAGAAGATCATCTACGGCGAAACCTCACTAACCGACATATTCAACTGATCGCCATCGGCGGCGCCATCGGCACCGGTCTGTTTATGGGCTCCGGTAAAACCATCAGTCTGGCCGGCCCTTCGATCATCTTCGTGTACATGATCATCGGCTTTATGCTGTTCTTCGTGATGCGCGCCATGGGCGAGCTGCTGCTGTCCAACCTGGAATACAAATCGTTCAGCGATTTCGCCGCGGACCTGCTCGGCCCGTGGGCCGGTTTCTTCACCGGCTGGACCTACTGGTTCTGCTGGGTGGTCACCGGCATCGCCGACGTCGTGGCGATCACCGCCTACGCCCAGTTCTGGTTCCCCGAGCTGTCGCAGTGGATCGCTTCGCTGCTGTGCGTGCTGTTGCTGCTCGGCCTTAACCTGGCGACGGTGAAAATGTTCGGTGAAATGGAGTTCTGGTTTGCGATGATCAAAATCGTCGCCATCGTCGGGCTGATCGTCGCCGGGCTGGTGATGATCGCCATGCAGTTCCAATCGCCGACCGGCACCGTGGCCTCATTCACCCATTTGTGGAATGACGGCGGCATGTTCCCGAAAGGCATCAGTGGCTTCTTCGCCGGCTTCCAGATTGCGGTATTCGCCTTCGTCGGCATTGAGCTGGTGGGCACCACCGCCGCGGAAACCAAGGATCCGGAGAAATCGCTGCCGCGCGCCATCAACTCGATTCCGATCCGCATCATCATGTTCTACGTGTTCGCCCTGATCGTCATCATGTCGGTGACGCCGTGGAGCTCCGTGGTGCCGGACAAGAGCCCGTTTGTTGAGCTGTTCGTGCTGATCGGCCTGCCGGCTGCGGCCAGCGTGATCAACTTTGTGGTGCTGACCTCAGCCGCCTCTTCCGCCAACAGCGGCGTATTCTCCACCAGCCGCATGCTGTTCGGGCTGGCGCAGGAAGGCGACGCGCCGAAATCGTTCGCCAACCTGTCCAAGCGCGCGGTGCCGGCCAACGGCCTTACCTTCTCCTGCATCTGCCTGCTGGGCGGCGTGGTGCTGATTTACCTGATCCCGAACGTGATGACGGTCTTCACCCTGGTGACCACCGTATCGGCGATTCTGTTCATGTTCGTCTGGACCATCATCCTGTGCTCGTACCTGGTCTACCGTAAACAGCGCCCGGCGCTGCACCAGAAATCGATCTACAAGATGCCGGCCGGCAAGCTGATGTGCTGGGTGTGCATGGCGTTCTTCGTGTTCGTGCTGGTGCTGCTGTCGCTGCGCGAAGACACCCGCCAGGCGCTGATCGTCACCCCGCTGTGGTTCATCGTGCTCGGCCTGTCTTACGTGTTCCTGCGCAAGAAGAAAACCGCGTGATGCAAAAGGGGCGGATATCTCCGCCCCTTCCTGCTTTCTATGTCTCTGCGCTAATCCGCTTCCGTCGCCACCGCCGCTTTATCCCTGCGCCGCACGCGCAGCTCGCTGACCACCACCCCGATTACAATCAACGCGCCCCCCAATAACGCCACGCCCGGTAAACGCTCGCCGGCCAACCGCCCGACGATGCCCGCCCAGACCGGTTCGCCGGCGTAAATCACCGTGGCGCGCGTCGGCGAAACGCTGCGCTGCGCCCAGTTCATGGTCAGCTGAATCAAGGCGCTGGCCAGCCCCAGCCCAATGGCGCTGTACAGCAGGTAATCCGAATACGGCGGCGGCGACTCGCCGGTCGGCGCCATCATCAAAAAGGAGGCCAGCGAGGCGGTCGCCAGCTGCACAATGGTCACTCGGCGGATATTGACCTTGCCGGCGAAGGCGCCGATCAGAATGATCTCTGCCGCCATGCCCAGGGTGCCGGCCAGCGTCAGAATTTCACCGAGGCTCAGCGTCATGTCGGTGCTGCTCGGCGCCGCCAGCAGCATCAGGCCGGTGAAGGCCAGCAGAATGCCGATCCACGACATGATGCCGGGGAAGCGCCCCAGCACCAGCCATTGCAACAGAGGCACGATCGGCACGTACATGGCGGTGATAAACGCCGATTGGCTGCTGGTGATGGTCTGCAGGCCGACGGTTTGCATGCTGTAACCGAACATGATCGCCAGCCCGATCAGCACGCCCGCCTTCAGTTCATACCGGGTCAGGCCGCGCAGCACGCGCAGCGAAAACAGCGTCAGCGCCAGCGTGGCGGTGGCGAAACGCAGGCCGACGAAAAAGAACGGCCCGCTGACCTGCATCGCGTGATGCACCGCCAAAAAGGTGCCGCCCCAGATCATGGTGATGAAAATCAACACCGCTTCCGGCAACCTGATTTGCGGAACCACGGCGGAAATAAAGGATTTTTTTGCTGCTGACACCGACTTGCCCTTCCTGCTGAGTGCAATATAATGCACAGATCCTGCCAGTATGAGATAAAGTCCGGCGATGAGCAATACGGCGCATAACGCAAAAACCGATCCCCCCAAGGTGCTGCAATACCTGAGCAGCAATCTGCGCGGCTACCGCCAACGGGCGGGCCTGAGCCAGATGGCGCTGGCCGAGCTTTCCGGCGTCAGCCGCCGCATGCTGGCGGGCATCGAGGCCGGCGATCGCAACGTCAGCCTGGCGGTGCTCGACAAGATCGCCGCCGCCCTGGCGATTTCTTTCACCGATCTGATCCAGGCGCCGGAAGCGCGCGGCAGCCATCTGGTGGGCGAGTTGGCCTGGCAAGGCGCGCAGCCGGGCAGCCAGGCGCTGTTCGCCGCCAGCGTGCCGGCGCGGCAACGGGCCGAGCTGTGGGAATGGACGCTGATGCCGGGCGAGCGCTATGACTCTGCCCCGGACGCCGAAGGCTGGAGCGAAATGATCTACGTGATTGCCGGTACCCTGACGCTGGAGCTGGAACAAGGCACGCTGACGCTCAGCGCCGGCGCCGCACAAACCTTCAACAGCGATCAACGCTACGCTTACGCCAACCACGGCAACCTGCCCCTGCGCTTTATCCGCAACGTCGCCTTCTGACCGCCCGCCGGCACGCTGGCAGGAACAGCGGCTGGCGCACAAGCTACGGCGCTTGCCCTGAATCCGCCATTCAACAAAACCAAGTTCGTCATTCGCTTCTATGCTTATCAAGGGTTTTTGTTAATCATCTGAGCGGGAGTAAGGAACATGACGAAAGTGTTGGTGCTTTATTACTCAATGTACGGCCATATCGAAAGCCTGGCGCAGGCGGTGGCCGAAGGCGCGAATCGGGTTAACGGCGTGGACGTGACGATTAAACGCGTGCCGGAAACCATGACGCCGGAGGCCTTCGCCAAAGCCGGGGGCAAACAACATCAACAGGCGCCGGTCGCCACCCCGCAAGAGCTGGCGGACTATGACGGCATTATCTTCGGCACGCCGACCCGCTTCGGCAATATGGCCGGGCAGATGCGCACCTTCCTCGATCAGACCGGCGGTCTGTGGGCTTCCGGCGCGCTGTACGGCAAGGTAGGCAGCGTCTTCTCCTCCACCGGCACCGGCGGCGGCCAGGAACACACCATCAGTTCCACCTGGACCACGCTGGCGCACCACGGTTTCATCATCGTGCCGATCGGCTATGCGACGCCGGAGCTGTTTGACGTTTCGCAGGTGCGCGGCGGCACCCCGTATGGCGCCACCACCATCGCCGGCGCCGACGGCTCGCGCCAGCCGAGCAACGAAGAGCTGACCATTGCCCGCTATCAGGGCGAGCACGTGGCAAAAATCACCGCCAAGCTGAAAAGTTAAGCCCCCTCCTGCGCCTGTGATTCAAAGGGCCGCGCATTCGCACGGCCCCATCTTGTTGCCGACCCGCCGCAAGGTTAGAATGCCCCTCCCCCGGCCATTCAGCGTCTGAAGGCCAGGCCCGAATTCGTTCTGCCCGTCGCTCATCCGCTTTCAGCCCGAGGACGGGCGTTCTGTTTTTTGCGCACAGCGAAGGGAATAAGTCAGTGTCTAAAGATTTTGATGAACTAATAAGAGACATGGATCTTATTATTGAAAATGTAGACAGCTTCAAGGCTCTGGCTCCGCGCGCGCCCGAGCCGGCTCCGGCCCCGCCGCCGCCGGTTCATCACTACGACTCGTTCTGCGAGAACATCGCGCTGAAAGTGGTCTTGAAGGTGCTGCTGTCTTCGGTGGACAAAATAGTCAAAGTGCAGATCGCCAACAAGGTCGAGCAGGAGATTACCCAGATCGAACAGCAGGTGGTGCGCGCCGGCGGCGGCCCGGTGTCGCCGGACGATCTGGCGCAGATGACGCACTATGTGCGCCGTACGGTCAACAACCTGCTGGAATAACGCCCCGCCATACTTATTAGGCGATATGAATTTTTACGTTATTTTTATATCGCCTGCTTTATGCTTGATACACTTCAATAAATTGACGCATTGTCGGCAGGCATTCCGAGCAACAGTATGGTCAGAACCAAACAGATCCTGGTCGTTATTCATCTTTGCAGCTTTTTGGTCCTTCTTTACAGCCTTTCAATGATCCCGCCCCTGCTGATGGGGCTGTTGTATAAAGAAAAAAGCGCCTTCTCATTTTTCTATACCCTGGTGGTGGCCGCCACGCTAGGCGGATTGGGCTGGTTCAGCACCCGGCAGTCGAAAGTGCAGCTGCGCACCCAGGACGGCTTTCTAATCATCGTGATGTTTTGGCTGCTGTTTTCCGCGATCAGCGCCCTGCCGCTGTGGCTGGATGACACGCTGAACGTCCGGCTGGTCGACGCGATGTTTGAGGGGGTCTCCGGCATCACCACCACCGGCGCCTCGGTGCTGAATGACGTCTCGAACGTGCCCAAATCGTTCCTCTATTACCGTTCCCAGCTCAATTTTATCGGCGGCCTCGGGGTTATCGTGTTGGCCGTGGCCGTGCTGCCGCTGCTGGGCATCGGCGGCGCCAAACTTTACCAGTCGGAAATGCCCGGCCCGTTCAAGGAGGAACGCCTGACGCCACGCCTGGCCGATACCTCGAAAAACCTGTGGTTGATCTACCTTGGGCTGGGGTTGGCCTGTACCGTCGCCTTTCGTCTGGCGGGCATGCCGTGGTTCGATGCGCTGTGCCACGGCATTTCCACCGTGTCGCTCGGCGGATTTTCCACCCGTAACGAAAGCCTGGGGTACTACGACAGTTCGGCGGTGGAAATGGTCGGCGGCATTTTCTCTATTCTGGCGGCGGTGAACTTCACGCTCTATTTCATTGCCGTCGGCCGTCGCAGCCTGAAACCGCTGTACCGCAGCCCCGAGCTGCGCTTTTTCCTGTTGATTCTGGCCATCGTCGTGGCGATCGTGTGTATCGAGCTGTACCGCTCGGGCATGTACGGCGTCAAAGACGCCTTCGTGCACGGCTTTTTCCTCACCAGTTCGATGATGACCGACAACGGCCTGGCCATCGCCGATTACACCCGGATCCCGTCCCACACCATCATGCTGCTGCTGGCGGCGAGTTTCTTCGGCGGCTGCGTCGGCTCCACCTGCGGCGGCATTAAAGCGCTGCGCTTTCTGATCATGTACAAACAAAGCCGGCTCGAGATCAACCAGCTGGTGCATCCCAACGCCATGTACACCATCAAGGTCGGCAATGCGCCGATCCAGGATCGGACGCTGCGCTCCGTCTGGAGCTTCTTCTTCCTTTACGTGCTGTTCACCTGTCTGTTTATCTGGCTGCTGAACTTGATGGGCTATGATCTGGTCACCGCTTTCGCCACCGTCGCCGCCTGCATCAACAATATGGGGCTGGGGTACGGAGAAACCGCCGCCGGTTTCGGCACGCTGAACGACGCGGCGAAATGGCTGATGTGCGCCGCCATGCTGCTCGGCCGCCTCGAGATCTATCCGATGTTGATCCTCTGTTCACGCACGTTTTGGCGTTTTTGATAGTCCGAGCGGCGTACAGGGCGCCGTTCCGCTCTGCCAACGCCAACACATTCATAACATGAATGTGTTGCATTGTTGTATTCGTTTCACTGCGATAAGTTTAATTCACTGTAAATATATACAGTATATTTTAACTTATTGAGGATATGAATATGCGTTTTAACAACAAGATGTTGGCCCTGGCCGCCCTGCTGTTCGCCGCGCAGGCGTCGGCCGACACGCTCGAATCCATCGACAACTGCGCGGTCGGCTGCCCGACCGGCGGCAGCAGCAACGTATCGATCGTGCGTCACGCTTATACGTTGAACAACAACAGCACCACCAAGTTCGCCAACTGGGTGGCCTATCACATCACCAAAGACACGCCGGCCAGCGGCAAGACGCGCAACTGGAAAACCGATCCGGCGCTCAACCCGGCGGACACTTTGGCGCCCGCCGATTACACCGGTGCCAATGCGGCGTTGAAGGTCGATCGCGGTCATCAGGCGCCGCTGGCCTCGCTGGCGGGCGTTTCCGACTGGGAGTCGCTGAACTACCTGTCCAACATCACGCCGCAAAAGTCCGATCTGAACCAGGGCGCCTGGGCGCGGCTGGAAGATCAGGAACGCAAGCTGATCGATCGCGCCGATATCTCCTCGGTCTATACCGTGACCGGGCCGCTGTATGAGCGCGATATGGGCAAACTGCCGGGCACCCAGAAAGCGCACACCATCCCCAGCGCCTACTGGAAAGTGATTTTCATCAACAACAGCCCGGCGGTGAACCACTATGCCGCTTTCCTGTTCGATCAGAATACGCCGAAGGGCGCCGATTTTTGCCAATTCCGCGTGACGGTGGACGAGATCGAGAAACGCACCGGTCTGATCATCTGGGCCGGTCTGCCGGACGACGTGCAGGCCTCGCTGAAGAGCAAGCCCGGCGTACTGCCGGAATTGATGGGCTGCAAAAACTGACGAAAAAACCCGCCGCGGCGGGTTTATTTTTCATACGGGCGCCGGCGGTTTATTCCGCCAGCGCCTTTTGCGCCGCGGCCAGTTCACGCTGCCGGGGCGACGCCACCGCGTGATCGCGCGCCAGCAGCGTATACACCGTCGGCAACACAAACAGGGTAAACAGCGTGCCCACCAGCATGCCGGACACGATCACCAGCCCCAGACCGAAGCGGCTGGCGGCACCGGCGCCGCTGGCGAACAGCAGCGGAATCAAGCCGAACACCATCGCCCCGGTGGTCATCAACACCGGCCGCAGGCGAATTTGCGCCGCCTGCAAAATCGCGGCGCGCCGCGTCAGCCCCTGATGCATCTGCAACTCGTTGGCGAACTCCACCATCAAAATGCCGTGCTTGCTGATCAGCCCGATCAGGGTCACCAGCCCGACCTGGGTATAGATGTTCATCGTGGCGTAGCCCAGCGCCAGCGGCAGCAAGGCGCCGCAGATCGACAGCGGCACGGTGATGAGGATGATCAGCGGATCTTTCAGGCTCTCGTACTGCGCCGCCAGCACCAGATAGATGATCACCAACGCCGCCAGGAACGCGAATGCCAGCGCGCTGCCTTCCTGGGTATATTGGCGCGAATCCCCCTGCCAGTCGTGGCTAAACTCGGCCGGCAGCGCATTGGCCTGCCGTTCGAGGAAGGCCACCGCTTCGCCCATCGAAACGCCGGGCGCGGGAATGGCCTGCAGGGTGGCGGCGTTCTGCTGGTTGAACTGGGTCAGCTTGTTCGGCTCGACCTTAACGGCCACCGACACCACGGTGGAGAGCGGCACCAGCGTATTGTCCTGCGTGCGGACGTACTGTCGTGCCAGCGCCTGCGGCGTCAGCCGCTGTTCGCGCAGGCTCTGCGGGATCACGTCATAGGCGCGGCCGTCCATGCCGAAGCGGTTGAGGTAGTTTTCCCCCACCAGCACCGCCAGCGATTCGCCGATGTCGCTCATGCGGATCCCCAGACTGTTGGCCTTGGCGCGATCGATATGCACCTCCGCCAGCGGGTTGTTGTAGTCCAGATCGCTGTCCACCACCATAAACAGGCCGCTGTTTCTGGCGTTCTGCTTCACCTCTTCCAGGGTGCGATACAGCTGCGGGTAGTCCTGCGGCGTGCGCAGCACCATCTGCACCGGCAGCCCGCCGGTGGAGCCCGGCAAAGCGGGCAGCTGGAAGGCGAAAATGCTGGTGCCTTCGACGTCGTTCACCGCCCGCTGCAGATCGGCCTGCACCGCCGACGCCGAGCGCTGACGCGCCTGCCACAGCGTCAGGTTGATGCCGCCGATGCCGGACGCCGTGCCGTCGCTGCCGTTGATGATCCAGCGGCTTTCGGTTTCCGGCATGCGGTTGTAAACCTCGTCCAGCTTGTAGGCAAAGCGTTCGACATAGTTCAGGTTGGCGTGCTGCGGCGCCTTGATGGCGGTCAGTACGATGGCCTGATCCTCGGTCGGCGCCAGCTCGCGCTGCGGCATCAGGTACAATAGCGGCAGGCTGATCATCACCAGCAACGCCAGCGCGCCGGTCAACCAACGGTGGCGCAACGAAAAATCCAGCGCGCGCGCATAGCGCCGCGTCAGACCGCCGAAGAACCACTCGGCGGCGTGCGCCACGCGCCCTTCGCTCTGTTTGGCCGGCAGCAGGAGCGAGCTCATCACCGGCGACAGCGTCAGCGCCACCACGCCGGACACCACTACCGCCCCGGCCAGCGTCAACGCAAACTCGCGAAACAGCGCGCCGGTCAGCCCGCCCATCAGGCCGATCGGCGCATAGACCGCCGCCAGCGTCAGGGTCATGGCGATCACCGGCCCCGCCACCTCGCGCGCGCCGATCATCGCCGCCGCCAGCGGCGTTTTCCCCTCTTCGATATGACGATGCACGTTCTCCACCACCACGATGGCGTCGTCCACCACCAGGCCGATCGCCAGGACCATCGCCAGCAGCGTCAGCAAATTGACGCTGAAGCCGAAGGCCAACATCAGCCCGGCAGCGCCAAGGATCGACAGCGGAATGGTCACCACCGGGATCAACACGGTGCGCAGCGACCCCAGACACAGGTAGATCACCGCCACCACGATCACCAGCGCTTCGAGCAGGGTATGCACCACTTCATCGATCGAGGCCTGAATAAAGCGCGCGGTTTCGAACGCCAGCGCCATCTTCACGCCCGGCGGCTGCATCTTGTCGATCGCCGGCATCAGGTGGCGAATGCCGTCGACAATCACCAGCGGGTTGCCGGTCGGCGTAGGGAAGACGCCGAGGAACACCGCCGGTTCGCCATCCATCAGGGCGCTGGTTTCCGTGGCCGCGGCGCCCAGCTCCACGGTGCCGACGTCTTTTAAACGCACCAGGCCATTGCCGTCGTTGCGCACCACCAGATTGCGAAATTCCTCAACGCTGGTGAGATCGGTATTCACCCGCACGTTGGCAACCACATACTGCCCTTTCACCTTGCCCGGCGCCGCCTGGTAGTTGTTGCGCCGCACCGCGTCGGCCACGTCGGCGGCGGTCAGGCCGCGGCCGGCCAGCCGATCGCTGTCCAGCCACAGGCGCATCGCCATTTTTTGCCCGCCGAACACTTCCACCTTGGCGACGCCGTCGATGGTGGTGAACATCGGCTCCACCACCCGCGTCAGGTATTCGCTCAGCGCCGGCGTGGACAGCGTTTTACTGGAAAAGCCGACATAGGCCACGGCGGTGGCCTCACCGGCGGAGCGCTCAATCACCGGATCGTAAGCCTGCTCCGGCAGCTTGTAGCGCACCTGATTGACCTTGGCCATCACTTCGGTCAGCGCCTGGGTGGAGTCGCGGTTCAGCGCCATGCGCACCGTCACCACGCTGCGCCCCTGCACCGACGAGGAAGAAAGGTAGTCAACGCCCTCGACGGAGGACACCGCCTGGGCGATCGGCTGCGTGACAAAGCCCTGCATCAGCTCGGACGACGCGCCGGGATAGTCGGTGCTGATGGTGATGGTCGAGTTTTCCAGCAGCGGGTATTGGCGGATCGGCAACTTGCTGAGCGCCAGCGCGCCGAACAGCAGGATCAGGGTGCTGACCACCAGCGCCAGCACCGGCCGGCGCACGAACAGATCGGTAAATGTCATCGGTCTCTCCTCAGGAACCGGCCTGGGCGGCGTTCAGGGTATCCTGCGCCACCGGCTCGGCCGCCATGCCGTCGCTCAGTTTGAGCTGGCCCGAAGTCACCACCCGATCGCCTTCCTGCAGGCCATTGACGATCTCGACGCGCCCGTCGTTGCGCTCACCCACGGTGACCGAAACGCGCTTGACCGTCATGCCCTTTTCACCCTGCTGGGCCAGAAACACGGTATCGCCGTAGGCCGTGTAGGTCAGCGCCGTTTCCGGCACCGTCAGCACCGCCACGCGCTGCTGCTGCGTGACGCGAATGCCGGCGTACATGCCGGCCTTCAGCAATCCCTCACGGTTGGTCAACGTCGCCTGCACCTGCACGGTGCGAGATTTGCCGATCATCGGGTCGATAGCGGTAATGACGGCGGGGAAAGCGCGATCGGGATACGCCCCAACCTGCACCGACACCGCCTGGCCTGGCGCCAACCCGGCGCTGCTTTGTTCGTCCAGCGAAAAGTTGACGCGCAGCGTATCGGCGTCCACCAGGTTCGCCACCGCCTCGGCGGCGTTAAGATATTGCCCTTCATGCACGCGGCGAATGCCGATGACGCCGGAAAACGGCGCACGGATCGCCTTCTGCGCAATTTTGGCCTGCGTTTCCCGCACCGCGCCAAGCGCCATATCCCGCTCGGCCAGCGCATCGTCCAACTGTTGCCGCGCAGTGGCGTTGAGGTTCATCAGTTTTCGCATGCGTCCCAGCAGCAGATCGGCGTTGCGCAATTGCGCCTGCAGACGCACCAGCTCAGCCTGTTCGACTGCATCGTTGAGCTGCACCAGCAACTGCCCCTGCCGCACCGTTTGGCCGGATTCGAACAGGATACGCGTGATGCGGCCGCTGGTTTCCGCCGCTACCTCCACCTGGCTGGCCGCCTCCAGCTCGCCCACGCCGGCGTAGCTGCGCGCCGCCTGTTCACGCAGTGCGGGCGCCAGCGCCACTTTCACCGGCGGATAGGCCGGCGCGCCTTCGCTTTGCCGCGCGGTGGAACGCATCGCTACCGCAGCGACGACGAGCACCGCCAGCAGCGCCGCGATAATGAGATATCGTTTCATCATGCAGCCTCACGCGTGTTGGCCAGACGTTGACGCAAACGGCTGGCGATGGCCGTCACCCACAGCCCGCCGATCACCGTGATGTGTTCCAGCGCGAAGTAGAGAGAAATCTGCATATTGGGAGCGGACATATTCCAGAAGGTGTGGACGATCGCGATAGTCAGGATCAGAAACACCGACAGCATGCCGGCGCCCAGCCACACCCACCGGTTCAGCAGGATCAATACCGAACCTGTCAGCAGCACCGCCGCCGACGCCAGGTTGAACAGCCAGGCCGGATGCAAACCGGCGGCGCGCATCTCCGCCAGGCTCCCTTCGATGTCGAACAGCTTGGCGAGCCCCGACGAGATGAAAATCACCATCAAGCACAGACGTGCGAGCAGCCAAAACCAATAACTGTCCAGAGCGGTGTTGATAAAGCGTTGCATAACGGTTTCTTCCTGATTTTACAGCCAAAGCCATCCTTCTCCCCAATAAGACGGGGGCAGGTCTCGAGAGATGCCGGTTGCCAAGCCCGGCAGGCTGAACTATAAAACCTCAGGTTAACTTGAGGTCAAGTTGAGGAAGATAAAATGGCAAGAAATGAACCGATTGACGCCAATCGGCTATTGACCGTCGGAGAAGTGGCGAAACGCAGCGGCGTGGCGATATCCGCGCTGCACTTCTACGAGAGTAAAGGGCTGATTCAGGCGACGCGCAACGCCGGCAATCAGCGGCGTTATCCTTCGGTGGTATTGCGCTATATCGCGGTGATCAAGATCGCACAGCGCGCGGGCATTCCGCTGGAAGAGATCCGCGCCGCGCTGAGCCGTTTCCCCATCGGCAGCAAGCTGACCTCAGAACAATGGGGAGTGCTGTCCTCCGCCTGGCGCAAAACGCTGGATGAGCGTATTCAACGGCTGACGGTGCTGCGCGACCATCTCGATGGCTGCATCGGCTGCGGCTGCCTGTCGCTCGCCGACTGCCCGCTGCGCAACCCGAATGATATATTGGGGCGGCAAGGAGCCGGCGCACATATTTTCGAACACCTGGATGGGCCGTGACAAGCGGCTAGGCAACCGGCATCATTGAGAGGCGGCGATTGGCTTCGGCGAATACCGCGACGCTGTGATCGATAAACGCCCGCACCGGCGGCAACAGGCCTTTGCCGCTGGTGAACACCAGATGAACAATGCTGCTCGGCGCACGCCACTGCGGCAGCAGACGCAGCAGTTGACCCGTTCGCAATTCGTTGGCACACAAATGGATCGGCAAAAACGCGACGCCCATCCCGGCAATCGCCGCACTATGCAACGTGCTGTAATCCCCGCAACACAGCCGGGGGACGTGTACGAAAGTACGTTGATTGCCTGCATTATCCTCGAACTCCCATCGATCGCGGTCCAGCCACTCCCCCATCGACAACGTCGGCAAGCTGGCCAGCTGTTCGAACGACTGCGGCAAGCCGCCGGCTTTCTCCACCAGCTGCGCGCCGGCGACCAAAATGCGTTGCCGTACGCCAAGATCGCGTTTAATCAATGATTGATCCTGGTCGAAATGACTCGTAATACGAAACGCCACATCGATCTTTTCGTTGATCAGATCCACATGGCGCTCATGGATCAACAGTTGTACGCGCACGTCCGGGTAACGCGCCATAAACCCCAACAGCAGATGGGAATTATAATACTGCATCAAACCGGGCGGCGAACTGATGCGCAGGCAGCCGCTCACTTCGTCGCGCGCACGGGCGACAATGGCATCGGTCGCCTCCAACCGCTCGATAATCGCCTCACACTGCCGATACACATCGCGGCCAATATCCGTGACGCGGAAACTGCGCGTCGAACGTTCGATTAACCGCGCACCGTAACTCGCCTCCAGACGAGCCACGCGTTTGCTGAGTTTGGATTTGGCTTCGCCGCTCGCCCGCTCGGCTGCGGCGAAGCCACCATGTCGCACCACCAAAGCAAACAGTTGAAGATCGTTCAAATCCTGCATGCCCCCCTCCTTATCGTTTCCAGTTTGGAAACGATGCATTACGCTTTCAGGCACTACCGCGCCGGCACCCCGCTGCTTATCCTTTAGCATAACGAAACAAAAACATTCAACCATAGCAAATAACAAGCGTATTACGCTTGGGGAGAACATCATGAAGAACGTCATGTTGAAAACGATGCTGCTAGGCGCTTTTGTCTTTTCAGGCGCAACAGTCGCGGCAACGCAAATCAATAATCAACAGGCGGACGCCCTGACGCCGCGCCAGGTGATTACCGTTAGCGGTGCCGCGAATCTGAGCGATGCGGAAAAGATGTTGGCAGACAAAACCGCCAAGACTGGTGCCCGTTACTACAAAATCATCGCGATCGTAGGCAATAACAAGTTGCACGCCAGCGCAATGACTTATCAATAACCAACCCCGGCAGCGGCAGCTGCCGGTTTTTTTGCATCAACCTATTCATCAGGGATAAATAATGTTCAGCGTGGCCGAGGTGTTGATTTCACCCTGCGTCACGCCATCGCGCTGATAAGGATAATAATAAGCGCCCATGCCGATGATGAAGTGACTGTTCAGGCTGCCGCCGCCGGCGACGTGAAACAGTGAGGTGGCGCTGCCGCGATCGACATTGGAGGGCGACACCACCACCGGCGAGCTCGGCATATCGCGTTTGACCAGGCGCAGCCCCACCCCTTGCGCGCCGCCCGCGTTGGCATTGGTCAGCACGCTGGCGTCGGAGGCCAGCAGGTTATTACTGGACAGGAACATCTCGACGGCGCGATCGGCAATGCCTTCCTGCTGCATGTTCTGACAGCTGATGTTCAGCGAGAACGGCGTGTAGCCGGGTTGGTTGTTATTCAGCACCTGCGCCACGCCCATTTTGGGCAATCTGACCGTCAGGCCAGCGTTGTCGAAACGGCAGGTGGTGGTTTTCGGCGCGTACCTCACCGTCATCGGTTGACCGTACATATCACGATCGTCATAAGGCCATTTTCGAAAACCGCTCGCGATCCACGACAGAAGTTTACCCAACATTTTGAACGGCCAGCCCAGGATCTCTCCCAATGACATACCGCTCATATCACTGACGAACAGCACGTCTTCAAACGGATAGCTATCGCCATTAACCCACAGCCCGTCTTTGGGTTTTTGCACCAGCGAAAACCGCACCGTCATCATCGTATTCAGTTCGCTGGCCAAATGGCTTCCCGCCCCTCTTAACGTAATATTCTTGATGTCATTGGTGATTTCCGCGCGTATCCACTGCTTTCCGTCATTGAAACCGATATAGGTGGCATATTTATCTTTCGGTGACAACACCGGCGTATAGGAAAATTCGAATTTGCTGCCTGAACAGCGGAAAGTCCCACTGTATTGGGTAGACGCCTGATATTCCCAGACCGGGTTAGCGGCACTCAGTTTGTCAGAAAGATCGACAAATAGCGCAGGGGCGTACTCAATGCCCCGACCATAGCAGGAAGCATAGCTATAGCCGCTGAACAGCCCGGACAGCAGCAGCAAAAAAATCAGCCTGATCATAGGTTCGGTTATCCTGTATTAGCGGCAAACGCCGGGCGACGCGTCGAGCGCCAGAGTCGGTTTGGCTATGCGGCAACGGCCGTCGCGCAGTTGCACCGTCAACGCCGTTGGCGGCTGTTCGACGCGCAGGTACAGCACGCTGGCCTGGCCGACAAAGCCTATCGACCGGCCGTTTTCATCCAGCACTTCGGCGCCGAACGGCAGCGGTGCACCATCGGCGCGCTGCGCCCGCAGCTGGAATGGCTGACGTTGATCGGTTTCGAATTTCAGGTAGCTGACCGCGCCGTAGTAAGGCACGTGGTTGGCGACGTTGCCGCTGATTTCCGCCCCGCTGCTGTGGCCGGTATCCGACAGCGTGACCGAGTTTTGCCGGTATGGCGTGGCATAGGGCACCAGCGCCAGGCCCTGGGCGTTGGTCACGATGCTTTCATCACCGTTGACCATCAGCCCTTCGGCCTGCGGCGCCTCGACCACCGTCATGGTGTTGCCGATTTCGTTCGACGCCAGCACATGCCAGGGGATCGCCACCAGGCTGCCGCGCGCGCTGAGGCCGCTCTGGCGATAATCGTTGCCTTCGCTGTAGGAGACGCCAAGCGTCGAGACACGGGTGCGGTAGGCCGCATTGACACCGGCCATGTTGTCGCCGCCGCTGCGATTGCTGCCGTTCAGCGAGTAGCTCAGACGGTTGGACTCCAGCGCGTTGCCGCTCAGGCTGACCGTGCTCTGCTGATAGTGAGAGTCCGTCGCCGACAGGCCGGTGCTGAGGTAGGCGTTGTTGTCGAACACCGACAGCGGCAGGCTGAACGACAGGTAATAACGCGTCTCTTCCTCACGCTGGCTGTTGCGCACCCGGCTGGCGGAAACGGAGTAGCTGACGCGCCCCAGATTGTTGGAGTACCCCAACTGGTATTCGCGGCTTTTCGCGTTGGCCGTCCAGTAATCGCGCTGGGAGCCGGAGAAGAACAGCGTGCCCCACCCTTCGTTAAGACGCTGGTTCAGGTTAAGCGTAAAGGTATTTTTCGGCCGGGCGGACCGCAGCGCATCCCAGGTGTTCATATCCAGTTCGGACAAACCCTCCTCGTCGCGCCAGCGGTCAAACTGCCGTTCCAGCTGGCGGTAACCGTCATTAGAGTAAATGGCGTCGGTAAAGCTGTAGTAACCGCGGGTGGAGTAACGGTAGGCCGCCAGCGTGAAGTTGGTCGCGGTGGCATCGAGAAATTTACTGTAGGCGATACGGAAGCTCTGCCCGCTTTCACGGCGGTTTTTCAGGCGGGTATCGGCATGCGTCAGGTCGATGGACACCGCCCCTATCGGCAGGTTCCAGCCGCTGCCGAGCAGCCAGGCCTGATAGTCGTCGCTCAAAATGCTGCCGGCATAGCCGGTTACCAGGTTGTTGAAACCGTACTGCAGGGTGCCCTGCACAAAGCCGGGATCGTAATCGGTATTGCTTTCGTTCACCTTGCCGGCCAGCACGCTGTATTGGCTGACGCCCTGTTTCAACATGTTGGGTACGGCGGAAAACGGCACGCTGAACGACTGTTCACGTCCATCCGCCTCTTTGACCGTTACCCACAGATCGCCCGCCGAGCCGGTCGGCTGAATGCTGTCGAGGGTAAAGGCGCCCGGCGGCACGTTTTCCTGGTAGATCACGTTGCCGTTCTGCACCACTTTCACCAGGGCGTTGGTTTGCGCCACGCCCCGCACGATCGGTGAAAAGCCCTGCTGCGAGTTGGGGCGCATGCTGATGTCCGACGCCAGCGCCACCCCGCGGATGCGCACCGAGTCGAACAGATCCCCCGGCGAATAAAAATCGCCGGCGGTCAGGTTGGATTTGATGTCGGCGAAGCCGCGCTGCAGGTAGCGCGTGTTGTTCTGCCAGTGGCTCCCCCGCCCGCTGCCGTGGCGAAAGCTGCTGCTGTCGCGAAATTGCCAACCGGCCAGATTGATCCCGGATTCCAGCCCGGTATAAAAATCGTCGTTGTTGCTGCGATTGCCGTCGCCGCGCGCCTCGGCGTGGTAGTACGTCGCGTTGTAGGCCAGCGTCAATGCGGAGATGCCGCGATTCCAGAAGGCTGGATCCACGTATCCCGCCTCCGATCGGTTGACCCGCGCCTGCGGCACCGTCAGCCGCAGGCTCAGCGCGCCGACGTCCATATCGAACCGGCCGCCCTGCACCAGCGTGGCGATCGACAGCGTCGTCTGGGGCGCCTGAGGCGTCGGCAATTGACTCAGATCGATGCCCAGCCGCTGCGCATCCTGGTAGTCGATTTGGATATCGTCGCGTTGGGTGCCAAACAGCAGCGCATAGCGCCCTTTCCAGTCATGGTTGACATACACATCGATCTCCTGCCGGCCGGCAGGCATGTCATTATTGAGGTAAAAACGCGAGAGATCGGAATCGCGCGATTCGCCGGCCAACAGCGACGTATCGAACGTCACCGCCCAGGCCGTATCCGGCAACAAGAATGAAGAGGCGGTCAGCAGCGAGAGGACTTTTTTATTCAGCTTCATTGTTGTTCTTTCAGGTTAGTGTGCGGTGATGGCTTTAGACTTGTAAGCCCCCAGATCGTCGATATACATCAGGTCATAACGGGCGTTTTTGCTGACCGCTCGTTTGCTGGCGGCAAACTGGGTGGAAAACGGCGCGACCATCAGCGAATCAACCAGCAGATGCTTGTCCGCACCCTGGCCTATATTCGCTACCGTAATGAAATACGGGCTTTTATTGATGACGTTGAAGCCTTTGCCATTGGCTTGCAGTGTCAGTTCTTCCAACGCATTTTCCACGCCGCGGGTTAACGCCTGCGGGCGGTAGAACAGTTTGATGCGCGACTTGATCGCCAGCTGCAGCGTATTGGTGCCCTGCAGGTTTTCCGGCGTCGGCGGGATATCCAGCACGTTGAGGTAGAACACCGATTCACGATCCGCCGCCAACGCGGCGCCAACTTTCTGAATACGCAGCTGCTGCCCGCTGTTGCCGTTCACTTTCACCACCGGCGGCGACAGCAAAAACGGCACATTGGCGGTTTCCGGGGTGGAATTGATATCGCCGTCGTCGATCCAGGCCTGAACCAGCGAGGGGTCGGTACCGTTATTCAGCAATTGGACAATCACGTCCTTGTTGTTTGCCGGGTAGATCACCCGCGTGCCGTTAACCACCACATTGGCCTGCGCGCCAACGGAACCCAGCAACAGCGCCGCTATCATCATGTATTTTTTCATCGTTCCCCCGGGTGGCCAGGCCCTATCAAGGGCCTGGCTGTCAGCGCGATTACAGGTAAGAAATGGTGTAAGTCACGTTGGAGCTCAGAGCGCCCACTTTTGCCGCTTCGGCGTTGGTTTTGTAGTAGTACGCGTCCAGCGTCAGGGTTTCTGAATCCGGCGCCTCTTTGTCGCCCATGATGTCGGTGACATAAGGCACGTTCAGTTGGATCGGGGTGGAAGAACCGGTTTCCGCCAGAGAGAAGCCTACGTTCTTCGCGACGGAAGCGTCGTTCTCGTTGACCGAGTTGTTCAGCAAATATTTGCCGTCGGTGGAGATGTTATCCGCGGAGGAGAAGTAGATTTTCAGCGGGGTGCCCGCGGTACCGGCCGCCGGCGAACAGCCGGAGAAGGTCAACGAGAAGGACTTCTTGTTCTTGGTGATTGGCCCGACGGTGTTACCCGCATCGGTCACCGAGATCGGGCTCAGTGCTACGGTGAAATCCGCGCTCTTGCCGCCGTTAATCGTACAGGTGGTGTCGGTAATGGCGCCGGTAAAGTTAATCACGCCACCGGCGGAATTGTCTTCAGCAAAAGCCACCGGCGCAGCGACCGCGGCCGCCATGATTGCAACAGAAAGCATTTTCTTCATCATGAGATAAAACTCCATAACAGTTTGGTTTGAGAGAATAAATAAAAAGCAGCCGCTGCTGGCGGGATGAAACAATCCCTCCCCGTAATACAGAGGCAAAAGGGTGAACACATTCCTGTTTTTATAAAATCAAGCCATAGCGTTATTCATCAGCCGATAATAAAAGCGACAAAATAACGAACTCCTAGATAACCGCCGAGAAACCGGATGAAATGTCCAATAAATTGTGCACCCGATTCTTCAATCCCATTTTGCGTAATGCACTGCATTTCTGCGTGCTGACCGTTTTTACGCTTTTATCAAGCATTCGGGATACCTGGGTCACCGTATAGCCGAAAGAAAGCAAATGAAGCGTTTCCACTTCACTTTCAGTCAGGCAACTTTTCGTATTGCGGGCCGCCCCACCCTCAACGTTTCCATTTAATGCAGAATGCTGCGCAATATTAGCCTGCAGCAAAGACAATTCCTTATTCATGTCGGGAACTCGCACTCTTTTATCGAGCACCACCACATCACGCGTGACAGAACGAAATAACAGACGACGCTTCTCTTCTGTCGTCAAAAAAATTTTCACGCCATGAATAGCAGACAATAACGCTGCCGCCATGCTGAAACGCAACAGGCTTTTTATCGCATCATCGACGATTAGAATATCGTGGCAATTTCGCCCCATGGCCAAAGGCAGATCGTCGTAGTAAGCAATAACGTGATCCTTATGAAAAATCCTTGGCGCCAATATCCTTTTCATCGCCTCTCTGAAAAAGATGTTTTCAGATACGATACCGATACTGAGCATACTTCCTCCATCCATGGCTAAAGAAAACGGCGATGCCTTGCACTAAATACCTGCCGTTTTCTTGGAAAAATCGCATTGCCGTTTGGGAGCCATCAATAAGCGCCCGGCACATAAGCAGGCGCCGTAAAACACTAAGATAATTCTGCATCAAATCATTAACAACAGGAACATTATTTTTATTAACGTAAATTTTAATTATTATAATCTAATAAATTATATATTTTCAGAATTTAACTCTGCCAAGCATAATAAAAAGAGCAATGCACCATGCATTCTGTTCGTCGAAGAAATAAAAAACACCCTGAATTATTTATGTTTCCCACCCAGAACCTTGACCTGACCGAAGTTTCACTAAATACTAGCCGCGACCTGGAAGCCCATACCATTATAAAAACCTGAATACATGAAATATATTATCGACCTCTGCGTGATCTATGACGCAAATGCGTGTCGTCTCCAACTCATTGATAACGATGAGTCATCGATACGGATATCCAATCCGGCCTCGCGCCTGTTAATTGAAATGCTGACTCATCCGAATATCCCATTGAAACGTGAGGTATTGATAAAAAAGGTATGGGAAGAGTATGGTTTTTCAGGCTCATCGATCAGCCTCAATGTGGCCGTCAGTGAAATAAGGAAAGCGTTCAAACTGCTGGGGAGAGAAACCTCCCCGATAAAGACCCTGGCGAAAGTCGGTTTTTGCTTTACCGCCATGATTGATATTTACCCATCACCGCAGGCAACCGTTAACGAAACTCCCCCTTCTTCCGCCTCAGTGCCGCTTTCGTCTTTCCCGTCGGTTGCCGAATCACATAACACGCCGCCGCAGAAACAGGTAAATATTCGCGCTATTGCCGCTATCTGCGGCGCATTTATTCCGCTGTTGTTCGTCGCGGCGTTCTATCCTGTTGAACCGCCTGATCAACCCAGAGAAAATTTAATCTCGTTAGGGAAAAAAGACCGCTGCACCTTGTATTCTCTGGATGCAGACAAGCATATTGATGACGAACTGGAAAAGCGCATGGTCAACCAGGCGCTAGAAGAGAGCGGTGTGGATTGTATAGCCAGTAAAGCGGACATCTATTTTTCCTCCGTAAAACACACGTTGACTTATAACACCTTCCTCGGTGTGTGTTATCTCGGCTCACAAGATCGATATACCCAGTGTGTTACCTACAAAATTCTCAACGGAAAATAAATGGCCGCATTGCTCAATCCCAAAATGCTGACTATCGGATTTTTGGCAGTGATTCTCTTCATTGTGCTGTTTCGCATTTTAACCCCCGCCGCGCCTGTGCATATGAATTGCCAGGCCGATACGATCACTAAAAAACGATTAGCTTCAGGCGATGACCTGGAATTAAAAGTGACGGGTAGTTTATTCATCTATGACGAACATCATGCCATGATCGTGCAGCGTGGGGACATCACCGTGAGAGGAAAAACCTACAGCCTGGATAGGAAAATAAACTTTGATATAAAGAGGTTAGATCACGGGTTTTACATGACCACCCACCGAGAAATCAGTAAAACGCCCGACGACAACGCGCCGGATGAGCTGACCCAGGAAATCCCCATGATCTCTCTCGGCATTAAGAACGGCGTTTTTTCGATGCGTAAAGCTCGGCAGGATGCGTACATCGTTCATGGCGTGCTTTTCCCGGTAACGCTATGCCGTTAACCTGAGAACAGAATGCCATAGAGAGACAGCGAAGGATCGCAACGGGGCGCGCTTATGGCAAACACGCCCCAGATACCGATTGGGGAGGAAGGGCTATTTTACCGACATATCCGTACGGACGATGCCATGGTTTTTCATCACCTCTTCCATGGTGAGGTTCTCATCATACGGCGTATCGTCCACCACGACGTCTTGCGGGCGCACATAAGGTTTGGTCGCGCGTTTGAACATCCACCACCACACGAATACCAGGAAAGCGCCGGACTTCAGAAAGATCATGGTCCATAGGGCGACTTGATACCAGTTCATCTCTGTCTCCATAAGAGCATTAAGCGAAATCGATAAGGCAGCGTTGTTTATCACCCCGGCGGTGCCTGACAGCAGCAGGCATCCGAGCAGCCAACCTTGATGACCGCATAATCTCACCGATGCGTGGCCCTTATCAATAGCCGATCGCGTTTCCTGCAAAAGCGCCTCGGTTTCTGCGCACGCAAAAACAAAAACCCCGTGCTCAGTGAGCACGGGGTCAGAATGTATGGCGGAGGAGCAGAGATTCGAACTCTGGAACGGTTTCCCGTCGACGGTTTTCAAGACCGTTGCCTTCAGCCACTCGGCCACCCCTCCGCAACGACGCGCACTATAAACAGACCTCATTCGCTTGTAAAGCCCGGGCGCGTTCAACCGCGCGAAAAATCGGCGAAGACGCAGCAAACGGCGAACAAACGCGCGTCCGCTCCTCCCTGCTGTTGCAACAATGATAACTAAGGGTAAAGATTGGTAAACAAACTTTAATCAAGCGCTTGCGCTGCCTATCATCGGGATTATTTTGTGATGGCTTGATAAGAGAGAGCATTATGGACCGCATTGTCGTCTCATCTTCTTCGCGCGACTCGCTGCTCAGCACGCATAAAGTCCTGCGCAACACCTATTTCCTGTTATCCCTGACGCTGGCTTTCTCGGCGCTGACCGCGACCGCCAGCACGATGCTGGGGCTGCCGGCGCCGGGCTTGCTGCTGATGCTGGTTGGTTTCTACGGCCTGATGTTCCTGACCCATAAACTGGCCAACAGCCCGGCAGGCATTCTGGCGGCGTTTGCGCTGACCGGTTTCATGGGGTATGCCCTCGGCCCCATTCTCAGCTCGTTCCTGAACGCCGGCGCGGGCGATCTGATCATGCTGGCGCTGGGCGGCACCGCAGCGGTGTTCTTCTGCTGCTCGGCGTATGTGCTGACCACCCGTAAAGACATGTCATTCCTGTCCGGCATGATGATGGCAGGTTTTGTGGTACTGCTGGTGGCGGTGATCGCCAACCTGTTCCTGCAGATCCCTGCCCTGCACCTGGCCATCAGCGCGCTGTTCATCCTGTTCTCCGCCGGCGCGATCCTGTGGGAAACCAGCAACATCATTCACGGCGGCGAGACCAACTACATTCGCGCCACCGTTAACCTGTACGTGTCGCTCTACAACATGTTCATCAGCCTGTTGAGCATTCTGGGCTTCGCCCGCAGCAACTGATCGCACGTTACACCAGCTTTCCAGGCCCCGCTCCGGCGGGGCTTTGTTTTTTGCGGCTGAAAAAATTTGCTAAACTGGCGGCCGTTCCGAATTATCCGTTATCGAGGCAGTATGTTGGAGTTTGAAGGTCAGGTTATCGACACTGACGCGCAGGGTTATCTGAAAAACAGCGCCGACTGGCATGAAGGGCTGGCGCCGCTGCTGGCCGCGCAGGAAGAGATCGTGCTCACCGAAGCACACTGGGAAGTGGTGCGCTTCGTGCGCGACTTCTATCAGGAATTTAATACCTCACCGGCTATCCGCATGCTGGTCAAAGCGATGGCGCAGAAATACGGCGAAGAAAAAGGCAACAGCCGCTATCTGTATCGCCTGTTCCCGAAAGGGCCGGCCAAACAAGCCACCAAAATCGCCGGATTGCCGAAACCGGTAAAATGCATTTGACCGCTCTGCCCGCAGCGCCGCTGCAGGCGAGCGTTTAATAACGAATGCCAAACCCGCTGTAATCAGCCAGGCCCTGCGGCTCCACCAGCACACGTTCGACGCGCGCGCTGCGCGGGCCGCCCTGTTTCAACCACTCCAACAGCTTGTCCACCTGCGCCTGTGTGCCGCAGGCCACCACCTGAACACTGCCGTCATCGAGATTGCGCGCATAGCCTGTCACCCCCAACGCCTCGGCCTGCCGCTGGGTGGAATAGCGAAACCCAACCCCCTGCACCACGCCATACACATACGCAGCAATGCAAACTTGTGTCATAATCGCCCCCTGTTATCTTGTCTAAAGAATAAGTATGTATTGAGTATAGAAACTCAATCAAAAGATAAAGAGGCAAGGAGCCAGAGGACAACAATTTCTATAATAGAGGCTTACGTAAAAAGTAGACGGCCGAGCTCCCTCGGCCGGGACAGACTTGCTATTTTTCGGCGGGTAGCCAGTTGGCCCTTTCTCCGTAAAAGAAAGAGTCGATAAATCTGCTTTTGCCACGCAAGCGGATAAATATGATGACCAGAGCGAAAATAATGGCCGTTACGCTGAGATAAAAACCTAACGTATCCTTATCGACCATTGCTCCGACAAGCAAAATGGGTAACACATGCCAAAGATAAATAGGTAGAGATACCTGCCCCATTTTGACCACAACGCCCTCAATTCTCAGCTTCAGGCGTTTACACAAACTCACCATCAACAGCAACAGCGCAGCATTAAATGCAAACCATGAGGCGGCATCCAGCAGTGCCCCGTTCGGTTCATAGTACCCTAATATGCCTACGACCAACGCGATAGCGAACAACGCCAGCGGGTTACCGTGAAAATTCTTATCCCCGACCAGGAAACCTAATAAAAAGAAGGAGTAGTAATAATAGAAACGCTTATCACCAATGAATTTCAGCCAGGCATATTGGTTTTCCAGCGTGTCGGCGTAACAGTACCAGACAATAGATAACACAGCGGAAGTGAACAGAAAGAAACCAATTAAGAAATTACTCTTGTAAATGACCATAGTATATAACACGAATATGATCACTGCTGGGATATACCAAAGATGATAGTAGGGGTAAAGAAATAGACCGATGAACTGCTTTAAACCTACCTCCTCTGAGGAGTAAAGAGAATAAACGCTGTAAACAACGAACGCCAACATATAAGGAATTATCATGCGCCACTGATACTTTTTCAGCACGCTAATCACGCCGCCATCAAGAAAATAACGCCGAACAAAGTAGCCCGTCACCCCTAGAAAAAGCGGCATATGGAAATAATATATTGCCCCACGCAAACCGACATCAGCGCTGCCTGGCAATAAATGTCCCACGATGACGAGCAAGATAAGCAACCCTTTCAAAAAATCAAACGACAAGCTTCTTTCTTTAGACATTTAAGAAAAATCCTAATATCTGCATAATAAACATCAGGTGCTCAATAACAGATTAAGTTAAGATTTTTGCCAATGAGAAAAACCCTAAAACTCACAAAAAACCTACAAATCACTTACAACTCCATCAACCAGCAGATAGATTTCCCTTCGTGAGACAAACGGAAACCTGTAGCCAATCACTCACAATCGTGCAAAAAAAACACTAACAATCAGTCGATTAAAAAATGGTGATTTTCAATCCACGTTCTTGAACGATGAGATTGCTTACTCACAAGAAAGTGCCGTCACCCTGTCATCGTTGTTCGCACCTGACGTCGAGCTGCCACGTGACAGCGCTATTCCGCTTTCAAGTTACAGACGTCTGCCCTATCATCACTTATGGGAGAGATGATAATGGTTTTTATTTTTCAAGTTTTCAATGGGTGTTGTAACATCTGAAAAATCAATCGACTTGCGAACGACTTTCGTTTTAAAACGATCATCGTATTCGACCTGAGCACTCTTTACCTTTAAGAGCATTTCAATCATTCTGTCCGCTTGATTACCGTCGAATCCAAAAGAGCGGTTGCCGTAAAATCGCTCACCATTAATCGACACAGAACCTGAATTAGGGTTGGCAGAGGGAGGGAATGAAATCTTATAATGTCCACCCTGGACAGAAACCTTTAATACCCCATCACTTATAGCATTTTCATCTTCAATAAAAACCCACTCGTTAGCGAATGCTATGTTAGCCGAAATCAAAAAAATGAAAAATAAAAAAAATCTCACCGGTACATTCCCTTTACGTTATATTGTAAAAACATCCAAAATCTTTTTTAACGCGAATAAAAATATAACTCTTCAGCCTTACTTTCTCTACCCCCTCCTGCCGAATACTGATGGCTATAGGCAACGAAGCACCTTCACACGATAATCAACGCACCGTCATCTCTGCTTCGCTATCATACACCCATTTAAGCTGCCATTTCTTCAGTTTGAAGGCTGCACTTTCTCTCTCTTCGGTGCGACGCCCGCAGAGATAACGCGATACAATCCGAGCCAACGCGGTAGTGAACGCTGTCAGATTCAGCTATGATGACGAACTTATTTTGGCAAACGCTTAATCCAGCCAATTAACCCATTGAATAAAAAGTAGTTTAACCATGCGCTTATATCTCGCCAAAGGACGTGAAAAGTCCTTACTCCGTCGCCACCCTTGGGTGTTCTCCGGCGCCGTTCAACGCGTTGAGGGCAAAGCCCACTCCGGTGAAACCATCGATATCCTCGACAGCCAGGGTAAGTGGCTGGCACGCGGCGCCTATTCGCCCGAGTCGCAGATCCGCGCACGCGTCTGGACCTTCCAGCAAGATGAAGAGATTAACATCGATTTCTTCATTCGCCGCCTGCAGCAAGCGCAAAGCTGGCGCGATTGGGTCGCACAGCGCGACGGTCTGGACGGATACCGCCTGATCGCCGGCGAGTCCGACGGCCTGCCGGGCATCACTATCGATCGCTTCCAGAATTTCCTGGTGCTGCAGCTGCTGTCCGCCGGTGCCGAATACCAGCGCCCGGCCCTGCTTTCCGCCCTGCAGCATTGCTACCCGGAATGCTCGATCTACGATCGTTCCGACGTTGCGGTACGTAAAAAAGAAGGCCTGCCGCTGGCACAGGGCCCGGTATTTGGCGATCTGCCGCCGGAACTGCTGCCGATCACCGAACACGGCATGAAGCTGCTGGTGGACATTCAGCAGGGGCACAAAACTGGTTTCTACCTCGACCAGCGCGACAGCCGCCTGGCGGCGCGCAATTACTCCGCCGGCCGTCGGGTGCTGAACTGCTTCTCCTACACCGGCGCCTTCGCCGTTTCCGCTTTGATGGGCGGTTGCGCGCAGGTGATCAGCGTGGATACCTCGCAGGCGGCGCTGGATATCGCCAAACAGAACGTCGAGCTCAATAAGCTGGATCTGAACAAAGCGGAGTTCGTTCGCGATGACGTGTTCCAGCTGCTGCGCAACTACCGCACTCAAGGCGAAAAATTCGATCTGATCATCATGGATCCGCCGAAATTCGTCGAGAACAAGAATCAGTTGGCCAGCGCCTGCCGCGGCTACAAAGACATCAACATGCTGGCGCTGCAGCTGCTGAATCCGGGCGGCATTCTGCTCAGCTTCTCCTGCTCCGGCCTGATGCCGACCGACCTGTTCCAGAAAATTTTGGCCGACGCCGCTGTAGATGCCGGACGTGATGTACAATTTATAGAGCAGTTCCGACAGGCTGCCGATCACCCGGTGATCGCCACATACCCTGAGGGGCTGTATCTGAAAGGATTCGCTTGTCGGGTGATGTAACTTGAAATGCGCTGCCCTGCCCCCATATATGAGCAAGGCATTGTTTCTCAGGAGGTCATCATGATTGCCAGCAAATTCGGTATCGGACAACAGGTTAGGCATAAACTGCTGGGGTATTTGGGCGTCGTGATCGATATCGACCCGGAATACTCTTTGGAACAACCCAAAGCTGACGAAATAGCGGCGAACGATGAACTGCGTTCAGCCCCTTGGTACCACGTGGTGATGGAAGACGAGGAAGGCCAACCGGTACACACCTATCTGGCGGAAGCGCAGCTGGATAGCGAAGCCCAGGAGGCACACCCCGAGCAACCATCGCTGGATGAACTGGCGGAATCCATCCGTCACCAGCTACAGGCGCCACGCTTGCGCAATTGACCGCGCCAAGACCTGAGAAACCCGAGAGGGCCCGGCATCGCGCCTGGCCCTTTTTATTTAGCGCTCCAACCCTAAGCGCGGGATTTCGATTTTCGGACAGCGATCCATCACCACACGCAACCCGGCCTGTTGCGCCAGCGCTGCCGCCTGCTCGTTAATCACCCCTATCTGCAGCCAGAGCGCCCTGGCGCCGATCGCTATCGTCTCTTGCGCCACGCCGTAAGCCGCTTCTGAATTGCGAAACACGTCAACCATATCCACCGGCTGCGGGATAGCGGCCAGCGTAGGGTAAACCTGCTGCCCCAGCAGCGTCTGCCCCGCCAGTTTTGGGCTGACCGGGATCACCTGATACCCTTGCGCCAACAGATACGCCATCACCCCATAGCTGGGCCGCGATGGGTTATCGCTGGCACCGACCAGCGCGATAGTTTTCACCTGTTGCAACAGCTCAACAATCTCTTGATCTTGCATCTTCAACTCCCGTTTATCACTGCGTCACTTTCCATTTCGAGTGTAACCGATCGGCATTCGTTCGGTTAAACGCAACGCAAGGGAAACTTCACCGCAATCTTATGGTCATAGGCTGTCGCGGTTCAGCTGCGCATGGTCATGTCTAATCGCGATAAAATATGTAAAAATGTAAACAAAATACCAGATTGAAAAATTTTGACACAACCTATGCCGTGTTCAACACTTAGCGTTACGCCACTTTATAAGGAGATAATGATGAAATTTGGTCTGGTGGTTGCGGCGTTGCTCAGCATCAGCATGCCTGCCGCGGCTACGACCCTGAAACTCTCCCCGGACATCGACCTGCTGGTGGTCGACGGCAAGAAAATGACAGGTTCGTTGTTAAAAGGCGCCGACAGCCTTGAACTGGATGGCGGGCAGCACCAGTTGCTGTTTAAAGTGACCAAAACCGTACGTTCCGGCCAGCATACGCAGGCCTATGCTTCCTTGCCGCTGGTTGCCACCTTCAATACGCAAAAGATCAGCCAGGTGGCGATCGAACTGCCACGCATCGAGAACGATCGTGATGCGCAACGCTTTGACAGAACGTTGAATTATCTGGTGGTCGATAAAGACGGCAACGCCCTGCCGTTCCGGCATGATGTGCTGCATCCCGACAGCGTCACCTTCAATACCGATTTGGAAAAGGTGATGACCGATTACAACCGCCAGAACCGCCCGGCCTCCGTTCCGAGCTTTGTTCAGGCGAACGCGGGCAATGCCTCAGCCCTCGCGTTGGCCGGCGCGCCGATAAACGCCCCGACGGTGACGTTGAAAGGTGAAAACGTGTCGGAACAAATGCTGCAATACTGGTTTCAACAGGCCGACAAGGAAACACAGAAGCGTTTTCTGCGCTGGGCCAATAAACAACCGATTCGCTGATCCCTCCCGGCGCCTTTCCCCGTAAAGGCGTCTTTTCTTCGCATTTTCAAGCGCAAACGCTAGGCAGTGAAAAACAGTTTCAGTAATCTGTCGCACATTCCCCGATTAGCGAAGGACACCGAGATGGAATTGACCACCCGCACTATCGCCGCGCGCAAACACATTGCGCTGGTGGCGCACGATCACCGCAAACAGGCCCTGCTGGAGTGGGTAGAAAGCCACAAGACCATTCTGGCGCAGCACCAGCTGTACGCCACCGGCACTACCGGTAATCTGATCCAGCGCGCCAGCGGCATTCCCGTCACCAGCATGCTGAGTGGCCCGATGGGCGGCGATCAGCAGGTTGGCGCACTGATTGCGGAAGGCAAGATAGACATGCTGATCTTCTTCTGGGATCCGCTGAACGCGGTGCCGCACGATCCGGACGTGAAGGCGCTGCTGCGGCTGGCGACCGTATGGAATATTCCGGTGGCCACCAACCGCTCGACCGCCGACTTTCTGATCGACTCTCCGCTGTTCAAAAGCGAGGTGGAGATCGCCATCCCCGACTATCAGCGCTACCTGCAAGACCGCCTGAAATAGTCCTCGCGGCCTGGCAGCCGCCAGGCCCAGGCTTACGGTTTTTTCTGCACCGGTACGCCAAGATCTTGCAGGTGTTCAACGAACACCGAAGGACGTTCACGATCCTGCAACAGCCACACCTGATGTTTAGCGCGCGTCAACGCGACATACAGCAGACGGCGCTCTTCGGCATCCGGGAAATCCTCCGGCTGCGGCAGCAGCACCTCTTCCAACACCGACTCGCGCGCCACGGCGGGGAAGCCGTCACGCCCATCATGCAAACCGGCGATGATGACGTATTCCGCCTGCTGCCCCTTGCTGGCGTGGATGGTCATAAATTCCAGATCCAGCTTGGGCCAGCGGGTGGCCGCCTTCGCCAGCGCTTCCGGTTTCAGATGATGGTAGCGCGCCAGCACCAGGATGCGCTCATCCGGCTTGGCGTAGCCGCTCAATTTATCCAGCAAGGGCTCCAGCTGCTCGTGCGGCAGGATCGCCACCGATTTTTTATTGCCCTTGCTCAGGCTGTTGAGCGGTTTTTTCAGCTGGTGCGGGTTCTGCTGCACGAACCGGTTGGCCACCTCGCCGATACGTTCGTTGAAGCGATAAGTGGTGTCCAGCGCGCACTGCGCCCCTTCGCCGAAGTGGGTGGCAAAAGCCGTGGTTAACGTCAACTCTGCGCCGCTGAAGCGATAAATCGCCTGCCAGTCATCCCCCACCGCAAACAGGCAGGTCTGCTTGTTCTGCCGACGCAGCGCCGCCAGCAACAGCGCACGCTGCGGCGAGATATCCTGAAACTCATCGACCAGAATATGTTTCCACGGGCTGACGAAGCGCCCCTTGTCGAGAATGTTAACCGCCTGATGAATAAGGCCGGAGAAGTCCACCGCTCCTTCCTCTTTCAAGGCGCTTTTCCAGGCTTTCAACAGTGGCGCCATCAGCCGAATGCGTTTCGAAAACAGATCGCGGATTTCTTCATCCGCCTGCTCAATCATTTCCGCCTGGCTGCCGCCGTGCATGCGCATCAGCCCCAGCCAGCGTTCCAACCGGCCCGCCAGCCGGTCCGCCAGGCGTTTATCCTGCCAGAAGTCGCCTTCCGGCACGTCCCATTCCAGCTCCTCGGTCAACCATTGACGCCACCCCTTCGCCTGGGTTTTTTTCTCTGCACATTGCTCGCGCCAATGGGCAATCAGCAACGCTTTGCGCGCGCTGGCATCGGTTTCCAACCGGCTGATGGCCGGGGCTTTGCGGCTGCCTTGTTGAATGATCTGCAGCGCCAATGCATGGAATGTTTTGGCCTGAATACCGACATCGCCCAAACGTTCTTTGATGCGATCATTCATCTCACTCGCAGCCTGACGGCCGAACGCCAACAGCAAGATTTGGCCCGGCTCCGCCTCCTGACGGCGCAGCAGCCAGCCGGCGCGCGCCACCAGCACCGACGTCTTGCCGCTGCCGGCCCCCGCCAATACCAGGACGGAATCCTCGCCGTTAACCACCGCACGGCTCTGAGAGTCATTGAGCGGTGAACTCTCGACGGTCTGGAAGAAGTCGTGATGTTGCTCCAGCATGCGATCGGTCCACTGCCGGTTGCGTTGGTCGACACTGCGTTGCCCCTGCTGCAGCCATTGCAGACACAGATGGTAATCAGCCCGGCAGTTATCGAATTCCTCCAGGCGCGCCACCGGCATTGGCAGCGCGGAGAAGGCTTCACGGATTTGCTGCTGCAGCTTGCCCAGCTCAGACTTTTTGAACCATTTATCTTGCTGCTCAATGCGCTGAATCTGTGCCACCTGCTGTTGCAACACGCCGGCACTGACCTCACTCATTTCGGCGCTCCACTGCTGCCACGCCTGCTGCAGATAGTGATAAAAACGCTGCGTTTCCTGCCACTCGGTGCCGTGCAGTCGCACCACTTTTTCGTCCGGCAATTCAAATTCCAGCTCGCCCCAGACGATGCCGCGCTTGCACCTGACCTGAATCAGTTGATTGAAGGGGATCAGGTATTCATGTTTTTCCCCGCTCACCTCAACGCCGGCGTGCAGCAACCGCACGCGGTTATAAGGGTGCTGAGCCAGGTGTTTCCCCAGCGATGTCGCTTTAAGTTCCATATCGTCGCGCCATGACTATGTTGAGATTAAATAACGGATATCTGCCAGTTTACCTGCGATAAGCAGTGGCACTCTAGCGCTAAAAAAAGGGTAGAATAGATTTTGCGTTTTTATCGTGAATACGCCCGCATCGCGGTTTGGCCAACATTAGAGCAGAATGACGTCTATGCGTACTGTACTGAATATTCTTAATTTTGTGTTGGGCGGTTTCTTCACCACGCTGGGTTGGCTCATCGCCACGGTGTTCAGCGTGCTGCTGGTCATCACGCTGCCGCTCACCCGCTCCTGCTGGGAAATCACCAAGCTGTCGCTGGTGCCGTTCGGCAATGAGGCAATCCACGTCGATGAGCTCTACCCGGAAAAAAGCAATGCGCTGCTCTCCGCCGGCGGCTCACTGCTCAACGTTATCTGGCTAGTGCTGTTCGGCTGGTGGCTGTGCCTGTCACACATCGCCGCCGGTATCGTGCAGTGCGTTTCGATCATCGGCATTCCGGTCGGCATCGCCAATTTCAAAATTGCCGCCATCGCGCTGTGGCCGGTGGGGCGCCGCGTCGTCTCGGTAGAAATGGCTCAGCAAGCGCGTATTGAGAATGCTCGCCGCCACTATCATCAGCGTTAATTTTTTCTCCGTTTGAGGAGTTTTTCGTGCGCTCTTTTGCACCCGCAGTACGTCGTTACACCTATAACAGCAATCTGCTGTATCACCTGCGCATCCTTATTGCGCTGATCGGCACCACCGCCGTTCCCTGGTGGCTGGGCATTCCCAAGCTGACCATCCCGCTGACGCTGGGCGTGGTGGCAGCGGCCCTGACCGACTTGGATGACCGCCTGGCCGGCAGGTTACGCAACCTGCTGATCACGCTGGTGTGCTTCTTTGTCGCCTCAGCTTCAATCGAGCTGCTGTTCCCCTATCCCTGGTTGTTCGCCCTTGGCTTAACCACGTCGACCTGCGGTTTTATCCTTCTGGGCGCCTTGGGGCAACGTTACGCCACCATCGCCTTCGGCGCACTGCTGATCGCGGTTTACACTATGCTCGGCACCGCCATGTACGATGCCTGGTATCATCAACCGCTGCTGCTGGTGATCGGTGCGCTGTGGTACAACCTGCTGACGCTGGCGGGCCACCTGCTGTTCCCTATCCGGCCACTGCAAGAGAACCTGGCGCGCTGCTACGATCAACTGGCCAACTATCTGGATGCCAAAGCCAACCTGTTCGATCCCGACGCCGAACGCGACGCCGACCTGCCATGGATGGATGTTGCGATGGCCAACAGCGCGTTGGTCGCGTTGCTTAACCAGACCAAAGCCTCGCTGCTGACGCGCCTGAAAGGCGATCGCGGCCAGCGCGGCACCCGCCGTACCTTGCACTACTATTTTGTCGCGCAGGATATCCACGAACGCGCCAGCTCTTCCCACGTTCAGTATCACGCGCTCAGCCGGCAATTCCGCCACAGCGATATTTTATTCCGCTTCCAGCGTTTGCTGAGCATGCAGGCGCGCGCCTGCCGCCAACTGGCACAATCGATCCTGCTGCGGCAAAAATACCAGCACAACCCGCGTTTTGAGCCGGCCTTCAGCCGCATTCAGGAGGCCTTGGCGCGCATCGCCGAAACCCAGGGCAATTCAGAACAAACCAAGGCGCTGGCGCACCTGCTGAAAAACCTGCATGCGATCGATGCGCAGCTGGCCAATATTGAGTCAGAGCAGACGCTGGCAAGCGGGCAAGCGGAAGAGAACAGCCTGGCCGACGATCGCTTAACCGGCTGGAGCGACATCCGCCTGCGCATCAGCCGCCATTTGACGCCGCAATCGGCCCTGTTCCGCCACGCGATCCGCATGTCGGTGGTGCTGTGCGTGGGTTACGCTTTCATCCAGTTCACCGGCATGCAGCACGGTTACTGGATCCTGTTGACCAGCCTGTTCGTCTGTCAACCGAACTACAACGCTACCCGCCGACGCCTGGCGCTGCGCATCATCGGCACCCTGGCCGGTATCCTGATCGGCCTGCCGATCCTCTATTTCGTGCCTTCACTGGAAGGACAGCTGGTGTTGATCGTCATCACCGGCGTTCTATTTTTCGCTTTCCGCACCGTCCAGTATGCCCACGCCACCATGTTCATCACGCTACTGGTCTTGTTATGCTTTAACCTGTTGGGTGAAGGATTCGAAGTAGCCGCCCCGCGCGTTTACGACACCTTGTTGGGCTGCGCCATCGCCTGGGCGGCGGTCAGCTTTATCTGGCCGGACTGGAAATTCCGCCAACTGCCGGCGGTGGTGGATAAAACCCTGAATGCCAACTGCCGTTATCTGGACGCCATTCTGGTGCAATACCACCAGGGTAAAGATAACGGCCTCGCCTACCGCATTGCGCGGCGAGATGCCCACAACAGCGATGCCGAACTGGCTTCGGTCATCTCCAACATGTCCGCCGATCCCAAGGCCGACAAGGAATTGCAGGAAGCCGCCTTCCGCCTGCTTTGCCTCAACCACACTCTCCTGAGTTATATCTCGGCGTTGGGGGCGCACCGCGAGCGGCTGAATACCCCTGTCACCCTCGATCTGCTCAATGATGCCGTGTGTTACGTGGACGGCGCCTTGCATCAGGAAGAACGGAACAGCCAGCGCATTGCGCAAGCGCTGGAACAGCTGGCGGAGCGCATTCGCAGAGCCGTTCCGGAACCTGAAAGCAAAGAGCAGTTGGTGTTGCAACAGGTGGGGTTGATGCTCGAACTGCTGCCGGAGCTCACCGCACTCCACGCCCAAATCAATAAGGCAATCTAATTATTCAGGGCTCGCTCGATGGGCCCTGAACCACTGGCTCATGCCCATGGCGGCGCATCGCCATCGTATGATCGAACCAGCGCACCAGTTCGTTGCGCAATTCGGCCGGCAACGCCGCCTGATGATAACCGGCTATCGCGCCGCCCAGCGACAGCAGCACGCGCAGCCCCAGATTGGTCTGCTGTTGCAGCAGGCGGAGATAGCTGCGTTTAGCGCCTTGCAGCCGCAGGTCATAGGCGTTGCGGATACCCGCTCGCCATAGCAGGCGCTCCATGTTGACATCGATATTCGGCAACGCCTTCAATCGACCGTGATCGCCGGCCTTAAGCCGCTGCTCTCGACGCGCTTCCCTGACGGCCTGCCAGGCCAGCCCCACCAGCTCGTTGCGTTCCCGCCACAGCGACTCGTCAACCCAGTAATAACGCAAAGTGATGGGCACTCCACGCTTGGAATAGACCATATTGACCATCCCTCTGGCGCGAAAAGCCGGTTCCATGCTCGCCGTAGCCCGCAGGTACAACTCTCCTTCCGCTATCACTGCAAACATTACCCCCTCGGCCAGCAGGCCGTAGCCGCCAAACTGTGACCGCGTGGTGATGGCGCCCAGCGCCGCGAAGCAATTTTTAGCCTGTGCGATCCTTCGTATCGACATCCTTTTCATAGCGTTTCTCCTTTTTAGGTTCCGGTCGTATTATTTCTCTTATCAATGAAAAGAGTAACGTGAACAACTAATTAGGAAAATACGCACTATCCACCCGCATGCCAATCACAAAAAACACCGGTACAAAAAATGATCGCAATTATGCGAGCCGCTACGAAAATTTGGGTTGATCTTATCCCAAATCAGGGATACTGTATAAACATACAGTAACACGATGGGCGGGAACTTTATGCGTACTCAATCACTCTACCAACCTCATTTCAGCCAAGGCTCTTTTACAGCGCGCAATGCTGAGAAGAACACGGATGTCGGCAAAGAGAATGGCTTGATCAGTGAACTTGTTTACAACGAGCGCCAGCCCGCAGTGGCTCAATTGCTGTTGCCCCTGCTGCTGCAACTGGGCAAGCAGTCTCGCTGGCTTCTGTGGCTGACACCGCAGCAAAAATTAAGCAAGCAATGGCTGCAGCAATCCGGCCTGCCTATAGATAAGATGGTGCAATTGAGCCAAATCAGCCCGGTGAATACGGTCGAGGCGATGGAAAAAGCGCTGCAAACGGGAAATTACAGCGTGGTTCTTGGCTGGTTGCCCGAGCTAACGGAGGAGGATCGTCTAAGATTAAGACGTGCGGCAGAATTGGGTAATGCCTATGGGTTTATCATGCGCCCTCAACGTGACATTAACCCGACTCACGGACACTGTTCCACCCTAAAAATTCACTCTTCTTTGTATCATTAAGTAAATTTAGGATTTTTCCCATCATTTTCGCACCCCATAAGCGGAACCTTTGCGGTGGAAGGCACAAAGCTAGTCCGGCTGCGGTTTGGCAAGTAAAAACGCCCAAGGAATCGCCGTTTTTTTAGGCTAAGAATGTTAGCAAATATGTACGATTCCGCGTTTTTTTTTAGAGCCTTATCACATCACACTTGTAACTTTCGCGCCACGTTGTAGACTTTACATCGCCAAGGTTGCTCTATAACGTCAGAAAAACTGGCGAGTAACAAACGAGGGCTTAAACCTTGGCGAAGGAATTTAACCAAGGGCTTAAAACAGCTTTAAAGCTCATTGCCTATTTGGATGATAACGAGGCGCAAAATGAAAAAGACAGCTATCGCATTAGCAGTGGCACTGGCAGGTTTCGCTACCGTAGCGCAAGCCGCTCCAAAAGATAACACTTGGTACACCGGTGCTAAACTGGGCTGGTCCCAGTACCATGACACTGGTTTCTACGGCAACGGTTACCAGAACGGTATCGGCAACGGCCCTACCCACAAAGATCAGCTGGGTGCCGGCGCGTTCCTGGGTTACCAGGCAAACCAATACCTGGGCTTCGAACTGGGCTATGACTGGCTCGGCCGCATGCCTTACAAAGGCAGCGTGAACAACGGTGCTTTCAAAGCGCAGGGCGTTCAACTGGCCGCTAAACTGAGCTACCCAATTGCTGACGATCTGGACATCTACACTCGTCTGGGTGGTATGGTATGGCGTGCAGATTCCAAAGCTAACTACGGCCGTACTGGTCAGCGTCTGAGCGACCACGACACCGGCGTTTCTCCGCTGGCTGCTGTTGGTGTTGAATACGCACTGACCAAAAACTGGGCTACTCGCCTGGATTACCAGTTCGTAAGCAACATCGGTGACGCAGGTACCGTTGGCGCGCGTCCAGACAACACCATGCTGAGCCTGGGCGTTTCTTACCGCTTCGGTCAGGATGACGTAGTTGCTCCAGCACCAGCTCCGGCTCCAGCTCCAGTTGTTGAAACCAAGCGTTTCACTCTGAAGTCTGACGTGCTGTTCAACTTCAACAAGTCTACTCTGAAAGCAGAAGGCCAACAGGCTCTGGATCAGCTGTACAGCCAGCTGAGCTCCATGGATCCTAAAGACGGTTCCGTAGTTGTTCTGGGTTACACCGACGCCGTTGGTTCTGACCAGTACAACCAGAAACTGTCCGAACAACGTGCACAGAGCGTTGTTGACTACCTGGTCTCCAAAGGCATCCCGTCAGACAAAATCTCTGCACGTGGTATGGGTGAAGCAGATGCAGTTACTGGCAACACCTGTGGCTACAAATCTGGCCGCGCTACCAAAGCTCAGATCGCTTGCCTGGCACCAGATCGTCGCGTAGAGATCGAAGTTAAAGGTATCAAAGACGTTGTAACTCAGCCTCAGGGCTAAGTTTACTCGCCTAATAAAAACCCCGCATAGCGGGGTTTTTTTCATCCTATTGTTGAAACCAAGCGCAACACAGGCGCGCTCACGCACTTACTTGGGATCTTTGCCAAGAATCGCCTTCAAGTCTTCTTTCAACGACGACATCTGGTTCGCATACTTTTCTTTGCGTTCAGCGTCTTCGATAAGCTGCACGACGGTTTCCGACAGCGTAACGCCACGTCGGCGCGCCAGGGCAGCCAATCGTTGCCAAACCAAAAACTCCAGATCGATAGATTTTTTACGCGTATGCTGATGTTCTGCGTTAAAATGACGTTTACGGCGGGCGCGGATCGTTTGTTTCATCCGGTTATCCAGTTCCGGATTCATGTGAGCGGCAATCCATGCAAGTACCTTTACCGGCTCATTTTCCAGCTTCAGCAGCTCGTTAACCGCCTCCTGAGCAGCGCTGTTTTCAATGTAGCGGGTAATGAGTTCCCCTTCCCGATGCTTCTTCACCAGGTACTTCCATTTCCAACCGCTCTCCAGATTTTCCAGTTGCTGATATTTCATCTTGAGCTCTTCAGTGACCGCGTAACTTCAAATAAGCATAACAGCTTTGCGCCAAATTTCCCCGGCAATTAAGCCGTCTTTTAGACTGTTTTTTGCACAGTCACCGCGCGATGTCAAACTCCCTGATGCCAACTGGCACTCCGCATGTATCAAGCCGCCGTTATTCTTGTATAATCGCCCTTTCCCTTTTTAACGATTGCATCTAACACTTTGACCAATAACCGACTTGAATGGCAATCTTTATTGCCGGACGTAACGCCTTATCAGGCGATATTTGATACCGCCGCTCAGTTGGCACCCGTGCCCTTTTCCGCCATTCAGCCTCGGCTGGAAAATGCCCTGACGCTATTTTGCCACCCCCAATCGCCACCGCGTTTCATGCTGTTGAAAGCGCAAGAAACACGAGAGTATCTGGAACTGATCGCTCACGCCGTCACGCCACTGCTGCCGAAAAACACGGCATGCCGCGGCAGCCACTATGTCATTCAGGATGGCAAAGTCAGCGTAGAGCCGGCCAGCCGTGGCGATGAACCTTTTGCCGCCGGCGGCGCTTGCCTGTTCCAGGAGTGGGTTGAGCCGGAGCAACTGTTTGGCTGCGTACGGATCCACAATGGCGACATCACCCTGCAGCCGGGTCTGGTGCACCAGGCCAACGGCGGCATTTTGATTCTGTCGGCCCGCGCCCTGTTGGCTCAGCCGTTGCTATGGCTGCGGCTGAAGCAAATGATCGGCCAACGTCAGTTCCATTGGGTTTCGCCAGACGAAACCCGCCCGCTGCCGGTAGCCATTCCGCCAATGCCGCTGGAGCTGCGGCTGATTGTGGTCGGCGATCGCCACGGCCTGGCCGATTTTCACGATATCGAGCCGGAACTGAGTGAACAAGCGGTCTACGGTGAATTCGAAGACGATCTGCAGCTGACTGAAGTTGATGATATGGCGCAGTGGTGCGGCTACGTCAACGGCGTGATTGCCGACCAGCAGTTGCCGATGCTGGCGAGCGACGCCTGGGCGCCGCTGATCGTTCAGGCCGTGCGTTACAGCGGCGACCAGGGCATCCTGCCACTCTCGCCGGTTTGGCTTGGCCAGCAGCTGTCCGAAGCCGCACTGTATGCCGAAGAAGATCGCATTACGGCCAAAGCGTTCGAAGCGGCGTTAAATGCCCGCGAATGGCGTGAAAGCTATCTGGCCGAACGTATGCAGGATGAAATCGAGCTGGGCCAGATTCTGATTGAGACCGAGGGTGAAGTGATCGGGCAAATCAACGGCCTGTCAGTCCTGGATTATCCCGGCCATCCACGCAGTTTTGGCGAACCGTCGCGCATCAGTTGCGTTGTGCATCTCGGCGACGGCGAATTCACCGACGTCGAGCGCAAAGCCGAACTGGGCGGCAACCTGCACGCTAAAGGCATGATGATCATGCAGGCGTTTTTGATCGCCGAGCTGGATCTGGATCAGCAGTTACCCTTCTCCGCTTCCATCGTCTTTGAGCAATCTTACGGTGAAGTAGACGGCGACAGCGCCTCGCTGGCTGAACTGTGCGCGTTGATCAGCGCCCTGTCACAGCAACCGATCACCCAGCAGATCGCCGTCACCGGCTCCGTCGACCAATTCGGCAACGTACAGCCGATAGGTGGCGTTAACGAAAAGATCGAAGGTTTCTTCGAGGTTTGTTTGCGCCGCGGCCTGACGGGCAAACAGGGCGTCGTATTGCCCGCGACCAACGTGCGCCACCTGTGCCTGCGCCAGGATGTCGTCGACGCGGTACGCGAAGGGCAATTCCATCTGTGGGCGGTAGAGAGCGCGGCGGAAGCCTTGCCTTTGCTCACAGGTTGCCTCTACTCTGACGAACAACAGCCGAACTTGTTGGCGGCCATTCAGGAACGGATTGCGCAGGTGAGCCTGCAGGAACGCCGTCGTCCGTGGCCGCTGCGCTGGCTCAACTGGTTCAACCACGGCTGATCGGACTTGTTCAGCGTACACGTGTTAGCTAACCTGCGTCCTTCATTAAAATAAGGCTTACTGAGAACATGGTAGATAAACGCGATTCCTATACGAAAGAAGACCTCGAAGCATCCGGCCGTGGCGAGCTGTTCGGCGCCGGTGGCCCACCGTTGCCGGCAGGTAACATGTTGATGATGGACCGCGTGGTCAAGATGACCGAAGACGGCGGGACTCACAACAAAGGTTATGTGGAAGCGGAGCTGGATATTAATCCGGACCTATGGTTCTTCGGTTGCCACTTTATCGGCGATCCGGTCATGCCAGGCTGCCTGGGCCTGGATGCGATGTGGCAGCTGGTCGGTTTCTACCTCGGTTGGCTGGGTGGCGAAGGCAAAGGCCGCGCGCTGGGCGTCGGTGAAGTCAAGTTTACCGGCCAGGTGCTGCCAACCGCGAAGAAAGTGACCTACCGCATTAACTTCAAACGCGTCATCACCCGCAAGCTGATCATGGGCGTCGCCGATGGCGAAGTGCTGGTTGACGGCGAAGTGATCTATACCGCCACCGATCTGAAAGTGGGCCTGTTCAAGGACACCACAGCGTTCTGATCACGCTGAGGAGAAGGCGGCCATCGTCTTGTTTTCTAATCCTCTTCGCATGCCATCACGCCCAGCGTGATGGCATTTCTTTCTCTTCTCGTTTAAAGACTACTCACCTCCTTTAATTGCCCGCTGCCGAAACGTTTTTTCCCCCCTGTCTCCACCCTATTCCTACCCGAACGCAGGCCAGTTGAGCGAGGCTCCTCCCCGCAGCCCGCACCGACGCGATAGCGGTTTTTTGCATCCGGTCATTTTCTTGCCCCTCAAAATCGCCTAGTATAACCATCATGTAACTACAATAAATGTACCCACAAAGAGGCGATATGCAAAAAACCCGCTTTAGCGATACACCTTGCCCCGTCGCACGTTCATTAGATCGCGTCGGAGAATGGTGGAGCATCCTGATCCTGCGTGATGCCTTTCAGGGGTTGTCCAAGTTCGACGAATTCCAACAAAGTCTGGGGATTTCACCCACTCTCCTGGCCCGACGCCTGAAGGATTTAGTGGCCCACGGCATTCTGCATAAGCAACGTTATCAAACGCGGCCGGTTCGCTATCAATATCTGCTCACCGAACGCGGCAACGATTTTCTTCCCGTACTGGCCGCTCTCTCACAATGGGGCAATCGCCATTTGATCGACGGTGACATTAGCGCCTTGTTAGTCGACGGCCGCACCGATCGGCCGATCCAGGTCCAGTTGATCAACGTCGAGACCCAACAGCAGGTGCCGCCGCAGTTTATTACGTTGGCACCGGGGCCTGCGGCAAATGACGGCATACGTCAACGCGCCGAACTGATGCGGCAGCGGCGCCTCGCCGATTTATCCGAACTCACCAAGGAGCAGTCATGAGCAATCGTCGTATCGTTATTACCGGCATGGGCGCCGTTTCACCGTTAGGGTGCGGCGTGGAGACCATCTGGCAACGTTTATTAAAAGGAGAGTCCGGCATTCGGGCTTTGCCTGACGAGATCGTTGCAGATTTGCCGGTCAAGGTCGGGGGGCAAGTCCCCGAACTGGCGCAAGATGCCGAGGCGGGATTCAACCCCGACGCGTCCGTGGCCCCCAAGGACCAAAAGAAAATGGATCGCTTTATTCTGTTTGCCATGGCGGCGGCGGATGAAGCCGTTCGTCAGGCCGGCTGGATAGCCGATACGGAGGAAAAACAAGAGCGAACCGCCACCGTCATCGCCTCGGGCATTGGCGGCTTCCCGGCCATTGCCCAGGCGGTGCGCACTACGGACAGCCGCGGTGCCAAGCGCCTGTCGCCATTCACCATCCCCTCTTTCCTGGTCAATCTGGCGGCCGGTCACGTTTCCATCAAGCATCACTTCAAAGGCCCGATTGGCGCACCGGTCACCGCCTGTGCGGCCGGCGTGCAGGCCATTGGCGACGCGGTGCGTATGATCCGCAATGATGAGGCCGATATCGCCCTGTGCGGCGGTACCGAAGCGGCTATCGACACCGTAAGCCTGGGCGGATTCGCCGCCGCGCGCGCCATGTCCACCGCACCGGCCGAGTTGGCGCGACAGGCCTCTCGGCCTTTCGACAGCGCCCGGGACGGTTTTGTCATGGGGGAAGGCGCCGGCATGCTGGTGATTGAAACGCTGGAGCATGCGCGGGCGCGCGGCGCTACGCCGCTCGCGGAAATCGTCGGCTATGGCACCAGCGCCGACGCCTACCACATGACCTCCGGCGCTGAAGACGGCAACGGCGCCTATCGGGCGATGAAAATCGCGTTGAAGCAGGCGAATGTCGCCCCAGAAGAGGTTCAGCATTTAAACGCGCACGCGACTTCGACACCCGTAGGCGATTTAGGCGAAATCAATGCCATCAAGCACCTGTTTGGCACTGCCGGGACTGTCGCCGTGACCTCGACGAAATCAGCGACCGGGCACCTGCTCGGCGCCGCCGGCGGGCTGGAAACCATCTTTACCGCCCTGGCTCTGCGCGATCAGATAGCTCCTGCAACGCTGAATCTGGACAATCCCGATCCGGCGGCGGTAGGCTTGCATCTGGTCGCGAAACGGGCTGAATCGATGGACATGACCTACGCCTTATCAAACGGCTTCGGCTTTGGCGGCGTGAATGCGAGTATTTTACTGAAACGCTGGCAGGACAAATAAACGGCACAAACAAAAACCTCCGCCAAAGGCGGAGGTTATTCCTTTTATTTGACAGGGAGCCGCTTAAGCGGTCACAGCCCTGTCTTCCATGGCTTCTCGCCAACCTCCCAGCCATTGAGACCGGGCGTCCACCGATGATTGGTAGGGACAATGTTCCCTGGAACGCCCTAAAATACCTGCCTGATACCCTCTCGAATGCGCCCTTTCCAGACGATCGCGTTTCTGTCTCTTCATGCCTCGTTTCCCTCATTTTGGTCTGGTGGAAAGAAAACAATGGCTGCTTTTTGCGCAGCCACGAGTAATCAATAGCGCTAAAAGAAGAGAAGATCAATGCGCAAAATTCACGCCAATGTCATATTTGTGAGCTACGCCCGAGGAAAGTGCTAAGTGGCTGATCTGCCGAGGAAGGGCTTAACCGTTTGAAATTAAATAGAAATCCCTGCCAGCGAAAAAAACGAATTTTCACGCTGACAGAGATTAGACGATTTTAGACCAAATTATGACTAAATGCCGCCCATCTGTGCTGCGATAGCCTGAGCTTCCTGCTGCCAGCCCTGCGCCAGGGTGCGCACCAGGGCATCATAGCCGTCCTCGCCCTGTTTCAATTCCAGGCTGAAAGGCCGTTTGATCAAGCGCCCCTGGCGGTTCAGCACCCACTCGCCGCGAACGATCGCCTTGCCGTCAAAGCGGCCGTGGAAGCCGCTGACGGTGACGTTGAGCACATCCTGATCGCTGCTCATCGGCTGCGAAGAGACCACCCAGCCCGGCAGCGCGCTGCTCAGGTTGGTGACCAGCGTTTGCTGCAGCTGCTGGTCGAGCGGGCTGGCCCACAGATTGTTCTGCGCTATCACATACTGCACGTCGTTGGTCTGATACACCACGCCGCTCTGCGCCAGATAATCCGCCACGCTCACGTGCTCCAGCCACAGCTGGCGCGTGGAGGCACCGCTGCTGCTGGCCGCGGCCGGCGCACCCAGCGCCGGCAACTGATAGTAGGTCTTCTGTGGCGAACTGCTGCAGGCGCTGAGCAACAGCGCCAGGGCTACCGGGATCCATTTCATCATTTCGTGGCCTTCTTCGGCTGAGGGTCAGTGCTGCCGGCGGCTTCAAACACCAGCGCGTTGCTCTTCTCATTCAGGGTACGCAGCACCGGTTGCAGCTCACGCAACACCTGGTCGAGGCGCTGCATATCGCCCACCATCTTGTTGTAAGCCGGCGAACCAGGCTGGAACCCTTTCATGCTGCGGTTCAGCTCCAGCAGGGTTTTCTGCATGTCCTGCGGCAGCGCCTGCATCTCTTTGCTGGCGATGATGTCGTTCAGCGACTTCATGGTCTGCTGCGTCGACTTCATGGTTTTCTGACTTTCCGCCAGCGTCTTGGTCGCTTCGTTGATCATCGGATTGATCGGCATCGCATTAATCTTATCCAACGTCTGCATCAGTTTCTGCTGGATCTGCGCCAGCCCGCCGCTGGTGGTCGGCATCAGCGGATAACCGAACAGCTCGCGCGGCCCTTTCCATGGTTTCTCCTGCGGATAGAAGTCGAGATCGATGTACAGCGAACCGGTCAGCAGGTTGGCGGACTTCATCGAGGCACGCATGCCGCGGGACTCGGCGTCTTTCAAATGCCCTTCGATATCGAAATTGCCGCCCAGCTCTTTCTGGAAGCGATCCGGCTCGATGCGGATCAACACCGGAATGCGGTAATCGTTGTCCAGGCGCTGCGCCATGCCCTCTTTGTAGAACGGCACCTGCGCCACCGTGCCCAGACGAATGCCGCGGAACTCGACCGGGGCGCCCGGCTGCAGGCCGCGCACCGAATCGGAGAAGAACAGCAGGTAGTCCTTATGCACGGTATACAGCGAATCCTGCGTGCTGCGCTGGTTGTCGAACAGCTGGTACTCCGCCTTCTCTTTCGCCTGTTCGCCGCGATCCCAGCCCTCCGGCACGTCAAAACTGACGCCGCCGCTGAACAGGGTGGTCAGCGACCCCATCTCCACCCGCATGCCCTGCGCCGACATGTCGAACGCCACGCCGCTGTCTTTCCAGAAACGCACGTTGGTGGTGACCAGCTGATCGTAAGGCGCGGTAATGAACAGCTGATAGCGCATGGCGCGCGTTTTAGGATCGAAATAGCTGGTTTCCACCGAGCCGACGCGGTAGCCGCGGAACAGCACCGGATCGCCGGCGTTGAGCTGGCCCGATTTTTCGCTGTCCAGCACGATGCGCAGCCCTTTGGCATCCGGTGAGGCCAGCGGCGGCGCGTCGAGCAGCTGATAGTTGTCTTTGCCGTCTTTGCCCTTGTTGCCCGGCTGCAGTTCGATATAGGCGCCGGAGAGCAGCGTGCCCAGCCCGGAGACGCCTTCACGGCCGATCTGCGGTTTCACCACCCAGAAGGCGGAGTCCTGGCGCAGCAATTTCTCCATGCCGGAATTAAGGCGCGCCTGCACCATCACCTTACTCAGATCCTCGCTCAGCGTGACGGTTTCCACCACGCCGACGTCCACGCTGCGGCTTTTGATTTTGGTTTTACCCGCTTCCAGCCCTTCCGCCGTCGTGGTAACCAGCGTCACTACCGGCCCCTGATGGCTGAAGTGGTAAAACAGGATCCAGGCGCCGATCAGCGCGGTCACGATGGGAATGATCCACACCGGCGACCAGCGCTTGATCTTCTCGACGTCCGCGACGCTATGATTATTTTCCGTCACCTTGCGGCTCCTTGTTGATTGTTTCACTTGCGCGATCCCAGGTCAGCCGGGGATCAAATGTCATGGCGGCGAACATGGTGAGGATCACCACCAGCGCGAACAGCACGGCGCCCGTCGCGGGGTAAATGCTCATCAACTGCCCCATTCGCACCAGCGCCGACAATACGGCGATCACAAACACGTCGATCATTGACCAGCGGCCAACGAATTCGACCACTTCATAAATCAGATGCATGCGCTCGCTGTCGGCGCGCGGTTTCTTCCTGCCGTTCGCATCCCAGCACAGCCAGCCGATCGCCAGCATTTTCAGCGACGGCACCATGATACTGGCGATGAAAATCACCAGCGCCACCGGATAAGAGCCGTCGCCCCACAGCAGGATCACCCCCGCCATGATGGTGGAGTTCATTTTGTTGCCCAGCGCCTCGGTCACCATGATCGGCATCAGGTTGGCCGGAATGTACAGCATGACGGAGGTCACCAGCAGCGCCAGCGTCCACTGCAGGCTGTGGCGGCGACGCACGTAGCCGTTGGTGTGGCAGCGCGGGCAGCGCACCTGATTGGCCGGCAGGATCGCCGTGCAGCAGGCGCAAGAGCGCACGCCCTGCCGCATACCGGTGCGCCCCACCGTCAGCGGGCGATCGAGACGCGGCGCCGGTTCGATGTCCTGCCACAGCCAGCGCCGATCCACGCACTGGAAGGCGCGCACCTGCAGCAGGCAGAACAGGCAATAAGGCACGAAGCTGCTGCCGATGCCGATATCGCCGTAGGCCATCAGCTTGACGAAGCTGACCAGCACCCCGGCGAGGAAAATTTCCACCATGCACCAGGTCTTGAACTGGAACAGCACCCGGGCCATCCACTCTTTCAGCCCCAGCGGCAAACGCACTTTGGCACACAGCAGAATGATCGCCACCATGCAAAACGCCGGGATCAGCTGCACGAACACCATAAACAGCGTGGCCATGCTGGCGTAGTCTTCCGCCACCATGACTTCCGGAATTTGAATCAGCCGGATTTCATTGCCGATGCCGGCGACGCGCATATTGATAAACGGGAAAATGTTGGCCAGCACCAGCATGAACAGGGCGCTGAGGGCGTAACCGATCGGCCGCTTGCGCGGCTCGTCCCAGCGGGCGCTGAGCGTGGTTTTGCAGCGCGGGCATACCGCTTTGCTGCCATAGGCCAGCGGCGGCAGCGCCACCAGCATGTCGCACTGCGGGCACAGCATCAGGTTATCCTGGTGCTCCGCCGAAGGTGCGGAATGACTATGCTGCTGATGATTGTTGTGGGAACACACCATATTCCTCCTAAATAACGTTGCTCACCGGCACGTCGATACCGCCCGCAGCAGCGCGCGGGCGGTATCGCAACGGTCAGCCGTTTTTCATCGCTTCCAGCTCTTCCCAGCGGGCGAAGGCCTGCTCGAGCGCCTGCTCGGCGTTAGCCAGCGCCGTCAGCACTTGTTGCGTTTCGCTGTGCGGCCGCGTGAAGAAGTCGGCGTCGCTCATCTGCGCCTGCAGCGCTTCGATCTCCGCCTCCAGCTGTTCGAGCCGCTGCGGCAACTGTTCCAGTTCGCGCAGCAGGTTGTAACTCAGCTTGGCCGCCGCTTTCTTCGGCTGCTCGGCCTTTTTCTCCGCCGCCGGTTTGCTCGCGCTCGGTGCCGCCTGACGAATCGGTTTCGCCGTGGCGCGCTGATGATGCGCATCGTAGTAACCGCCGACGAAGGCGTTGATCACGCCGTTGCCTTCAAAGATCCAACACTCGGTCACCGAGTTGTCGACGAACTGACGATCGTGGCTGACCAGCAGCACGGTGCCCTGATAGCCGTCGATCAGCTCTTCCAGCAGCTCCAGCGTTTCGACGTCGAGATCGTTGGTTGGTTCATCGAGGATTAGCAGATTGCTCGGTTTCAGAAACAGCTTAGCCAACAGCAGGCGGTTACGCTCACCGCCCGACAGCGCCTTCACCGGCGTCATCGCGCGTTTCGGGTGGAACAGGAAGTCCTGCAGGTAGCCCAATACGTGGCGAGGGCGACCGTTGACCATCACTTCCTGTTTGCCTTCCGCCAGGTTGTCCATCACCGTGCGCTCCGGATCGAGATCCGCGCGGTGCTGATCGAAGTAGGCCACTTCCAGCTTGGTGCCGCAGTGCACGCGGCCGCTGTCGGCTTTCAGCTGACCGAGCATCAGTTTCAGCAGCGTGGTTTTGCCGCAGCCGTTCGGCCCCACCAGCGCAATCTTGTCGCCGCGCTGTACCTGGGCGGAAAAATCGCGCACCAGCACTTTTTCGCCCACCTGATAATTGACGTTTTCCAGCTCGAACACGATTTTGCCGGAGCGGGTCGCCTCTTCCACCTGCATCTTGGCGGTGCCCATCACTTCGCGGCGCTCTGAACGCTCGACGCGCAGCGCCTTCAGCGCACGCACGCGGCCTTCGTTACGGGTACGGCGCGCCTTGATGCCCTGACGGATCCAGACCTCTTCCTGCGCCAGCTTGCGATCGAACTCGGCGTTTTGCAGCTCTTCCACCCGCAGCGCTTCTTCTTTGCTCTGCAGATACAGATCGTAGTTGCCCGGCCAGGAAACCAGCTTGCCGCGATCCAGATCGACGATACGCGTCGCCATGTTGCGGATAAACGAACGGTCGTGCGAGATGAAGACGATGCTGCCGTCGAACTCTTTCAGGAAGCCTTCCAGCCAGTCGATGGTTTCGATATCCAGGTGGTTGGTCGGTTCGTCGAGCAACAGCACGCGCGGCGAGCTCACCAGCGCGCGGCCCAGCGCCGCTTTACGCAGCCAGCCGCCCGACAGCGAGGAAAGCTCGGCGTCGCCGTTCAGCCCCAGCTGCAGCAGCACTTCGCTGATGCGGCTGTCGAGCTGCCACAGCCCCTGGTGATCGAGGATCTCCATGATTTGCGCCATGCGCGCCAGATTTTTCTCGCTCGGGTCGCTCTCCACCAGATGGGAAATCGCATGGTACGCCTTCAGGTGTTCCGCCTGCTCCGCGACGCCTTCGGCCACGAAGTCGAACACGCTGCCGCCGATATTGCGCGGCGGATCCTGTTGCAGGCGCGCCACGATCAGATCCTGCTCGTAGATCACCCGGCCGTCGTCCAGCGGGATCTCTTTGCCGAGGATCTTCAGCAGCGTGGATTTGCCGGCGCCGTTGCGCCCGACCAGACACACGCGCTCGTTGTCTTCGATATGAATTTCGGTGTTGTCTAAAAGCGGCGCATCGCTGAAAGAGAGCCAGGCGCCGGACATGCTGATTAACGACATAGTAATTATTTTCCTTCGCCGGCGTGAGTCACCAGCCAGCAGTTGTGGATCTGACGGTTACGGGCAAAGTCCTGCGACAGCGTCTTGGCGGTGATCTCTTTCGCCTCCAGGCCCAGCGCGCTCAGCCCTGCCATATCCATTTGGAAACCGCGCTTGTTGTTCGAGAACATGATGGTCCCGTTGCGGCGCAGCAACCGTTTCAAATCTTTCATCAGCGCCAGATGATCGCGCTGCACGTCAAAAGTGTTCTCCATCCGCTTGGAGTTGGAGAACGTCGGCGGATCGATGAAGATCACGTCGAACTGTTCGTTGGCGTTGCTCAGCCACGACAGGCAGTCGGCCTGGATCAGCCGATGCTGACGGCCGGTCAGGCCGTTGGCGCGCAGGTTCTTCTCCGCCCATTCCAGGTAGGTGCGCGACATGTCCACCGTGGTGGTGCTGCGCGCGCCGCCCAGCCCGGCGTGCACGCTGGCGGTGCCGGTATAGGCAAACAGGTTGAGGAAGTCCTTGCCGCCGCTCATCTCGCCCAGCATGCGGCGCGCGATGCGGTGATCGAGGAACAGGCCGGTATCGAGATAGTCGGTCAGGTTAACCCACAGCTTGGCGTTATACTCTTCCACCAGCAGGAACTCGCCCTTCTGCGCCAGCTTCTCGTACTGATTCTTGCCCTTCTGCCGCTCGCGAGTTTTCAGGATCAGCTGATTCGATGGCAATTCCAGCACCGCCAGCGTCGCGTTGATCACATCGAACAGGCGCTGACGCGCTTTCTGCGCATCGACGGTTTTCGGCGGCGCATACTCCTGCACCACCACCTTGCTGCCGTAACGATCCACCGCGACGTTGTATTCTGGCAGATCGGCATCGTACAGGCGGTAGCATTCAATGCCCTGCTGTTTCGCCCACTTGTCGAGCTTCTTCAAGTTTTTGCGCAGACGGTTGGCGAAATCTTCCGCCACCTGCACGCCGCCGGTAGTGGCGCCGGCCGGGTTCGCCGCCAGCTGATAGTTTTTCTGCACGCACTCCAGCGGGCCGTTCTTCGCCTTGAACTGGCGCTCGGCGCGCAGCTGCAGGCAGCTCAACAGCTCCGGCGAGGCGCTGAACAGCGACAGTTGCCAACCACCGAAGGCGCTTTTCATCACGCGCCCCAGCATGTTGTGCAGCGCGATCAGCGCCGGTTCGCTTTCCAGACGCTCACCGTACGGCGGGTTGCTGATCACGGTGCCGTGCGGGCCTTCCGGCAGCGGATTGGTCAACCGCGCCACGTCGCCGACGTTGAAGGTGATCAGCTCGGCGACGCCGGCGCGGCGGGCGTTGCCGCGCGCCATTTCAATCACCCGGCGATCGATATCGGAACCGAAGAAGCGAGAGGCGGTTTCCTGCAGGCCGCGGCGTGCGCGCACCTGCGCTTCGGCGGTGACTTCACGCCACAGTTCGGCGTTGTGGCCGTTCCAGGCGCTGAAGCCCCAGTGCTGGCGGTGCAGGCCCGGCGCGCGATCGGCGGCGATCATTGCCGCTTCGATCAACAGCGTGCCGGAGCCGCACATCGGATCGAGCATCGGCGTGCCCGGCTGCCAGCCTGAACGCAGCACAATGGCGGCCGCCAGGTTTTCCTTCAGCGGCGCCTGGCCGGTGAGATCGCGGTAGCCGCGCTGATGCAGGCCTTCACCGCTCAGATCGAGGGCCACGCTGGCCATATCGCGTTGCAGGAAGACGTTAACGCGAATATCCGGCTGCTGCTTGGCGACCGTCGGGCGTTGGTCGAGTTTGCGGGTAAAGCTGTCGACGATGGCGTCTTTCACCTTCAGCGCGCCATACTGGCTGTTGCGGATCTCTTCGTTCACGCCGCTGAAATGCACGGCAAAGGTTTTATCCACGCCAAAAATGCTCGGCCAGTCGATCGCCTGCACCCCGAGGTACAGATCCAGATCGCTGTGCACGCGGAATTCGTTCAGCGGCAACAGAATGCGCGAAGCCAGGCGGCTCCACAGCAGGCTTTGGTACAGAAGACGATCGTCACCCTGAAAATGTACCCCACCCTGCACCACTTTGCAGTCGTGAGCGCCAAGCGCTTCCAGCTCGCTTTTTAACAGTTCTTCCAATCCACGCGCCGTGCTGGCAAACAGAGAGTTCATATCGTGCTTATCACCAAAAAGAAAATTGTTGCGCATTATAGCTAATCCGCACCGCTTGTCATAAAGTTGCTCCCTTCTATTTAATAATCGCACGGAGATAAGGGTGATCACGCTTTCCAGACTCTACGTCCATCCGGTTAAATCACTGCGCGGTCTGCAGCTTTCTTACGCCCAGGTCGGCAGCAGCGGTCTGGCCTTCGACCGCAACTTTATGATCACCGAGCCGGATGGCACCTTTATTACCGCGCGCCAATACCCGCAGATGGTGCTGTTCACGCCGGCGCTGCTGCCGGACGGGCTATTCCTGACCGCGCCGGACGGCGAAAGCGCCGCCATTCGCTTCAGCGACTTCGCCGCCGCGCCGCAGCCGACCGAGGTGTGGGGCAACCATTTCACCGCGCTGATCGCGCCGGATGAGATCAACCGCTGGCTGAGCGGCTATTTCCAGCGCGACGTTCAGCTGCGCTGGCTGGGGCCGGAGTTGACCCGCCGGGTGAAAAAACACCCTGAAATCCCGCTGACCTTTGCCGATGGCTATCCTTATCTGCTGATTAACCAGGCTTCGTTCAACGATCTGCAGCGGCGTTGCCCCGGCAGCATCAAGCTGGAGCAGTTCCGCCCCAATCTGGTGGTGAGCGGCGCAGCCGCCTGGGCCGAGGACGGTTGGCAGGTGATCCGCGTCGGCGATGTGATGTTCGATCTGGTGAAACCCTGCAGCCGCTGCGTGCTCACCACCGTCAGCACCGAGCGCGGCCGCAAGCACCCGAGCGGCGAACCGCTGAGTACGCTGCAAAAATTCCGCTCCGCCGACAACGGCGATATCGATTTCGGCCAGAACATGATCGCGCGCAGCAGCGGCATCATCCGCGTGGGCGATACGGTGGAAGTGCTGTCGACCAAGCCGCCGCGCCCTTATGGCGCCGGCAAAGTGGTGGAGAGCGTGCAGGCGCCGCAAGACAGCGAGCACAGCGTCACTATCGAATATGAAGGAAAGGTGTTTACCGGCAACAACCAGCAGATCTTGCTCGAACAGCTGGAACAGCAAGGCATTCGCGTGCCTTACTCCTGCCGCGCCGGGATTTGCGGCAGCTGCCGCATTACGTTGTTGAGCGGTGAGGTCGCGCCGCTGAAGAAAAGCGCGCTGGGCGACAACGGCACCATCCTGTGCTGCAGCTGTATCCCAAAAAGTGATTTGACGTTGGCATAATCCGCCTTATACCGCCCTGTCGTAAGCCGGGGCGGCGCTTTCATCCTGCGCGCAGGGTTTCAGCCGATCGTGCATCACCTTGATGGCGTCGCCCAATACCATGGTGCGGCCGGCGACCGTCAGTTGATTTTGCGCCAGCAGGCACAGGCTGGCGTTATCCCCGGCCTCTACCACCAGCAAGCGCGCTTCCACGCCGCTTTCCATTACCTTCACCGCCGCCAGCTCGCCGTTTTTCGGCTGCAGCGGGTAATGCTGCTGCGAGAAATGCCAGCTCTTCGGCATCAGCGGTTTCAGGAAGCGGTAGGCGACCAGCGCATTCAACACCAGCTCGGCGCGCTGCTCATGGCTGAGTTTGATCTGCTTGCACTGTTCTTCATAGGTGAAATAAAGGGCGGCGTCATCCACGCAAAAAGCGCATTCAGCGAAGGCGTCCGGCGTTAACATTTTGGCCGGGAAACGTGAACGGAAGATCATACCATTAGCTAAATCCAGCATTAGCCGATCGTGTTCGGCATCAAAATACCAACGCCAATTATCGTCAGGTTTTATCTTCATTTCGTATCCTTCTCGCTGCCTATGCCAACGCCGCACTCACCCTAAAAGGCGATTTTATCACCGATAAAATAGCTTAAACATCGGATAATTCCGCGAACGATATTTATGCTAACGAACAAAATATAGACGAGCCGGGGGCAGAAATAAACCCCCGGAATAAAATGAGAGGAAAAATATTAGATATGGGTAACGATATCTTTAATCAAACGCGGGCCGTGATAGATAAATCCGGAATAAATTTGCAGCAGGCTCGCGCCGGCCTCCATTTTTTCGCGCGCCGCCGTCAGCGAATCGATGCCGCCCACGCCGATAATCGGCAGGCGCCCTTGAAGTTCGGTGGAAAGACGACGGATAACTTCCGTGCTGCGTGATTGCAACGGACGCCCACTTAACCCGCCCGCTTGTTCGCAGTAATTTAACCCCTGGATCAATTTTCGATCCAAGGTGGTATTGGTGGCGATCACGCCATCGATATTATGCCGCACCAGGCTATCGGCAATTTGGATCAATTCTTCTTCTGAAAGATCCGGCGCGATCTTTACCGCCACCGGCACATATTTGTGATGGCGCGCATGTAATTCCTGCTGCTTATTTTTAATCGCAGCCAAAAGATCGTCCAGCGCTTCGCCATACTGTAAGGATCGTAACCCCGGGGTATTCGGTGAAGAGATGTTAATCGCGATATAACCGGCATACGGATAAACTTTATCCATGCAGATCAAATAATCGTCTTTACCCTGTTCGACCGGGGTGTCTTTATTCTTGCCGATATTGATCCCAAGAATACCGCCGAAATGGGATTTCTTAACGTTTTCAACCAGATTGTCCACGCCATGGTTATTGAACCCCATGCGGTTGATCAGGCCTTCCGCCTCAACCACGCGGAACAAGCGCGGCTTGTCGTTGCCCGGTTGCGGGCGTGGCGTCACGGTGCCGACTTCCACATGGCCGAAGCCCATCGCGCCGAACGCATCGATGCATTCGCCGTTTTTATCCAGACCGGCGGCCAATCCCAGCGGGTTTTTGAACGACAGCCCCATGCAGCTGACCGGTTTGGTCGGCACGGACTGACGGACAAGAAACGCTAATGGGGTGCCGGTAATACGGCTGAGCTGACGAAAGGTCACTTCGTGCGCGCGCTCGGGATCGAGCTGGAACAACGCTTTCCTGATGAGGGGGTAGTACATGGACTCTCCTGATTTCCCGGTTGCAAACCGGGGGCGTATTATCCGGTATCCCCCGCCCAATTGGAATTGATTAAAGGCAAAAAAAGCCGTTTTTACGCAATCGTTTTCCCGCTTCACCGCCAAATCGGCGCCAATCCGCTTTTGCGCATATCGAAATCAAAAAATGAGATTTAAAAAACGCGCCCGGTTGCTGGTAGGTTTAAAACACTTATTTTTGATTTTCTAATTAAACCTAACTTTTAGTTATAAGGAGTGGCAATGCGCGTTATATCACTGGCCGGCAGCCCACGCATCCCATCACGTTCCGCCGCGCTGCTCGCGCTGAGTCAGAACTGGCTGCGGCAGCAAGGGGTGGAAGTGACGGCTTATACCCTGCACGACTTCGATGCCGAAGACCTGCTGTACGCCAACTTCAACAGCCCGGCGATCAAGGCGTTTGCCGAGCAGCTGGCGCAGGCCGACGGCCTGCTGATTTCCACGCCGGTTTATAAAGCGTCGTTCTCCGGCGCGCTGAAAACCCTGCTGGATCTGCTGCCGGAACGCGCGCTGGATCATAAGGTGGTGCTGCCGCTGGCGACCGGCGGTTCGATCGGCCACATGCTGGCGGTGGACTACGCGCTGAAACCGGTGCTGGCGGCGCTGAAAGCGCAAGAGGTGCTGCATGGCGTGTTCGCCGACGATAGCCAGATCCAACTGGCCGGCGAAGGCGCCACGCTCACCGACGCCGTCGCCGCCCGGCTGGAAGAGGCGCTCGCCAGTTTCTATCTGGCGCTTGGCCGCCGCAAACCGCCCGCGCTGCGCGTCGCCTCACCGCTGGCGGCGCGTCAGACCGCCTGAAACGCCTGGAAAAGGAGAGCCTGAATGAAAAAACGCATCGTTTTACGGCGCTGGCTGAGCGCCGCTACCCTCACCGGCCTGCTGTCGTTGGTTTGGGCCACTGCCGCCGCCGCGCAGGATCCGGCGCAGTTCCGCATCGGCTACCAAAAAGGATCGGTCAGCCTGGTGCTGGCGAAGAGCCACCGGCTGCTGGAGGAACGTTTCCCCGCCACCCGCATCAGCTGGATCGAGTTTCCCGCCGGCCCGCAAATGCTCGAGGCCTTGAACGTCGGCAGCATCGATCTGGGCAGCACCGGCGATATTCCGCCGATCTTCGCGCAGGCCGCCGGCGCGGACCTGCTGTATGTCGGCGTCGAGCCGCCCAAACCGAAGGCGGAGGTGATCCTGGTGCCGGAAAACAGCCCGATCAAAACCGTCGCCGATCTGAAAGGCCATAAGGTCGCTTTCCAGAAAGGATCCAGCTCGCACAACCTGCTGCTGCGATCGCTGCAAAAGGCCGGCCTGAAATTTACGGATATCCAGCCTGCCTATCTGACCCCCGCCGATGCGCGCGCCGCCTTCCAGCAGGGCAACGTGGATGCCTGGGCCATCTGGGATCCTTATTATTCCGCCGCGCTGCTGCAGGGCGGCGTACGGGTGCTCGGCGACGGCACCGATCTGAATCAGACCGGTTCCTTCTATCTGGCGGCGCGCCCCTACGCCGAAGCCAACGGCAGCTTTATCAGCCAGGTTCTGACCGAGCTGACCCAGGCCGATGCGCTCACCCGCAGCGACCGGGCGCAAAGCGTGACCCTGCTGGCCAACGCCATGGGACTGCCCGAACCGGTGATCGCCAGCTATCTGGATCACCGCCCGCCGACCGCCATCACACCGCTCGATGCGCAGACGATCGCCGCGCAGCAGCAAACCGCCGACCTGTTTTACGCCAACCGGCTGGTGCCGGTGAAGGTCGACATCTCGCAACGCATCTGGCGCCCAAGCGCGCAATAAACAATGGGAGAACATTGACGATGAGCCTGAACGTTTTCTGGTTTTTACCCACCCACGGCGATGGCCACTATCTCGGCAGCGCACAGGGGGCGCGCAGCGTCGATCACGGTTACTTGCAGCAGATCGCCCAGGCGGCGGATCGGCTGGGATTCGGCGGCGTATTGATCCCCACCGGCCGCTCGTGCGAAGACTCCTGGCTGGTGGCCGCCTCGCTGATCCCGGTCACCCAGCGGCTGAAGTTTTTGGTCGCGCTGCGGCCGGGCATCATCTCCCCTACGCTGGCGGCGCGCCAGGCGGCGACGCTGGATCGCCTGTCCAACGGGCGCGCGCTGTTCAATCTGGTCACCGGCGGCGATCCGGAAGAGCTGGCGGCGGAGGGGTTGCATCTCAATCATGAAGAGCGCTACGAAGCCTCAACCGAGTTCACCCACATCTGGCGCCGGGTGCTGGAAGGCGAAACCGTCGATTTCGACGGCAAGCACATTCAGGTGAAAGGCGCCAAACTGCTGTTCCCGCCGGTGCAGCAGCCGCGCCCGCCGCTCTATTTCGGCGGATCCTCCGCCGCCGCGCAGGATCTGGCCGCCGAACAGGTAGAAATGTATCTCACCTGGGGAGAGCCGCCGCCGCAGGTTAAAGAGAAAATCGAAGAGGTGCGCGCCAAAGCGGCGGCGAAAGGCCGCCAGGTACGCTTCGGTATCCGCCTGCATGTCATCGTGCGGGAAACCACCGAAGAGGCCTGGCGCGCCGCCGATCGGCTGATCGCGCATCTCGATGAGGAAACCATCGCCGACGCGCAGCAGGCCTTTGCGCGCTTCGACTCCGTCGGCCAACGGCGCATGGCGGCGCTGCACGGCGGCAAGAAGGACAACCTGGAGATCAGCCCGAACCTGTGGGCCGGCATCGGCCTGGTGCGCGGCGGCGCCGGCACCGCGCTGGTGGGCGATGGCCCGACGGTCGCGGCGCGCATGCAGGAATATGCCGATCTGGGCATCGACACCTTTATTCTCTCCGGCTATCCGCATCTGGAAGAGGCCTACCGCGTCGGCGAACTGCTGTTCCCGCACCTCGATCTGGCGCAGGAGGAAACGCCCGCGCGCCTTCAGCCGGTGCGCCCGCAGGGCGAAGTGGTGGCCAACATTTATGTTCCGCAAAAAGTGTCGCAGAGCTGAGGAGCGCCCCGATGGCAAAGAACGCGCAACGCATCCTGTATCGGCTGGCCCCCTGGGCGCTGCCGCTGGCGCTGGTGATCCTCTGGCAGATCGCCGTCGAAACCGGCTGGCTGTCCAACCGCATTTTGCCGGCGCCGAGCGCGGTGCTGGCCGCCTTCTGGAGCCTGAGCCAAAGCGGCGAACTGTGGCAGCACCTGAGCATCAGCAGCCAGCGCGCGCTGATCGGCTTTGCCATCGGCGGTAGCATCGGGCTGATCCTCGGCTTTATTACCGGGCTGTCGCGCTGGGGCGAACGCCTGCTGGACAGCTCGGTGCAAATGATCCGCAACGTGCCGCACCTGGCGCTGATCCCGCTGGTGATCCTGTGGTTCGGCATCGATGAATCCGCCAAGATCTTTCTGGTGGCGCTCGGTACGCTATTCCCGATTTATCTCAATACCTATCACGGCATCAAGAACATCGATCGCGGCCTGTTGGAAATGGCCCGCAGCTACGGCCTGAGCGGTTTCCGCCTGTTTACGCAGGTGGTGCTGCCGGGCGCGCTGCCGTCGATTATGGTCGGCGTGCGTTTCGCTCTCGGCTTCATGTGGCTGACGCTGATCGTCGCCGAAACCATTTCGGCCAATTCGGGCATCGGCTACCTGGCGATGAACGCGCGTGAATTCCTGCAAACCGACGTGGTGGTGGTGGCGATCGTGCTGTACGCCCTGCTCGGCAAGCTGGCGGACGTGGGCGCGCAACTGCTGGAGCGCGTCTGGTTGCGCTGGCATCCGGCCTATCAACTGAAACAGGGAGAAGCGCTATGACCCTTCCCGCTCGCCTTGCGCAAGGCACGCCGGTGACGCTGGAGTCCATCGGCAAAGGTTACGGCAACCGCACCGTGCTGGACAATATTCAGCTGCGCATTTCCGCCGGGCAGTTCGTGGCGGTGGTCGGCCGCAGCGGCTGCGGCAAGAGCACCCTGCTGCGCCTGTTGGCCGGCCTGGAACAGCCCAGCAGCGGCGCGCTGCTCAGCGGCAACGCGCCGCTTGCCGCCGCTAAAGAGGATACCCGGCTGATGTTTCAGGATGCGCGCCTGCTGCCGTGGAAAACGGTGATCGACAACGTGGGCCTGGGGCTGCGCGGCCAGTGGCGCGATGCGGCGCTGCAGGCGCTGGACGCGGTCGGCTTGGCGGATCGCGCCCGCGACTGGCCGGCGGCGCTGTCCGGCGGGCAAAAGCAGCGGGTCGCCCTGGCGCGCGCGCTGATCCACCGCCCTCGCCTGCTGCTGCTGGACGAACCGCTCGGGGCGTTGGATGCCCTGACGCGCATCGAGATGCAGGGGCTGATAGAAACGCTGTGGCAACAGCACGGTTTTACCGTACTGCTGGTCACGCACGACGTCAGCGAAGCCATCGCGCTGGCGGATCGGGTGATCCTGATTGAAGAGGGCCGCATCGGGCTGGATCTGACTCTCGATCTGCCGCGGCCGCGCCGCAAAGGTTCCGCCCGGCTGGCGGAACTGGAGGCCGAAGTGCTGGAGCGGGTGTTATCACCGCCGGCCACAGCGGCCAGCGGCCGTCGGGCGGCGAATTGAAGGGATGAAAAAAGGGACGGCGCAGGCCGTCCCTTGATCTATCCAGCGCGAAAAGATCAGGCGTCGAGCGCCTTGCTGATCTTCTCGTACAGATCGCCGGACAGGTTTTCCAATCCTTTCAGCTGTTCCAGCGCCTTGCGCATCAGCGCCTGGCGGCCCGCGTCGTAACGCTTCAGGCGAATCAGCGGTTCAATCAGGCGCGCGGCGATCTGCGGGTTGCGCTGGTTGAGATCGCTGAGGATCTCCGCCAGGAACTGATAGCCGCTGCCGTCCGCGGCATGGAACGCCGCCGGGTTGCCGGAAGCGAAGCCGCCGATCAGCGAACGGGTGCGGTTCGGGTTGCTCAGGCTGAACGAACGGTGTTGCAGCAGCGCGCGCACCTTGCTCAGCACGTCTGCCGCCGGGCTGCTGCCCTGCAGCACGAACCATTTATCCATCACCAGGCCATCCTGATGCCAGCGCTCGTCGAACGCCGCCAGCAGCGCATCGCGGCACGGCAGCTGGGCCGCGACCGCAGCAGACAGCGCCGCCAGCGAGTCGGTCATGTTGTCTGCCTGGCGATACTGTTCGCTTACCAGTTGGTCCGCCAGCGCCACATCTTCGCCGAACGCCAGATAGCCCAGGCACACATTACGCAAGGCGCGCTTGGCGATCTCGGCGTGCTCCACGCGGTAGCCGTCGGTCTTGTTGGCGTGATATACCGCCAGCCACTCATCGGCCAGCTCCCGCGCCAGGCAGCGAACGATCGCTTCATGCACCGCGGCGATCGCTTCCGGATCGATGGTGGCGAACAGCTCGGCGATTTCGTTCTCCGACGGCAACGTCAGGATCTGCGCCGCCAGCGCCGGATCCAGTTTTTCGTCCAGCAGCACTGCGCGGAACGCATCGGCCACGTGCAGCGGCAGCGACAGCGGCTGCTTCTGCTGGTGCCGCGCCACGTTCAGCTTGATATAGGTCGCCAGCAGGCTCTGCGCCGCATCCCAACGCGCAAATTCATTGCGCGCGTGCTGCATCAGGAAGGTCAGCTGCTGATCGCTGTACGGATAGTCCAGCTTCACCGGCGCGGAGAATTCGCGCAGCAGCGACGGCACCGGCTTATGCGCCACGCCGTCGAACACGAAGGTTTGCTCCGCTTCGGTGACGTTCAGCACGTTATTGACCGGCAGGCCGCCCTTTTGCAGTGGAATGACGTTGCCTTCGCTGTCGTACAGTTCGATATCCAGCGGGATATGCAGCGGCAATTTCTCCGGCTGATCGGCGGTCGGCGCGGTTTGCTGGCTGACATGCAGGCGATACTGCTGGGTTTCCGCGTCGTACTCGTCGCGCACCGTCAACAGCGGCGTGCCGGACTGGCTATACCAACGGCGGAAGCGCGACAGATCGACGTTGGACGCGTCCTCCATCGCCTGCACGAAATCGTCGCAGGTGGCGGCGCTGCCGTCGTGGCGTTCGAAATAGAGCTGCATCCCTTTCTGGAAGTTCTCCTCCCCCAGCAAGGTGTGCATCATGCGGATCACTTCGGAACCCTTTTCATACACCGTCAGGGTGTAGAAGTTGTTCATCTCGATCACTTTGTCCGGGCGGATGGCGTGTGCCATCGGGCTGGCGTCTTCGGCGAACTGCGCGCCGCGCATCACGCGCACGTTGTCGATGCGGTTGACCGAACGCGATCCCAGATCGGAACTGAACTCCTGGTCGCGGAACACCGTCAGCCCCTCTTTCAGGCTGAGCTGGAACCAGTCGCGGCAGGTTACGCGGTTACCGGTCCAGTTGTGGAAGTATTCGTGGCCGATCACCGCTTCAATGTTCAGGTAATCCTTGTCGGTGGCGGTTTCCGCCTTCGCCAGCACGTATTTGGAGTTAAAGATGTTTAACCCTTTGTTCTCCATCGCGCCCATATTGAAGAAATCGACCGCCACAATCATATAAATGTCGAGATCGTATTCCAGGCCGAAGCGGGTCTCGTCCCACTTCATCGAGTTCTTCAGCGACGTCATCGCCCAGTCGGCGCGATCCAGGTTGCCGCGATCGACGAACAGCTCCAGCGCGACCTTACGGCCGGAACGGGTGGTGAAGCTGTCGCGCAGCACGTCGAAGTCTCCCGCCACCAGCGCGAACAGGTAGCAAGGTTTCGGGAACGGATCCTGCCATTGCACCCAGTGGCGGCCATCGGCCAATTCGCCCTGGCCGATGCGGTTGCCGTTCGACAGCAGGAACGGATAGCGCGCCTTGTCGGCCTCGATGCGGGTGGTAAAGCGCGCCAGCACGTCCGGGCGATCCTGATAATAGGTAATGTGGTGGAAACCTTCGGCTTCGCATTGCGTGCACAGCGCATCGCCGGACAGGTACAGCCCTTCCAGCGCGGTGTTTTTCGCCGGGTGAATGTCGTTGACGATGGTGAGAGTGAATTGTGCCGGCAACGCTTCGATGATCAGCTGGTTATCCTGCTGGCGGTAGGCGCTCCACGGTTGGCCGTCCACCTGAATGCTCACCAGCGTCAGATCTTCGCCATCCAGCACCAGCGGTGCGTCGGCCGCGCCCTGACGTTTGATTTTACTGACGGCGGTCACGCGCGTGGTTTCCGCGTCCAGACTGAAGTCCAAATCGATATCGGTCGTGGTGTAATCGGGCGCGCGATAATCGTGGCGGTATTTTGCCTGTGGCTGTTGTGTCATAAAAACCCTTAAACGTCTCGGTGAGTTATAGGTGCCAGGCCGCTCTTCTGCTTCGTACCGCAGCCGGAGTGTTCCCCTGCGGCGCGCGGTGGGCCTGAATTGTGAATAAACTGTATCACAGCTGGCCGAAAAGCCCAGAGTCGCCGGGCGACCACGAGAGAGAAATCAGAGGCAAATCATAAATCGCCCGCCAGGCGATAGCGCAGGTGACCAATGGCTAAATAAAAATCAGCATTTAATGCTAAAAAACCGCCACCGGAGGGCGCCGGCATAGTTGAGGCGACGCAGGTGGCATGGTGGTATAATTGCGGCATCAGGCCCAGGATGACTCGCACTATGAAAATTAAATACGCAATCTATTTTTTTACCCTGTGCCTGATGACTTCCTTCTCTCTGTTCATTGTCGATGAGCTGCTCGAAGCCCATACCGACTACCGCGATAACCAACTCAATCTGTACAAAATTGATCGCGCCAAAGAAATCTCCGAAGCCTTTCAGGCTGCCTTGCAGGCGCACCGCCTCAAACGCTTGAGCCTGATCGATCCGCAAATCACCCGAGCGCAATGTTTGGCCGCCGATCGGGCGGCGCGCGAAAGAATTACCCGCATCCGCGAACATCTGGACGATGAGGTAGCCAGACAGCTCGGGGTTCGGCAAAAAATCGCCGCGCTGTCGATGATCAGCCTGATGGAACAGCTGCTGGATAATGACAACCTGCAGCTTTCGCAGGTCAATAACACCAACGCCAATCTGTTCAACATCAACAGCGCCTATTACATCTCGCAAACCAGTAAGAGCTATTACCGCTACACCTACGATACCCGGATGGTGGATACCGACTCTTTTATGTTTCTCGAGGCCATCCGCCTCAATAACCGGCTGAATATGTCACTGACGGAATTGAGCGATCAGATTATCGACGTCAACGTCAGGCCGCTCGTTCGCAAAGACGCCTACCTGAAGTCCATTCAGCTGACCGGCGTGCTGAACGCCCTGAGCACCCGATTGATCTTCATGAAGATCAACTACGACGATGTGCAAATCACCAACATCGTCAATGCATTGCTCACCCAGGTGTCCGCTGAGCGCCTCCAGCAGATTACCCATGGGCTGTACACCGCTATCGATACCCATCAGCCCTACCCCACCGCGCTTATTTCGCGCTATGTCGACGATGTGAGCGGGCTGTCGCAGGCGCTGTATCAACGCAGCTTCGAACTGGAAACCCTCGCGTCGCGCCACAAGATTTACGACAGCCAGACGACCATTTACGGCATGATCGCACTCGCCGGCCTGGTGGTGTTGCTGTTCATTTTGCCGGCGCTGGTGTTCTGCACCAGCATCAACCGCTGGCTGACCAAGACCCACAACAATATCGTGCGGCTGTCGCGCGGCGAGATAAATATCGATCGCAACGACGCCTTCTACAGCCAGGAATTGATCGCCATCAGCGACGCCATTCAGCAGCTCAGGCAATACCAGTTGGACAAGGTCTCGCTGGAAAGCGAGAAACAACTGCTGATTAAAGAGCTCGAGGCCTCTTCTTTCCTCGATCCGCTTACCAATATTTACAACCGCCGTAAATTCTTCCTTGAATGTCAGCTGCTGGGCGACGGCAGCTACCCGCAGGCCTTTTGCCTGATCGACATCGACAACTTCAAACAGCTCAACGACAGCTACGGCCACGACGTGGGCGACCGGGCGCTGGTGGCATTCGGCCACCTGCTGCAACGCGCGTTCCGCGCCAGCGACATCTTCTGCCGCTACGGCGGCGAAGAGTTCGCGGTGCTGCTGGGCAACTGTTCGTTGGACAACGCGCGGGACATCATGGAGCAATTGCGCGCCCGCACTCATCGCCTGACGCTAAATCTGGCCGATGGACGGCAAGTGCGTTTCACCACCAGCTGCGGCATTGCGCCGGTCAACGCATTCACCGCGCTACAGGCGGCGATCAAACAGGCGGACGAAGCGCTCTATTTTTGCAAAAAGAACGGCAAGGATCGGGTCAGCGTGCATACCCAGGCCGGCTATATCTGATTCGCTGTTTAAAATAATTAACATTATAATTTTTATGACTAATTAGGCTAAGTCATTCACCTTACAGGCATATCTGGCTTTTTTTCCTCCCCGCCGCTATCAGGCCGCCATAAAGGCACGTTTAATCCTCGACCCGCTTTGGTGATTTATGGTGTGATGCAGCTTCAATAACAGGATAATCCGGGTATACTCCACCCCCACTTTTATGATTATCCGGATTTGGACACGCGCCTGACGAGGATGCTGTAACGCGCTATGACTCAATACGCTTCCCCGATTTTGACATCACTGCTTGATACCGATGCTTATAAGCTTCATATGCAGCAAGCAGTGTTCCATCGCTATCCCGCGATCAGCGTGGCGGCGGAATTCCGCTGCCGCGGCGACGAACTGCTGGGCGAATATGCCGACGAGATCCGCGCGCAGGTGGCGTTGATGAGCCGGCTGGCGCTGACCGACGCCGAATTCGCTTATCTTTCGGGCCTGCCCTTCTTCCGTCAGGATTACCTGAGCTGGCTGCGAACGTTCCGCTACGATCCGCAGCAGGTCACCATAGACAACCGCGACGGCAAGCTGCAAATCCGCATCGCCGGCCCCTGGCGTGAAGTGATCATGTGGGAAGTGCCGTTGCTGGCGGTGATCAGCGAAGTGGTGCACCGTCGGCGCTCTCCGCTGGCAACGCCGGAACAGGCGGTGGCGCATCTGCAAACCAAGCTGGCTCAGTTCAAGACGCTGGCGGGCGATCTGGATCTTTCGCGCTTCAAGCTGATGGACTTCGGCACCCGTCGCCGTTTCTCTCAGGGCGTGCAACAGGCCATCGTCAGCACCTTGCAGACCGAATTCCCGTACCTGTCGGGCACCAGCAATTACGATCTGGCGCATCAGCTCGGCCTGGCGCCGGTCGGCACTCAGGCGCATGAGTGGTTCCAGGCGCATCAGCAAATAAGCCCGGTGCTGGCCAACAGCCAGCGCGCCGCCTTGCAAGCCTGGTTGGATGAATACCCGGATCAGCTTGGCATCGCGCTCACCGACTGTATCACCATGGATGCCTTCCTGCGCGACTTCGGCCCGCAGTTCGCCGAACGTTATCAGGGGCTGCGCCACGATTCGGGCGATCCCGTCGAGTGGGGTGAAAAGGCCATTGCCCATTATCAAAAGCTGGGCATCGATCCGATGAGCAAAACGCTGGTGTTCTCGGACAACCTGGATCTGGAAAAAGCGCTGGCGCTCTATCGCCATTTCTACCAGCGCATCAATCTCGGCTTCGGCATCGGCACGCGCCTGACCTGCGATATTCCCGGCGTCAAACCGCTGAATATCGTGATCAAGCTGGTCGAGTGCAAAGGCAAGCCGGTGGCCAAGCTCTCCGACAGCCCCGGCAAAACCATTTGCCAGGATCAGGCGTTCGTCAGGGCCCTGCGCAAGGCCTTCGATCTGCCGCTGGTGAAGAAAGCCAGCTGAGCCTTCTATATATAGAGAGAAAGCCGGCCCGGTTCAGGCGTCGGCTTTTTTGTTTTTATCCCGACCGCCCTCTTTTCAGCCAGCCACGATAAATGTTGCGCCAATCCGATGATTTCTGCTTGTGCTCTGCACCGCGGCAAGTAACATAGCCATTACCCCCATATTCTTGGGTTGTAAGCTATTTCTAAACCAAATTATTAAAGAGAGAAATCTATGAGCGTAGTGCCTGTAGTCGACGTACTGCAAGGTCGTGCTGCGGTTGACAGTGAAGTCACCGTACGCGGCTGGGTACGTACCCGGAGAGATTCAAAAGCTGGTATCTCCTTCCTGGCCGTCTATGACGGTTCCTGCTTTGATCCGTTACAGGCCGTCGTTAATAATTCTCTGCCGAATTATCAGGATGAAGTGCTGCACCTGACCACCGGTTGCTCAGTTGAAGTTACCGGCAAGGTCGTCGCCTCACCGGGCGAAGGCCAGAGCTTCGAGCTGCAGGCTACCGCGATCAACGTGGTCGGCTGGGTAGACGATCCGGATACTTACCCAATGGCGGCCAAACGCCACAGCATCGAATACCTGCGCGAAGTGGCCCACCTGCGCCCGCGCACCAATCTGATCGGCGCCGTGGCGCGCGTGCGTCATACCCTGGCACAGGCAATCCACCGCTTCTTCCATGAAAATGGTTATTTCTGGGTCTCTACCCCGCTGATCACCGCCTCCGACACCGAAGGCGCCGGCGAAATGTTCCGCGTGTCCACGCTGGATCTGGAAAACCTGCCGCGCACCGACAAGGGCGCCGTCGATTTCAGCCAGGACTTCTTCGGTAAGGAAGCCTTCCTCACCGTTTCCGGCCAGCTGAACGGCGAAACTTACGCCTGTGCGCTGTCCAAGGTATACACCTTCGGCCCAACCTTCCGTGCCGAAAACTCCAACACCAGCCGCCACCTGGCGGAGTTCTGGATGATCGAACCGGAAGTGGCCTTCGCTACGCTGGACGATGTCGCCGGCCTGGCCGAAAGCATGCTGAAGTATGTGTTCCAGGCGGTGCTGGATGAACGTGCAGACGATCTGAAATTCTTCGCCGAGCGCGTGGATAAAGACGCAATCTCTCGTCTGGAGCGCTTCGTCTCTTCCGATTTCGCCCAGGTGGACTACACCGACGCCATTGAGATCCTGCTGGCCTCTGGCCAAACCTTCGAAAACCCGGTTTCCTGGGGCATCGATCTCTCTTCCGAACATGAACGTTATCTGGCGGAGAAACACTTCCAGGCGCCGGTGGTGGTGAAGAACTACCCGAAAGACATCAAAGCGTTCTATATGCGCATGAACGAAGACGGTAAAACCGTCGCGGCCATGGACGTGCTGGCGCCGGGCATCGGTGAAATCATCGGCGGTTCGCAGCGTGAAGAACGCCTCGACATGCTCGATCAACGTCTGGAAGAGATGGGCCTGAATAAAGAAGACTACTGGTGGTATCGCGATCTGCGCCGCTACGGCACCGTGCCGCATTCCGGTTTCGGCCTGGGTTTTGAACGTTTAATCGCCTATGTCACCGGCGTGCAAAACGTGCGCGATGTGATCCCGTTCCCACGCACACCACGTAACGCAAGCTTCTAATTCATACGATCAAACGTTTTTTAAACGATTTCGTTACAAAACAAAGGCCAGCCTCGCTGGCCTTTCGCATTTTTTAATATTGACGCACATCACAAAGTTCCCGAAAAATTACATTTAGTTACACATACTTTCCTTTTGCAACCTGATTGGGACATTGGTATCATTTTCGTCCTAGATTAACCCGCCTGTGAATGGAACACTGCGTTCAGACACAGGACGACACCAATCTATCAACAATAGTTCCCAAAGAATTATTGGCGGCAGTGGCAAAGGTGTCCGAATAACACCAATGAGGGTAATAATGATGAAGCGCAACATTCTTGCAGTGGTTATCCCGGCTCTGTTGGCTGCTGGTGCAGCAAACGCAGCTGAAATCTACAACAAAGACGGCAACAAGCTGGATCTGTACGGCAAAGTTGACGGTCTGCACTACTTCTCCGACGACGAAGGCAATGACGGCGATCAGACCTATGTTCGTTTCGGCTTCAAAGGTGAAACCCAGATTACTGACCAACTGACCGGTTACGGCCAGTGGGAATACAACGTTCAGTCCAACCACGCCGAATCTCAGGGCACCGAAGGCACCAAAACCCGTCTGGGCTTCGCCGGTCTGAAATTCGCTGACTACGGCTCCTTCGACTACGGCCGTAACTACGGCGTACTGTACGACGTGGAAGGCTGGACCGATATGCTGCCAGAGTTCGGTGGCGATACCTACACCTACTCCGACAACTTCATGACCGGCCGTACCAACGGCGTTGCGACCTATCGTAACAACAACTTCTTCGGTCTGGTTGACGGTCTGAACTTCGCCGTTCAGTACCAGGGCAAGAACGAAAACGATGGCCGCGCGCTGAAGAAACAAAACGGCGACGGTTGGGGCCTGTCTTCAACGTATGACATCGGCGAAGGCGTAAGCTTCGGTGCTGCATACGCGTCCTCTGACCGCACAGATGCCCAGACCCGTCAGTCAACCGCTGGCGGCGACAAGGCTGACGCTTGGACCGTGGGCGCGAAATACGACGCCAACAACGTCTACCTGGCAGCGATGTACGCAGAAACCCGCAACATGACTCCGTATGGCGATTTCGATAGCGGCATTGCGAACAAAACTCAGAACTTTGAAGTGACCGCACAGTACCAATTCGACTTCGGTCTGCGTCCAGAAGTGTCTTACCTGCAGTCTAAAGGCAAAAACCTGGCTGGCCGTACCGCTCACGGTTCAAGCTTCGCCGGCGGCGATGCCGATCTGGTTAAATATGTTTCTGTTGGTACCACTTACTACTTCAACAAAAACATGTCCACCTACGTTGATTACAAAATCAACCTGCTGGATGACAACGAGTTCACCAAAGCAACCGGCACCGCTACCGACGATATCGTAGCCGTTGGTCTGGTGTACCAGTTCTAAGTTGTCTCGCTTAACGGCGGTTTACCGTCGGCTAAGTTAAAAAACAGGGCTTCGGCCCTGTTTTTATTTGTGTCTCCCGGTAACGTTTTATCCTGCAGATTTCCCCTTCCCCATCATTTTTTCTGTCGAATCCTTCCCGTTCACAAGATCGCGGTGTTTTTATCGCAAACGGTTGGCAAAGCCGATAACTGGCGCTACCCTGATGCTTCTGTCTGCTTAACTCCGAGATTTGGAAGCACCTGACATGTTTGAAAAAATCACCGCCGCACCCGCCGACCCGATCCTGGGCCTGACCGACATTTTCCGCGCCGACGCCCGCCCGAATAAAATCAATTTAGGGATTGGCGTTTATAAAGACGAAACCGGCAAAACGCCGGTGCTGACCAGCGTAAAAAAAGCTGAACAGTATCTGCTGGAAAACGAGACCACCAAAAACTATCTCGGCATTGAAGGCATCCCGGCTTTCGCCAGCTGCACGCAAGAGCTGCTGTTCGGCAAAGAGAGCCCGATCGTTACCGCGCGGCGCGCGCGTACCGCACAGACGCCCGGCGGCACCGGCGGCCTGCGCGTGGCGGCAGACTTTATCGCCAACCAGACCAGCGCCAAGCGCATCTGGATCAGCAACCCAAGCTGGCCAAACCACAAGAACGTCTTTAGCGCCGTGGGCCTGGAAGTGCTGGAGTACGCCTACTACGACGCCGCCAACCACGCGTTGGACTTTGACGGCCTGCTGAACAGCCTGAAACAGGCGCAGGCCGGTGATGTGGTGCTGTTCCACGGCTGCTGCCATAACCCGACCGGTATCGATCCAACGGCGGAACAGTGGGCACAGCTGGCTGAGCTTTCCGTCGCCAATGGCTGGCTGCCGCTGTTCGATTTCGCCTACCAGGGCTTCGCCAACGGTCTGGAAGAAGATGCGCAGGGCCTGCGTATTTTCGCCGCCAAACACCAAGAGCTGATCGTTGCCAGCTCCTACTCGAAAAACTTCGGCCTGTACAATGAGCGCGTCGGCGCTTGCACCATTGTGGCTGCCGATGCCGAAACCGCCGATCGCGCCTTCAGCCAGGTGAAAGCGGCCATTCGCGCCAACTACTCCAACCCGCCGTCACACGGCGCGGCGGTTGTCGCCACCATTCTGGGCAACGATGCGCTGCGCGCGATGTGGGAGCAGGAGCTGACCGACATGCGCCAGCGTATTCACCGCATGCGTCAGCTGTTCGTGAACACCCTGCAGGAGAAAGGCGCGCAGCAGGACTTTAACTTCATCATCCAACAGAACGGCATGTTCTCGTTCAGCGGCCTGACCAAAGAACAGGTGCTGCGTCTGCGTGAAGAGTTCGGCGTCTATGCCGTGAACTCGGGCCGGGTGAACGTGGCCGGCATGACGCCGGACAACATGGCGCCGCTGTGTGAAGCCATCGTCGCCGTGCTCTAAAGGCATCGACGCAGGTCATAAATCGTAAAAAAGGGCGCTCAATGCGCCCTTGATTATTTCTGCCGGGAAATAATCGTTATCACTCCGCCGGCTCTTCGCGCAGGAACGGATTGGTCTGGCGCTCGTGGCCGAAGGTCGACATCGGGCCGTGGCCGGGAATAAAGCGCATGTCGTCGCCCAACGGCAGCAGTTTGGTGCGAATAGAGGCGATCAGCGCCTGATGGTCACCGCGCGGGAAGTCGCTGCGCCCCACGCCACCGTTAAACAGCACGTCGCCCACCAGCGCCAAACGCGCCTGCTCATTGATAAAGACGATGTGGCCCGGCGTGTGCCCAGGGCAATGCAACACCTTGAGCGTCATCTCGCCCACCTGCATCTCATCGCCTTCCGACAGCCAGCGGGTCGGCGTCAGCGGCGCGCACTCTTCCAGCCCAAACATCCGGCTCTGCGCCGGCAAACCGTCCAGCCAAAACGCGTCTTCTTTATCCGGGCCATAGATTGGCACCTGATAATGGTCCGCCAGCTCCGCCGCCGCGCCGACATGATCCAAATGGCCGTGCGTCAGCAAAATCTGGGTGACCGTCACCCCCTGCCGCGCGACTTCCGCTTTGATTTTTTCCGCTTCACCGCCGGGATCGACCAACGCCGCCTGCTGCGTGTTTTCACACCAAATCAGACTGCAGTTCTGGCTAAAGGCGGTAACGGGAATAAGATGGTATTTCATAAGGCTCCAACGACAATAACGCCGCTTCCGCAAGGGGCGGCGTTATTCACTGACGGCACAGCGATTACCAGGTCCGAACCGGGCCGGTATCGATGTGTACGAAGTTGCTACGTGGGTAATATCCTACACCACCGGCGCGCATTTTTAACGCCGCTTTGCGGATATTGCTCAATTGGATACCTTCGATGTGGAAATCCATCGCCTGGCCTTTGGTGTGGTAGCTGTGCTTGGCCACGCCGCGGCTATGCGCACGCAGTTCGTTGTTGGTGTCTACGGAACGGTATCCGGAGATCAGCTGCACCGGCTTGCTGGTGCCCAGCAGCCCCTGCAGACGATAGAGGTGATCAAACAAGCGGGGATCGATCGATTTAACCTTGTTGGCGCGATAATCGCGGAACAGATGATTTAGCCGCACCAACTCTTCTTTATTGTAACCTTTGCCGTCAAAGAACTCGGCTTTAATAGATTCACCGGTATTCAGGTTATTCAACACTAAAATACGCGGTCGAGCGGTGGAAATACTGGCAAACGCCTGCCCTGGAAGCAGCGCTATGCCCATAGCGGCGCCACCTAGCGCCAGCCATTTACGGCGGTGATGATCAATTTTGTCCATGACTCTGTTAAACCCGGCAAGAATGTCAAAATAAATGCACAAAGCAGCGCACTGTCCGAACCATAACCGCCTGCGTATGCTGAGTCAACCCGCGATACGCCTAGGTTTACAGGCCCCCGGCTACGAGGGCCTGCGGTATAGCCAAACATTCTGACCGTTATTTATTTATAATTACTGCATTTACTGCATTAATTTTTTGGCCTGAGCCAAAATTTGTGCGCCCGATCGCACCGTATTATCATAATTGTAAATATCTGTACGGAATTGCGGTTGGCCGTCATCCGAAACCCAGGCGGTCAGATAATACAGTTTTACGGGAATACGCTGGCGAATATTCACATAAGTGGTATTCCCTTCTTTCAGCGTGGAAGACACGCGGCTGTTGTTCCAGCCGGCGTCCTGCAGCAGCATATTCGCCAAATCGGAAGCCTTGTTCACCCGCACGCAGCCGGAGCTGAGCGCGCGGATGTCTTTCTGGAACAGGCTGTGGTTCGGGGTATCGTGCAGGTAGATAGCGTCCGAGCTCGGCATATTGAACTTGAAGCGCCCCAGCGAGTTGGTCGCGCCCGGCGCCTGACGCACGCGATACGGGAAGTTGCGCGCAGAGACCATGCTCCAGTCGATCATCGCCGGGTTGATCACTTCCGCATCGTTGCTCCAGCCCGACAGCACGGTATAGCCGTGTTTCTGGAAGTAATTACCGTCACGCATCGCCTTCGGCACGATGTCCTCACGCACCAGGGTAGTCGGCACGTTCCACGGCGGGTTGACCACCACGTTGTTCAACGCGCTGCTCATCAGCGGCGTCTTGCGGCTCGGCCGCCCGACGATAACGCGGGAAGACAGCACCTCATTGCCGTTCTGGTAGTAGGTCAGCGAGTAGTTGGGAATGTTCACCATGATGCCGGTGCCGACATGCCCCGGCAGGATCCGCAGGCGCTGGATATTCAGCGCCAGCAGCGCGGCGCGGGTTTTCGGTGACACGTTGAGCCACTCGCGGGTGCGCACGCCGATCACGCCATCCGCCGTCAGCCCTTGCCATTTCTGGAAGCGCTTGACGCCCTCCACCAGTTCGTCGGTATAGAGGTTATCGCTCACCACGCTGCCAATCTGTGGCGGCGTCTGTTCCGCGGTCAGCTCCGTCACCGGCGCTGCCGATGGGCTGACCGTCACGCGGCTTTTCTCTTCGTCTACCGTCAGCCCGCCGTCGTCGGGCTCATTGATCTTCGCCGAGACCACCGCCGGTTCCGGCTCCGCTTCCGGCGCCGCGGCGGCGAGCATACCGGTGCGCGTCAGGATCTCACGCAGCGCCGGAATATCATTGCTCATTTGGCCTGGACGCAGGCTCGGGCCGCTGCCCACCTGCGGCCAGGGACGATTGTCCGCCAGCATGTCGCGCAGCGCCTGATGCATCTTGGCGTATTGCGGATGCTGCGGCGCGAGCGAATTCACGTAGCTCAGAGTACGCGCCTGGCGCACCGCCAGCTGCCATTGGTTGATCACCGCGGTGGGCGGCAAGCCAAGCTTGTAGGGAATATTGCTGTACAGCCAGTTGTTGCCGTTGGCACCGATGGCGGAGACGAACTGCAAATAGCCCAGCATCGCATCGGACAGCACCGCATCGCGGCCCGCTTCACTGAGCGCCGGATCGGTCAACATCTTCACCCATTGGGTGAACTGCGGCTGCACGCCGGACATCGCCAGCTCGGCCAGCTGCTGCTGAAATTGCTGAACGGCTTCGCGATCCTGCCACATCGGCTGCATGTGATTCGCCGCATACAGCGGCGCCAGCGTGGACAGGTAGTGCAAATCCATGCCGCGCGGCAACGCGGCCAGCAGTTCAGAACGGCTCTGCGCAACGGACATGCCTGCTGATGCCACCGGCAACGCCGGGACGGTGGCCGATGCGGAAAACGACGACACAAGACTACAGGCGATAGCGCCACTCAGCGCCAAACGTCGTAGAGAGTTTCCCTTTTTAAGCAACATCCCTTGCCCCCTGTATGCTCACAAAAAAAACGTCAAAAACTGCATATAGTTTCAGTATACAAACAGAAAGGCCGTTTCGCCCTGCGGGCGCCGAATAACTGTTTATGTGATTAAACTAACCGCTTTTCAACGGATAAAAAAGCAGGACTATCATCCACGCGCACAAAAAAATAGCCACCCTGCGGCGGCTATTTTCGGATTTTTAGGGCGTTTTTCTGCCTTACGGCGTTTCAACCGCCGCAGCACCCAGCGCCGGCGGCTCGCCGGCGAAACCGCGCAGCCCCACCACGTGCACATGCTCGTGGTTCTGGAACACCTTACGCACCAGTTTATAGGTGGTGCCCTTCTCCGGGCTGATGTTTTCCGGCGCCGCGATGATCAGCTGCATCTCCAGACGGTCGCACAGTTCGAACAGCGTAGCGATCGACTTGGCATCCAGACGCGCCGCTTCATCGAGGAACAGCAGGCGGCACGGCGAGATGTCTTTGCCGCGCAGGCGACGGGATTCTTCTTCCCAGCTCTGCACCACCATCACCAGGATTGACATCCCGGTACCGATGGCTTCACCGGTAGACAACGCGCCGCTTTCCGCACGCAGCCAGCCGTCGGAGCCACGGTATACCTCCACTTCCATCTCCAGGTAGTTGCGGTAGTCCAGCAACTCCTCGCCGATGGTCTGTGGCGTGCGCTGCCCCATGTCGATCTGCGGATTCAGGCGCTGATACAGTTTGGCCAACGCTTCGGAGAAGGTCAGGCGGTTGCTGTTGAACAGATCCTGATGCTGTTCCTGCTGCTCGGAGAGCACGTCCAGCAGAGTGGCGTGCGCTTCGCGCACATTGACGTTCAGCCGCACGCTCTTCACCTGGCCGAAGGAAACGGCCTGCAGCCCCTGGTTCAGCATGCGAATGCGGTTCTGTTCGCGCTGAATGGTTTTGCGAATGATGTTGGCCACGCTTTTCGAACTGATCGCCAGCTTCTGCTCGCGCGCGGTCAGCTCTTCGGTCAGACGGCCCAGCTCGATTTCCATCTGTTCGATGGCCTCGACCGGATCGTCGGTGCGGATGATGTCCTGACGGATGCGCTCGCGCAGGTGCTGGTACACCGCGATATAGAACTGAATCTTACGCTCCGGCCGCTTCGGATCTTCCGACAGACGCAGCACGTCGCGCAGGTGTTCGTTATCCGCCACCGCCAGACGCAGCGCGCCGAGCGCCTTATCCGACATCGAGCGCAGCTCGTCGCCATCCATATACGCCAGCTCACGGCGGTGCAGGCGGCGTTCCACGCCGTTGTCTTTCACCAGGCGCATCACCGCGCACCAGCCCGCCTTGGCGGTCACCACCTGCTCGCGCAGCTGATGATAATCGCGTTCCAGCTTGCGCAGTTTCTTCTGCAGGCCGTCCATTTCGGCTTCGCAGAAGGTCAGCTGTTTTTCCAGCTGATTGCGGCGAGCGCGGTTGTTGCTCAGCGCCGCATGCAGTTCGTCGCGACGCGCGCGGGCGCGCGCTTCGGCATTGGCGTCGGCCTGCACGCCGATGTCCACCAGCTCCTGGCTCAGCTCTTTCAGCATGTCGCGCTTGGCGTCGTACGAGCTTTTCAGCGAAGCCAGCACCTGACTGTACTGGGTGAACTGGGTTTGATACTGGCGCAGTTGCTCACGGGCGCGGGCGCGTTCGGCTTCCGCCTGCTCCAGACGCTGGCGCAGCTTGTCGTTCAGATCGTTGTTGGCATTCTGCATGCCGGCAGAGTCGGTGTAGCTGAAGTGCGCACGACGCTGCACCACCTCAGTTAGCGCGAACGCCTGCTGTTTCGCCTGACGCTGCACGCTTTGCGCCTGCGCGTAATCCTGCTGCAGCTGTTCATGCTGCTGCGGATCGCTCTGCAGCACCGACAGCAGCGGCTCCAGCTTGGCCAGCGACACGCCGTGCTGCTGAATATGACGCGCGGCGTCCTGCGCTTCTTCCAGCTCTTCGCGCATTTCGTCGACGCGGTCCTGCAACGTTTCATCGTTCAGCAACGACACCAGCGGCATCAGGCGGTTGAGCGCGGAAATACCCTCTTTGGCCTGATCGTACTGCTGACGCTGCTGCTGGTTCTGCGCTTCGTGATTGTTCAGCGCGCGTTCGATTTCGCCACGGCGGGCGTTCAGGCTGCGGATCTCCGCTTCCGGGTCGGCGTCGAACGCCACCGCCAGATGGGTGCCGATAAAGCGGCTGAAAGCCTGGTGCGAGCGCTGGGTTTTCTGCACGTCGAACGACAGCGTGGCATAGCGCTCCGCCAGCGTTTCACGCTCGGCATGCAGCACTTCCAGGCGGTTTTCGCGCGCCGCGCGGCCGAACAACGGCACTTCCGGGTAGCGGGAGTAACGCCACTGGCGATCGGCGATTTTCACCACCACCGCTTTTTCCTGCTCTTCGACGGCGAATACGCTGTCATCGAACGACTGCGGATCCCCTTCGATCAGGTAGAGATCTTCCGGGCAATCTTCCAGCCCTTCCAGCATCTCGCGCACCAGCGACAGATCCGGCACCACGATGGCGTGGCGCGAAGGGCCGTACAGCGCTGAGAAGTAAGGCGCGTCGTCGATGGTGACGTCATCGTAAATTTCCGACAGCAGCACGCCGCCGAAACGTTCGGCCAGCGTGACCAGGCGTTGATCTTCCGCGCCGCCCGGCTGGCTGAGACGTTCGATCTGCGCTTCCACTTCACGTTTGCGGGCCGCCACTTCGTCGCGCTCGACGGTGGTTTCACGCTCGCGCTCCAGCAGCTGCTGCATGTATTCGGTCACCTGCTGGCTGTTTTCCAGCGGCTCTCCGCTCTGATCGCTGAGCTGGCTCAGAGCGTCCTGCGCCGCCAGCCACACCGGCGCGCGCGCCGTCAGCTCACGGATGCGCTGCTGGATCTGCTCCAGCTCCTGGCGCATCTCCATGCGGCGCTCGCCAGCTTCGCTGACGTTCTGCGACAGCGCTTCCAGGCGCTCTTCCAGCTCCTGCTGCAGCATGTCGAGATCGTCCGGCTGGTACTCTTGGCCATGGCGTTTGCAAAACTCTTGCAGCAGGCGCTCGGCGTCCTGCTGCGAGCGCAGGCGCTGTTCCAGTTCGCTCAGGCGCAGGCGCAGCGGCTGAACGCGCTCGGCGAGGTGCTGCTGCGAAGGCCAGTCGCGCAGCAATTCGCGCGCGCACTGCCAGGCTTCGCTGCGGCTGACCTGGCCGGCGATTTTACCCACCAACTGATAGGCCTGTTCGAACTGGCCGTGCGCGGCGTCGGCCACGCTCAGCTTCTGTTCCAGCATCAGCAGCGCTTCGGTCGCCTCCTGCTCGCGGGCCTGGAAGGTATCCAGCCACTGTTCGGCGTTGTCTGCGGTCAGATCCGGCAGTTGGCACAGCGCGCGTGCGCGCTCCAGCGCCTGCAGCGCCTGCTGATACTGAATGGCGCGGGTCTGCTGCACGTCGAGCGCCTGCTGGTAGTCGGCCAGCTGGCTCTTCAGCTCATCCACTTCCAGCTCGGCCGCTTCGGCGCGCGCTTCGTTTTCGGCCTGTTGCTCGCTGGCCTCGGCCACCACTTCGTTCTGCTCTTCCAGACGGTAGGTCAGCTCTTCCAGATCGGCTTCATAGCGTTCGATCTTCTCCTGCTGACGCATCGCCGTCTGCACCAGATTCAGGTGGTCGCTGGCGGCCTGGTAATCGGTTTCCAGATCGGATTCGGCCCCGCTCTGTTCGCTCAGCTCACGCGCCATTTCCACATGGCGATACTGTTCGGCGGCCAGTTGCTTGCGGCTGCCCAACAGATCGCTGCGCAGCGCCAGCGCACCGTCCAGATGGATGCGGCGTTCGTTGGCGTGGCGCATATAGTCTGCCGCCACATAGGAAGTGGCCTCGGAGATCAGATGCTTGAACAGATCGCGATCCGACTGGGTGACGCGGATCGCTTCCAGCGTCATGCGGTTTTCGCGCAGCGCCGCTTCCATATCCTGGAACGCCTTGCGCACGCCGCTGTTTTCCGGCAGCAGGTAATCGCGCAGCGAGCGGGTGATAGCGCTTGAGATACCGCCGTACAGCGACGCTTCAATCAGACGGTAGAATTTGCTGCGATCGGCGGATGAACGCAGGCGTTTCGGGATCACGCCCAGATCGAACATCAGCGAGTGGTAATCGGTGATGGAGTTGAACTGCTTGAACTGCACGCCCTCCATCTCTTCCACGCGATCCTTCAGTTCCTGCAGCGACAGCACGCGCGCCTGGCGCTCACCCACGGTCTGGGTCAGCAGCTCGGTCGGCTGCACCGCGGTCGGCAGGCCCTGAATGGTGAACGGTTTGATGTCGACCTTGCGATCGCGCCCCGCCACCTGCTGCAGACGCACGCCGACCACCACGCGCTGATGGCGCGAGTTGACGACGTCGAGGGTGGAGTAACACACGCCGGCGCGCAGCTTACCGTGCAGGCCTTTATCGCGCGAACCGCTGGTGGCGCCCGCTTCGGTGGTGTTACGGAAGTGCAGCAGCGTCAGATCGGGGATCAGTGCGGTGACGAAAGCCGCCATGGTGGTGGATTTCCCTGCCCCGTTACCGCCGGACAGCGTGGTCACCAGCTCATCCAGATCAAAGGTGCGGGCAAAGAAGCCGTTCCAGTTAACCAGCGTCAGCGAGCGAAATTTACCGCGTTCAATCATTCCTGTTCATCCTCTGCACCGTCAGGAGCGTTATCAACCTGCTGATCCTCAGCCTCATTCTCATCGTTCAGCGACAGGCTGGTTTCAACCGGCATCGCCTCGCCGTCGCGAATCATGCGCAGCTGCGCTTCACGCGGATCGTCGCCGCTGCGCACGTCGGCGCCGAAGCGGAACACCGCCTCGGTAATGCGGAACTTGCTGCTGTCATTGCCCATGAAGTAGACCATGCCAAGGCGGCGCAGGCGGTTCAGCGAGGTGCGCACCTTTTCGTGCAGCTTCTGCCGATCGAGATCTGAACCGGTGGAGCGCTGGTTGACGAACTTCAGCAGCTTGTTCTCATCGGCCAGGCTCAGCAACTCGTCGTACAGCTCCTGATGGCTGAAAATGCCTTCGTGCGCCAGGCGCTCGGGGCTGAGGTACAGGTAGCACAAGATCTTACCCACCATCATATCCAGCTCGGACAGCACCGAGCGCGGGATCAGCGTGGTAGAGCGCGGGCGCAAATAGAAGAAACCTTCCGGCGCCCGAATCAGCTCGACGCTGTAACGGGTGTAAAATTCTTCCAGCTCATCCTGGAAATCCATTAAAAAGGCATGGTTGTCCAGCTCATCGATACCGATGTGACGACCCGCGCGCAGTTGGCTGTCCAGCGCCGGGAACAGCGAGTTGGACAGTGCCTTGGCCAGCTTGACTGGCATTACTTGTTCAATATTTGTCGATGACATGGGCCTGGACCTTGGCTCCGTAATCATTGATTGCCTGCCATTCCGCCGGCAACCCTGAGAAATCTGCTTCAGCCACACCGAGGCGCACTGCCTGGTCGACCACTAAACGTGCCACGTCGAAATGACGCGCACGCGGATATTGCGCCAGATAATCGCGCATCACCGCTGCAAGGTTGAGCGGCATCTGCTGTTCCTGATACACCTTCAGCGCCTCTTCGATCATCGCCGCCAGCTGTTCGCGAATTTCGCTGAACTCTTCGAACTCCAGATCCGGCGGCAGTTCCCCCGTCACTTCCTCGCTGCGCAGCGCCAGTTCTTCGTCGCGCATATCCAGCAGACGATCGGCATTGGCATGGGTCAGCGCCCACGGGTGGTCGAAATAGGTTTGCACCGATTGGCGCAGGCGTTGGGCGAACACGCGGTTTTTATCCATATCGATAGCGGTACGGATAAATTTATGCACGTGGCGATCGTAGCCGATCCACAGGTCAATCGCCTGCTGGCCCCAGCTGATGATGCGATCCAGCTTGCTTTGCAGATCGAACACCAGCTTGTCGACGAAGCCCAGCTCCACGTTGCCGAGGGTGGCGTCCTGGATACGCAGCAGGTTGGCCTGCAGCTTGTCGCCCGCCGCATCCAGCGTATCCTGCAGCTCGCGCAGGGTGCCCGAGGTTTCCGACAGCAGCATCTCGCAGCTGGAGATCGCCGCCCGCCAGTCTTTGCTCAGCAGCGCCGCGATGTCGTTTTTCACGCTCTGCTGCTGCTCGTCCATCACGCGTTGGGTCATGTCGATGCTGTCGAAGATTTCCGCCACCGAATATTTCAACGGCGCGAACACGTTGCGGTGCCAATGGAAATCGTCGCCGCCCTCGTCGGCGGCGTCGGCGGCGCGCTTGAGCTCCTGCGCCACGATCGACAGCTGCATCGACAGACGCAGCGTGGAGAATTCGCGTTGGCGAATATAGTAATCGGTAATGCCGATGCCCAGCGGCGTGAGGCGGTAAATCGCGTTACCGTCCGCCAGTTCGCTGGTAAAGCGGTTCAACAGGCGCTGGCGCACCATGTCGTTGATCGCATTGTTGGCGCGCATCGCCACCGTTTCATGCGTCTGTTCAAAACCCTTACTGACATGGCGAAATGCATCAACCAGCTCACCTTCGCTCATCTCGCCGTCCAGCCGTTCGCCGTTCAGGGTGGCGATGGCGAGCAAAAATGCGAGACGCTCAGTAGGGAGCGAAATAGAGAAATCATTTTTCCGTGCCCAGGCGACCAGTTCGGGTACTGTCTGGGAAAATTCACTCATAGTTCGTCCTTCAGGTTTGGTTTATGCGCCATGACGTGAATATAGCGCCCCAAACTCACGTACGGCTCCTGCCGGCAATAGTGCTGTTCAAGCGCCAGTAACTCTTCAAATTTTTGTGTTTGCAGCTGTCTGCTCTGCAGATAGTCGTGGAACACCCGCACCCCGGTTTTGCCGCTGATGCGCATGCCCAGCTGTTCCAGCCAACCGTAGACCAATAGCGGATCGTGCGGATATTGCGGCGACAGCGAACGCTTGCGGCGCCGCCTGACCTCGGGATCCACCAGTTGGAAATTACCCAACACCACGTTGCGCATCAAGAGGCCGTTGGCGTTGAAGAACATCAGCGACAGCGCACCGCCCGGCGTCAGGCAGTCATACAACGCCCGCAGCGCCGCTTCGGGCTCGGCGATCCATTCAAGCACTGCATGAAACAATATCAGATCAACCGGCTGTTCCAAATGTTGAGCGATATCCTGCGCAGAACTTTGTACGAATTGCATGTTCTGGCTCACACCTTTCTGCTCCGCCAGCTGCGCGGCGCGCTGGATCATCTCACCAGAAAGATCGCACAACAACACCTGATGTCCTAATTCTGCCAGTTGGCAGGCCATATGGCCTTCACCGCCCCCGGCGTCGAGGATGCGCAGCGGCCGCTGCGGCAACTGCGCCAGCAGCCCGGTCAGATCCTGCCAAACCACCGCCTGGCGGATTTTTCCTTTCGTGGTGCCGTAAATATTACGCGCAAATTTTTCAGCAATATCGTCAAAATTGCGATCCTGCATGGACAACGGCTCCGCTGATCTCATTCTTGTCGGCGGCAAAGCGCACGCCCATTCAAACCTGCTATTTTGGCACAGACTGGCTTAGAATGTATCTTCTTGCGGCCCGTTTATGCCTGGATGCCGCTTTTTCACCCAAAAGGATCTGATTTTCGATGCTGTTCAACCTGAAAAAGTTCTTTGGCGCCCTGCTGATGCCGCTGCCGCTGTTGATGCTGCTGATGGGGCTGGCGCTGCTGCTGCTGTGGTTCACCCGCTGGCAAAAAAGCGGTAAGACGATTTTCACGCTGAGCTGGCTGTTTTTACTGCTTTTCAGCCTGCAACCGGTGGCCGACCGGCTGCTGCGGCCGATCGAAGCCGAATACCAGACTTATCGCGGCAACGATCCGGTCAGCTACATCGTGGTATTGGGCGGGGGCTATACCTACAATCCCGATTGGGCGCCCAGCTCGAACCTGCTCGGCAACAGTCTGCCGCGCGTGACGGAAGGCGTGCGGCTTTATCTTGCGCATCCCGGTGCCAGGATGGTGTTTACCGGCGCGTCCGCCGGACGCATGCAAAGCAACGCCGCCACGGCGGCGCTGGTGGCCGAAAGCCTGGGCGTGCCACGCAGTGATATGGTGATCCTGGGGGAACCGCGCGATACCGAGCAAGAGGCCGCTCAGGTCGCCAAGTTGGTCGGCGAGCAACCCTTCATTCTGGTCACCTCCGCCAACCATCTGCCGCGCGCCATGCGTTTCTTCAAGGCCAAGGGCCTGCACCCGATCCCGGCGCCGGCCAACCAGTTGGCGATCGACTCGCCGCTGAATATCTGGGATCGCGCCACGCCGTCGTCAATGTTCCTCGGCCATACCGAGCGCGCCTGGTATGAAACGCTGGGCAGCCTGTGGCAATGGCTGAAAGGCGCGGACCGCGCTGGCGCCGAGTAAGGCCCGTTCAACCGGCCAGCCAGGGCAGCAGCTGTTGCGACGCATAGTCGAACGGCCGCCGCTCCAGCTTGCCGGTATGGATCAAACGCCCCACCGCTTCCCACACCACGTACAGCCAGCGCCGCGCCAGAAAAGCGTCGGCGACCGGCGCGCGCCGCAGATAGCTGAACAGCAGTTGGCTGGGCATACCCGCCTCGCACAGGCGGAAAAGATCGTATTCGCGTGGCGCCCACAGCACCACGCCGGGATTGAGCATCGCCAGCAGTTGATCGCTTTTGGGATCTTTCAGCATGCTGCGCAGCGACAGGTTGCCGTGCACCAGAACGCAAGGATCGTCGAAGCCGACGAAAAAATGGGTCAGCGCTTCGCGCGTGCGGTACAGCAAACGGCGATCCGCCATGGTCAGCTGCGGGGTGGTGAGATTGACCGCCGTCGCCCACAGCACTTCGACCCGCTGTTGATACCAGCAAAACCAGTCGTTCTCCTGCGTGCTGTCAACGCTGCCGACGCTGCCGTGGCTGTCGATGCGGTGCCAGGCCAATATCCCGTCAACGATCTGCTCCATCAGCATATTCCAGCGATCCGGCGAACGCGTCGGCGCTTCAGCCGACACGCCGCGCAGGCGCTCGATCAGCAGGATTTCCTTGTACGGCGCCTGGTGGGTACACACCACGCCGTACACCGTAGGCAGGCGAATATCCCCGTCGCGCGCCAGCATTGACAGCTTGTACGCCTCCTGCTGGGCGATACCCTGACAGATAAAGCTTTTCGCCATCAGCGGGATCGCGTTGCCCTGCCGATCATACAGCGAATACATATGCGCATAAGGCTGCTCGCTCACCCGCTCCAGCCGGCTGATGGACTCACCCAGCACAATGCTCAGTTCGGCGCGTAACTGCTCCATAAGGCATTCACCTCAGGCTAATAGGGGGATGCGTAACATCATCGAACGGTGAGCGGAAAAATTCTTCAACGCAGATCAACAAAACGGGGATCAATAATGGAGGGTATTACATCGTCGGCGCGTTGCGCGCCGCGCCGACGAACTCAGGCTCAGGGTTGAATGCTGTCGCGCACGCGCTGGAGATCTTCCGGCGTATCGACCCCCACGCTCGGGATCGCTTTCGCGACCGCCACGTGGATTTTTTCACCGTACCACAGCACGCGCAGCTGTTCCAACAGCTCGATCTGCTCCAGCTGGCTCGGCGCCCAGCTGACGTAGCGGCGCACAAAGCCGGCGCGGTACGCGTAGATGCCGATATGACGCAGCAGGCTGTCGCCGATGCTCTCTTTCGACGCGGCGAAACGCTCGCGATCCCACGGAATGGTGGCGCGTGAGAAATAGAGCGCGTAGCCCTGAGCGTCCATCACGACCTTCACCGCGTTGGGGTTGAAAGCCTCTTCGGCGCTCTCGATCGGCACCGCCAGCGTCGCCATACCGGCCTGGCTGCCCGCCAGGTTCTCCGCCACCTGACGCACGATCACCGGTGGGATCAGCGGTTCGTCGCCCTGCACGTTAACGATAATCTGATCGTCGGCAAAGCCGTAGTGCGCGATCACTTCCGCCAGACGCTCGGTGCCGGAATGGTGATCCGGGCTGGTCATACACACTTCGCCGCCAGCGGCTTCCACCGCTTTGGCGACTTCAGGGTGATCGGTCGCCACGATGACGCGGCTGGCGCCGGACTCGCGGGCGCGCTCCATCACGTGCACCACCATCGGCTTGCCGTGAATATCGGCCAGCGGTTTGCCCGGCAAACGGGTTGAGGCGTAGCGGGCGGGAATAATAGCGATAAAACTCATGCGTGCTTCTCATCCAGCGACAGCGCACGCGCTTCATTTTCCAACAGCACCGGAATGCCATCGCGCAGCGGGTAAGCCAACCCGTCCGCTTTGCACACCAGTTCCTGGTTTTCTTTATTGAAATAGAGTTTGCCGTTGCATACCGGGCAGGCAACGATTTCGAGTAAACGGTGGTCCATGCATCCTCCGCTAGGGGATTGGTCATCTGGGAAAGGCAGTGAGGATAGCATAACGCCCGGCCTCAGGTTAATCACCGGCGGCGCCAACCCACCGATATTTCCTCAGCGCGCCGGCGCAACAGCTTGAACTGCGGCGCATCCCGGCGTAGAATTTTGTGATACAAATCACAAAAAGGCCGTGATACGTGATCAAACGTCTGCATAAAATCATCGCTCTGTTCGCTAACTTCAGCCACTGAGCCCCTTTGTAACGAGCGGCGCTGAACTTCGTTTTACCCCACCGACGGCGTCGCTCGTTATCCCACTTCCCAGCCGGCACCCCATTCAGCGGCCAACGCCGCCGGAATGTCGCCCAGCGCGACGCGTTGCGCGCCGTGCCATTTGGCCGTACGCGCGATGGCCTGCCGAATATCCTGGGCCCGCCGTTTGCCAAAGCGCACCCGCGGCTCCGCATGAAAGCTGATGATCTCGAACACCCCCTGGCGGCGGTGCGCCTTGGCGTCAATGCGCCCCACCAGTTCACCCCGATGCAGCACCGGCAAGGTGAAGTAGCCATAGCGGCGTTTTTCTTTCGGCGTATAGCACTCCAGCCGATAGTCAAAGTTGAACAGCTCGAGCGCCCGGCGGCGATCCCAAACCACCGGATCAAACGGCGACAGCAGGCTGGTGACCGTCGATTTCAGCTTGCCCTGTTCCGCCTGCGGCAGCAGTTCCGTCAGTGAGCCATGCACATAGAACTGCCCTTCCAGCCCCTCTACCCGCACCGGCGAAATCTCCCCCTGATCCTGCAGCTCTGCCAACAAAGTTTTTGGCGCCACGCGTTTCAGCCGATAGTAATCCGCCAACCATTCGGCGCGGAAAATGCCCAGATAGCGGCAGGTGCGATGCAACATTTGCCGGCGCGCCCGCTCCGCAGGCAGCGCATGACGCGCATCGTCCCAGGCCGGCAGTAGCCTTTCGGTCAGATCGTAAACCCGGTGGAAGTTGCGACGCTCGGCCACCATCAGCTTGCCGGCGGTAAACAGGATCTCCAGATGCCGTTTCTCCGGTTTCCAGTCCCACCATCCGCTGTTGCCTTTCTTCTCGGCGCTGAAATCGGCGGAGCGCACCGGCCCCTGTTGTTCGATGTGCCGCAGCAGGTTGTCCATCGCCGCCTGGTGCTGCTGCACCCAGTCGGCGGAATATTTCCAGCCCATATCATGCGGCGCCAGCATGCGATGCCGCAGCAGACCAAAATCCTCGATCGGCAGGAAACAGGCTTCGTGCGCCCAATACTCGAACAGCTTGCGGCCGGCGAGCGCCTGCTCCAGCCATTCCGGTTGATAGGCCCCCAAACGGCTGAACAGCACCAGATACGGGCTGCGGGCGACGACGCTAATGGTATCGATTTGTAACAGCCCCATGCGCTGGATCGCGTTCACGACGTCGTCGGGCCGAGCCTGGCGTTTAAGCGGAGAAAGCAGCCCCTGGGCGGCAAGGTGCAACGCGCGAGCGGCGGTAAGGGAAATTATCGGGGTGGTCATCCTGATATCCGTGGCAAGTAGGCAATGGCCTGATAATAGTGGATATCGAGGGATTTATCTTCGCCAGTGCATGCGGGTGGCGACACCGGCACTGGCGAGGAAGGTGGATGCGATCAGAACGCGATAACGTCTGCCGCGGACAGCCCATGTGAGCTGCGATAGATCGAGAACTCGACGTTCTGACCTTCGTTCAACGACTTATTTTTGGTGTTGGCGATAGCGTTGCGATTGACATAGATTTCGTCGCTGCCATCTACCGGTGAAATAAAACCATAGCCTTCGGCCTGATTAAACCATTTCACGCGGCCCATTTTTAACACAGTATTTTTAAACATAACTTATATCCTTTTACTTGAGCATCCTTGACAACGTCATTTTTTATATTGTCTGGACGCTACCAGCCCATCCTAAAGTTTTTCGTAACAAACCTCTCGTGAGCAAAAAATAAAAAACCCGCACTAAGGCGGGCTTGTTGAACTTAATATCTTCCGCATGACTCAGCGCTGACGCATCACCATGGTTGTATTAAGATCTCTTATACGCGTTCCCTGTATTCTTACAGAGCAACTACGTTGGCGGCAGCCGGCCCGCGCGGGCTGTCCTGGATGGTGTACTCGACGCGCTGGCCTTCAGCCAGGGTCTTGAAACCGTCGGTCATGATTGCGGAGAAGTGTACGAATACATCTTTGCCGCCGTCGTTCTGCTCAATGAAACCAAAACCTTTGCTTTCGTTGAACCACTTAACCTGACCAGTCTTCTTAGACATTACATTTACCTTTAAATATATTTACAAAACCTGCCATAAGAGGCAATTGGGGCCGTTTCAGAAACATTACTTATGGGAGGTACTTAGAAGGTTCGTCTTTGAAGCGGAATCGGATGATAACGTTTTTGGAGGAACTGCTTAACTCTAAACTCGAACATAAATAGGTCTGGATTACAGGCCGACTTGCATTTACTCATAAAACTGCTGAATGCACAAGAGGTTTATTGCCTTAAATTCATAAATAAGCCGAATTTATTTTTATCTCCCTGAATATGCATGACTTAATTTAATGGTCGCCGCGGCCGAACCACCGCGTCTCTCCGCTCGCCAGGGCATCTTTTGCCCGTCTGTGCGCTGCAAATGAGAGCTGACGCATAAAACTCTAATATGCTTGCCACGTCTATAACAAATCCCAAACCAGATAGCTAAACTTGAGGGGAAAACAAGGCAGACGGCTTTTTCGCCAGCACTTTTGCCGCTAAAAACACGATTTTTCAGATTATGCTGAATCAAGGAGCTATGCGCATGACCGCCCAGCAGTTCGTTTCACCTAATGAAATCCGCGCCAGATTCTCTCACGCGATGTCGGACATGTATCAAAAGGAGGTGCCGCTGTACGGCGATCTGCTGGAGCTGGTGGCGGAAACCAACCGACAGGTTCTGCGCGAAGATGCCGCACTGGCTCATCAACTGCAAATTACCGGCGAGATAGAACGCCTGGCGATGGAGCGCCACGGCGCCATCCGGGTCGGCACCGCGGACGAGCTGGCCACCCTGCGCCGCCTGTTCCGGGTGATGGGCATGGCGCCGGTCGGTTACTATGACCTGTCGGTGGCGGGCGTTCCGGTGCACTCCACCGCTTTTCGCGCCGTACACGAAGACGCGCTGCAGATCAGCCCTTTCCGCGTGTTCACCTCCCTGCTGCGCCTGGAACTGATAGAAGATCCCGCGCTGCGTGCGCTGGCCGAGCGCTTGCTGGCGCGCCGCCGCATCTTTACCGATCGCGCGCTGGAACTGATCGCGCTGCAGGAAGCGCAAGGCGGGCTGAATGAAGTGCAGGCGCAAGAATTTGTCGAACAAGCGCTGGAAACCTTCCGCTGGCACAACCAGGCGACGGTCAGCGCCGAAGAATACCGGCAGCTGCACGATCAGCATCGCCTGATCGCCGACGTGGTGGCGTTTAAAGGGCCGCATATCAACCATCTGACACCGCGCACGCTGGATATCGATCGCGTTCAGCAGGCGATGCCCGGCCGCGGCATTACGCCCAAGGCGGTCATCGAGGGCCCGCCGCGCCGCCGTCGCGCGATCCTGCTGCGCCAAACCAGCTTCAAGGCGTTGGAAGAACGCGTCGATTTCGTTGAGCATGACGGCCGTGCCGTCGCCGGCCACCATACCGCGCGCTTCGGCGAGATCGAACAGCGCGGTGTGGCGCTGACGACGAAAGGACGAGAACTCTACGACCGTCTGCTGCAGGCCACCAACGATGCGCTGCAGGGGCCGCCGAGCGAGAAGAATGCCGAGCGCTACTATCAACTGCTGGAGGAAAACTTCCGGGCGTTTCCGGATGATTACGCCACGCTGCGCGAGCAACAGCTGGCCTGGTTCCGCTATTTCCCGACCGAATGCGGCCTGGCGGCCAAAGAGTCGCTGGATAAGCACAGCACTCTGGAGCAACTGATCGAGAAAGAACACGTTCGCTTCCAGCCGCTGGTGTATGAAGATTTTCTGCCGGTCAGCGCCGCGGGGATTTTCCAGTCGAATCTGGGGGACAGCCGCCACGCGCAGTACAACGCCGCTTCCAGCCGGGCAGCGTTTGAACAAGCGTTGGGCAGTGAGGTGATCGACGAGCTGGCGCTGTATCAGCAAACCCAGCAGCGTTCGCTGGAAGCCTGCGCGCAAGCCCTGGGGCTTGCCACGCTGACATCCTGAGGTTACTTGGTCAGCAGAGATTCGATATCCTGCAGCAGTTGCTCAGCCTGAGCGGACGGTAGCACCGCATCAACCGGCAAATACCACCAATTGGGCTGGGCAAAGGCGCGACATTTCACCGCGTCCTTCTCCGTCATCAACAGCGTTTGATCGGCAGCAACCAGCGCCGCCAGCTGCGCCTGCTGATATTCCTGATGATCGGCAAACGCCACTTCCTGCACCACCTCGACGTTCAGTTTTTCCAACGTCGCGAAGAAACGCGGCGGATGGCCGATGCCCGCCATCGCTACCACGCGCGGCAGCTCGGCCGCCGGGCGACGTTCACCGCTCAGCAGGTTCACCGCATCACGCGCCTGCAGGCGCATGGCAATTTCCCCGACCTGCGCCACGCCGCCATTGGCGACGCGCGCATTGACACTGCCAAGCCGCGCAGCACGCTCGCGCATCGGCCCGGCCGGCAACCACCAGCCGTTGCCGAAGCGACGCACGCCGTCGATGACCACCAGCTCGAAGTCACGCTGTAAAGCATAGTGCTGCAAGCCATCGTCGGTGACGATCGCATCCAGCGGCTGTTGTTGCAGCAAGGCCTGCACCGCCTCTGCTCGCTTGGGCGCGATCGCCACAGGCGCACCGGTCCGCTGATAAATCAGCACCGGCTCATCGCCCGCCTCGCGGGTCGAGGTATTCTGATTGAGCACCAGGGGATAGACCGCCGACTTACCGCCGTAACCGCGTGACACCACACCAACGCGATAGCCCCGCTGCTGCAGGTGTTCCACCAGCCAGATCACCATCGGCGTTTTGCCGTTGCCGCCGGCGGTGAGGTTGCCCACCACCACCACCGGCACCGGCGAACGCCAGCTTTTGCGCAGGCCACAGCGGTAGCTGAGGCGGATCAGCCAGCTGAACAGGCCATACAGCCAGGAGAGCGGTAACAGCGCCAGATAAAGCAGCGAACCGCCGGACCAAATGCGCTCAATCATTATTGACCAAACTGCATGCGGTGCAGTTGCGCATAGGCGCCCTGCCGTTCAAGCAACTCGGCGTGCTCGCCGCGTTCGACGATGCGACCGTCCTCCACCACCAGGATCTCGTCCGCCTTCTCAATCGTCGACAGACGGTGTGCGATCACCAGCGAAGTACGGTCTTTCTGCAGCTCGTCCAGTGCGGCCTGAATGGCACGCTCGGATTCGGTATCCAGCGCAGAAGTCGCCTCATCCAGGATCAGGATCGGGCAATCGCGCAGCAAAGCACGCGCGATGGCGATGCGCTGACGTTGGCCGCCGGACAGCATCACGCCGTTTTCACCGATCACCGTATCCAGGCCGTTTTCCATCTTGTTGATGAAGTCCATCGCGTACGCCATTTCGGCCGCTTTCTCAATCTGCTCGCGGCTGTATTCGCTCTCGCGCGCATAGGCGATGTTGTTGGCGATGGTATCGTTGAACAGGTGCACGTTTTGCGAGACCAGCGCCACCTGATTACGCAGTGAGGCCAGGGTATATTCACGTAGATCGTGGCCATCCATCAGGATTTCGCCATCCTGAATATCGTAGAAGCGCGTCAGCAGGTTGGCGATGGTGGATTTACCCGAACCCGAGCGGCCCACCAACGCCACAGTCTTGCCTTCGGCGATTTTCAGGTTGATATCACGTAGCGCCGGCGTTTCTTTAGCCGGATAGTAGAAGGTGACGTTGCGGAATTCGATGTCGCCTTTCGCACGCTTCACTTCGCGGGTGCCGGTGTCTTTTTCCTGTTCCATATCCAAGATGGAGAACAGCGTCTGGCAGGCCGCCATCCCACGCTGGAACTGGGCATTGACGTTGGTCAGCGACTTCAGCGGACGCATCAGCGCGATCATTGACGAGAACACCACGGTAATGGTGCCGGCGGTCAGTGTTTCCATCACGCTCGGGAAGCTGGCGGCAAACAGCACGAACGCCAGGGCCAGCGAAGCGATCAGCTGAATGATCGGATCGGAAATGGAAGACGCAGAGACCAGTTTCATGCCCTGTTGACGCATGCGGTTGCTCACCGAGTTAAAGCGCTCGGTTTCCACCTGCTGGCCACCGAAGATCAGCACTTCTTTATGGCCTTTCAGCATCTGTTCGGCGCTGGTGGTCACCTGCCCCATGGTGTTCTGCATGTTCTTGCTGATGTTGCGAAAACGCTTGGACACCAGGCGAATGGCGATGGAGACGATCGGCGCCAGCACGATCAGGATCACCGACAGCTGCCAGCTGTAGTAGAACATCATGATGAACAGGCCAATGATCGAGGCCCCTTCGCGCACCACTGTCACCAGCGCGCTGGAAGAAGAAGACGCCACCTGCTCGGAATCATAGGTAATGCGCGACAACAACGTCCCGGTGGATTGCTGATCGAAGAAGGCCACCGGCATTCTCATCATGTGGCCAAACAGGCGGCGGCGCATCTGCATCACCACCATGCCGGAAACCCAGGAAATGCAGTAGCTTGAAACAAAGCTGGTCACGCCGCGCATCAGCATCAGCGCAATCACCGCCAGCGGCATCCACACCAGCACGCTGCTGTCGGTTTTTCCAAACCCATCGTCCAATAACGGTTTAAGCAGAGACAGCATCAGCGTGTCCCCCGCTGCGTTCATAATCAACGCAATGGCGGCCACAATCAGCCCGGTCTTAAAAGGAGTGATCATCGGCCAGAGTCGACGGAACGTCTGCCAGGTCGAGAGATCTTTATCATTCATCATGCAAATACCAGCATCGGAAGAAATAGCGGCCTATTTTACTCATTATCGCCCTCTACGCCAAACCGCTGATGGTACCAACGGGGCATTAATTGTTCGCGAAAGCCTTTAATTTGCCAATCGTTGTCGAAAAAAAGCACCGACAACTGGCCGGAGCGCGTCGTATCGTGCCATGTAATGCCATTTGCCCGATATCGGGCGACCACTTTACGCGCCGGCAAACGCCATTTACCGTAACGAGATGCGGACGCCAGCGCAGCTTCGGGATTAACCGCGCGCAAAAAAGGCGGTGTTGAGGAAGTTTTGCTGCCATGGTGCCCCACCTGCAATACCGTGGCCGTTAAGCGGTCGCGCCGCAATCGGAGCAGCTGCGCCTCCGCCCTCTTTTCCGCATCGCCGGTGAGCAGCAGACTGTATTTCCCGTCGTCGATACGGATCACACAAGAGTCGTCATTAACCGGCCTTTTGAGCATTTTCGGCGGCCACAGCACCTCGAATTGCAACGACTGCCAGCGCCAACGCTCGCCGGCGATGCAGGGTAAATGCCCTTCCCCGCGTATCGGGCTGCGCACGGTAGCTTGCGGGAACGCTCGCCGCATCGTCGGGAGCCCGCCGATATGATCGAGATGAATATGGCTGATAATGATCTGCTCCAGCTCAATGCCCCGCCAGTTCAGCATCGGCAATATATGCCGTTCTGCGGCACTGCCTGTCGCCCAACGATCGCCGGTGTCGTACAGTATCCCCTTGCCGTTTTGCTCGATCACCACCGCCAGGCCGTGCCCGACATCGAGCATGTCGACGCGCCAATGGTAATCCGGTGCTTTACCTCGCCATAACACGCAGCATATGGCTATCGCTGCCAGTCCAGGCGCATAGCGCCACCACCAATGAAAGCGCCAACAGATAACGAGAAGCCATCCCGACGCGCTGGCAAGCAACGAGGCGGCCCCCAAATCCACCCAACCGCGCTGCAGATAATTTAACGGCACAAACACCCATCCCAACGTGAAATCCGCCAACCACCAAAGCCCGTAACTTAGCGAGGGGAAGATGCCGCAAATCAACGCCAGCAAAATCAACGGCACCGTCACCAATGAGACGATGGGCACCGCCCAGAGATTGGCCGGCAGCGAGGTCAACGTCAGGCCCAGAAACAGCGCGGCCTGCATCGGCACCAACAGCAACGTCATGCCTAGCTGAATATGCAGCCAGCGCACCGGAGCCCAATACCACGCCGAACGAAATCGCTCGCCGAGCGGTGCCCACTCGAACCAAAAAATCAGGCACCCCACCGCCAGTACCGACAACCAGAAACTGTCTGACAAGACCGCCAACGGATCGCACAGCAAAATAAGCCCGATGCACCACAGCCACACTTGCCATGAAGAGCAATGCACGCCGCGCAAACGCAGCAGCATCCACAGCGTCATCGCCAACGCGGTACGCACCGCCGGCGGCTGGGCGCCCACCAACCAAACATAGATCAGCGTCGCCACCCAGCCCGCGATCAACGGAAAGCGATAACCAATCAGATGGGCGGGGAGGAAAAACTGCAGCGCGCGCAGCACTGCCCAGAACAAAATGGCGACCATCGCAACATGTAACCCCGATATGGCCATCAGATGAGCGATACCGGTTTTCAACATCAGCGTGCGCAAAGCCTGTTCGAGCGCGGTTCTTTCCCCAAACGCCAACGCCAGCAACACCGCCTTGTAACGCAATTCACCAATGTTGGCTTCAGCATGGCTGATAATGCGCTGGCGCAGGCCGCAATTCTCCTCCAGCAAGCGCGCCTGCCTGACCTGAGCGGTCAACGGCTGGCGCTGTGCGATCGCCCAACGCTGGCTGTCGAAGCCTCCTTCATTGAGCTTGCCATGCACCGGCCGCATGCGCAGTTTCAATTGCCAACGCTGCCCGGCACACAGCCGTTGCTCTTTCGAAGCCCATGTCGTGGTAAACGCCAGCGCAGGCGCCAGCCAATGGCCGTCGACCCGCTCGATGCGCATCAGGGTCTGCTTACTGACGGCAGGCTCCAGTGCGACGCTGCTTATCTGCACCACCGCCGTCACTTCCGGCACGCGGCTTAAGCGATCCATTTGCCCGAGCAGGCTTCCGGCGTTGAAAACTGCCCATATGAATCCCAATCCCAGGCAGGCCAAATAACGGCAGAACGGCCAACGGGTGCGCAACAGTAAACCGGCGACCAGCAGCATCGGCCACAGCAACCATTGCTCTGGCAACTGCGGTAAAAGCAGCAGCGGCAGGATGCCGCAGATAACGGCGAATATCACCAGATCCAGCGAAATTTTGATCGTTCTTCTCCCATCGGCTTCACCATGAGCAAAAATGCGTCACGAAGAGCAAGCAGGATTATTCAAGCGACATGTCGCCGCCAGCGGGCTTTAGTGAGGATGCGGCGAGCACGGCAGGATAAGAGAGGCATATGCAGCCGCCACACCGCAAATGCGGCGCGGTACGCAATTCACAAGCAGAGCTCGGGGAATTGCAGGCGAAAAAAAACGGCGCCTTAAAGGCACCGTTTTATATTCTTTACAAGCAACAACGCTATGGGCAGTCAGCGACTAGCCATAGATATTGGCGCGATCACGCAACTCTTTGCCTGGTTTGAAGTGAGGAACGTACTTGCCGTCCAGCTCGACTTTGTCGCCGGTTTTAGGGTTGCGGCCTACACGCGGGGCACGGTAGTGAAGAGAAAAACTGCCGAATCCGCGGATCTCAATGCGTTCGCCCTCGGCCAGCGTTGCGGCCATGTGCTCAAGCATCTCTTTCACTGCATCCTCAACGGCCTTCGCCGGAATATGAGATTGCTGGCCAGCAAGTCTTTCAATAAGTTCAGACTTGGTCATAGTACCTCCAAGCTTTGCAGCTAAACTACCGTATCGGGGCGGTCAGAGACCGCCCCCCGTCATTACTCGCCTTTAGCCGCTTTGAAAGCTTCAGCCATTGCGTTAGAGAAGTTGCCTTCTTCCTGTTTGTTGTTAACAGTTGCGATGGCGTCTTTCTCGTCAGCTTCGTCCTTAGCACGTACGGACAGGCTTACAACGCGGTTCTTACGGTCAACGCCGGTGAATTTGGCTTCAACTTCGTCACCTACGTTCAGAACCAGAGTTGCATCTTCAATGCGGTCGCGAGAGGCTTCAGATGCACGCAGGTAACCTTCTACGCCGCCTGCCAATTCAACTGTAGCACCTTTGGCGTCAACTGCAGTGACTTTACCAGTAACAATAGCACCTTTCTTGTTCATAGACAGGTAGTTATTGAACGGGTCTTCAGCCAGCTGCTTCACGCCCAGGGAGATACGCTCGCGCTCTGCGTCAACTTGCAGAACAACCGCTGCGATTTCGTCGCCTTTCTTGTATTCACGAACTGCTTCTTCGCCTGCAACGTTCCAGGAGATGTCAGACAGGTGAACCAGGCCGTCGATGCCGCCGTCCAGGCCGATGAAGATACCGAAGTCAGTGATAGACTTGATTTTACCTTCAACGCGGTCGCCCTTGTTGTGGGTTTCTGCGAACTGCTGCCATGGGTTGGATTTGCACTGCTTCAGGCCCAGGGAGATACGACGACGTTCTTCATCGATGTCCAGAACCATCACTTCCACTACGTCGCCCACGTTAACAACTTTGGACGGATGGATGTTTTTGTTGGTCCAATCCATTTCAGAAACGTGTACCAGACCTTCAACGCCTTCTTCGATTTCTACGAAGCAGCCGTAATCAGTCAGGTTGGTTACACGACCAGTCAGCTTGGTGCCTTCTGGGTAACGTTTCGCGATAGCAACCCATGGATCTTCGCCCAGCTGTTTCAGGCCCAGGGATACACGAGTACGCTCGCGGTCGAACTTCAGCACTTTAACAGTGATTTCATCGCCAACGTTGACGATTTCGCTTGGGTGCTTAACGCGTTTCCAAGCCATGTCAGTGATGTGCAGCAGGCCGTCTACGCCGCCCAGATCAACGAATGCACCGTAGTCAGTGAGGTTCTTAACGATACCTTTAACTTCCATGCCTTCCTGCAGGTTTTCCAGCAGTTGATCGCGCTCAGCGCTGTTCTCGGATTCGATAACCGCACGGCGAGAAACGACAACGTTGTTGCGCTTCTGATCCAGCTTGATGACTTTGAACTCAAGCTCTTTGCCTTCCAGGTGCAGAGTGTCACGTACCGGACGCACGTCAACCAGGGAACCTGGCAGGAACGCGCGGATGCCGTTCAGCTCGACGGTGAAGCCACCCTTCACTTTGCCGTTGATAACACCGGTTACAGTCTCAGCTTCTTCGTAAGCTTTTTCCAGCGTGATCCAAGCTTCGTGACGCTTAGCTTTCTCACGGGACAGCAGGGTTTCACCGAAGCCGTCTTCAACAGCATCCAGAGCAACGTCAACTTCGTCACCAACCTGGATTTCCAGCTCGCCCTGGGCGTTTTTGAATTGCTCAGCCGGGATGGCAGACTCAGATTTCAGACCGGCGTCAACCAGTACGATATCTTTGTCGATAGCAACAACGACGCCACGAACGATGGAACCCGGGCGGGTTTCGATTTCTTTTAAGGATTCTTCAAAGAGTTGAGCGAAAGATTCAGTCATGTTGTTAATCTTCAGGGTTCTTTAGTTTAACGTCCATTTAGCGTCCCGCCGAATGGGGTTGTTTCACATACCCCGCCATTGGCTCCATGCCGACAGGGTTTAAGGTTACAGGGGTAAAATTTTACCCGATATATTGCGATACCGCTATGACAAATATGACAAAAAGCCAATAGCGCCGCCGCGCTTATTGCTGCGGCAACGCCAACACTTTCTGTGCATACGTCAACGCCTGCCTGATCACTTCTTCGATCGACATGCTGGTAGAATCCAGCACGAGGGCGTCAGAAGCGGGCACCAGAGGCGCGATAGGCCGATTACGGTCACGGTCGTCCCGTTCCTTTATCTCGGCTAAAAGACGTTCAAAGTTAACATTAAAGCCCTTCTCCTGCAACTGCAGCATGCGGCGGTGCGCGCGCTCCTCCGAGCTGGCGTCGAGGAAAATCTTGACCGGCGCGTCCGGAAACACCACCGTGCCCATGTCGCGGCCATCGGCAATCAGGCCGGGCGCCTCGCGGAATGCGCGCTGGCGGCGCAGCAGCGCCTCGCGCACGCGCGGAAACGCCGCCGCTTGCGACGCGGTGTTGCCGACGGTTTCGGTGCGGATCTCATTGCTGACGTCCTCACCTTCCAAAATCACCTGCAGCTTGCCGTCCTGGGCAACGAAGCGAACATCGAGATGTGCGGCCAGCGGAACCAGCGCTTCCTCAGAAGTGATATCCACCTGATGATGCAACGCTGCCAGCGCCAGCACGCGATAGATCGCGCCGGAGTCCAGCAAACGCCAACCCAGAGACTCGGCCAACGCTTTACACAGCGTGCCTTTGCCTGCGCCACTTGGTCCATCAACGGTTATCACCGGGGCTGTAGCCGTCATTTCTCTCTCCTTCAGGTAGAAAACCTCACAGAGACACGGCGTGCTTCGACTCGAAGCCCGTGCGCTCTGTCACCTGCCCAATCAGGGGCAAATACGGTGGCGTATTATACGCTGCCCTACGGCGATCTGTTACCCTGGAACTGTCCGGTTGTTGAAAATAAGCGCACAACCGCGAAAAAGTATAGAAGAAATGCCGGCCGCCAAAGGTTAAAAACGATAAAGGCCCACAAAGGGGCCTTAAAATAAACGATTTGACGGGTTACGCCGGCTGGCTGATGCGGGCCAACTGTTCGAAATAGTCCGGGAAGGTTTTCGCGGTGCATTTCGGATCGAGAATGGTAACCGGTGTATCCGACAGCGCCACCAGCGAGAAACACATCGCCATGCGGTGATCGTTGTAGGTGCCGATCTCGGCGAACTGCAGTTTGGCCGGCGGCACGACGTGAATGTAGTCTTCCCCTTCGTCCACTTCCGCCCCCACTTTACGCAGCTCGGTGGCCATCGCCGCCAAACGGTCGGTCTCCTTCACCCGCCAGTTGTAGATATTGCGGATGGTGGTCGGCCCCTCGGCGAACAGCGCCGCGGTGGCGATGGTCATCGCCGCGTCCGGAATGTGGTTCATGTCCATGTCGATGCCGCGCAGTTCACCGCGGCTGCACTCGATGAAATCGTCGCCCCAGGTAATACGCGCGCCCATTTTCTCCAGCACGTCGGCAAACCTGGTGTCGCCCTGCACGCTTTTGCGGCCGATGCCGGTCACGCGCACGGTGCCGCCCTTGATAGCCGCCGCCGCCAGGAAGTAAGAAGCGGAAGACGCGTCGCCCTCAACCAGGTAATCGCCCGGCGCGATATACGTCTGGCGCCCTTGGATATGGAACACCCGATAGTTGTCGTGGCTCACCGATACGCCGAAGGTGCGCATCAGATGCAGCGTGATGTCGATGTACGGCTTGGAAACCAGCTCGCCCTTGATGTGGATCTGCGTATCCTGCGGCGCCAGCGGCGCAGTCATCAGCAACGCGGTCAGGAACTGGCTGGAGACGCTGCCGTCAACGGTGACGTCGCCGCCCTGGAAGCCGCCACGCAGGCGGATCGGCGGGTAATCGGTCTGCTCGAGGTAATCAATCTGCGCCCCGCCCTGGCGCAGCGCGTCCACCAGATGGCCGATCGGGCGCTCTTTCATGCGCGGTTCGCCGGTCAGCACCACGTCGCCTTCGCCGAGGCACAGCGCCGCCGCCAATGGGCGCATCGCCGTCCCGGCATTGCCGAGGAACAGTTCCAGCGGCCGTTCGGCCACCAGCGGGCCGGCCACGCCGGTCACTTCGCACAGGGTGCGATCGGCGGAAAGCTGGTAGTTCACGCCCAACGCCTGCAGCGCGTTCAGCATATGACGCACGTCGTCGCTGTCCAGCAGGTTGGTCAGCCGGGTCGTGCCTTTCGCCAGCGCCGCCAGCAGCAGAGCGCGGTTAGAAACGCTCTTCGAGCCGGGTAAGTTGACGGTGCCATTGACCAGGGCGACCGGTTGTAACGTCAGGGAATCCACCATGTGAACAAAACTCTCCAATTCTGATAAACGAAACGGCTCCGGAATAATGCCGGAGCCGCTTTAATGCAAAAGGACAACAGCCTGAGGCAGCCCGCGCCTGGCGGGCTGACGGAATCAACCGTGACGACGTTCGAAGTCGGCCATGAAATCGGTCAGCGCCTGCACGCCGGCCAGCGGCATGGCATTGTAAATAGAAGCGCGCATGCCGCCAACTACCCGGTGGCCTTTCAGCGCCTGCAGGCCGATGGCCTCGGCTTCGCTGAGGAACACTTTGTCCAGCGCCGCATCGGCCAGTTGGAACGGCACGTTCATCCACGAACGGTTGGCGATCGCCACCTGGCTGCGGTAGAAGTCGGATTTATCGATGGTCGCGTACAGCAGCTCGGCCTTGGCCTGATTGCGTTTTTGCATCTCCACCAGGCCGCCCTGCTCTTTCAGCCATTTGAACACCAGCCCGGAGAGGTACCAGGCGAAGGTCGGCGGGGTGTTGAACATCGAGTCGTTCTCGGCCAGCACGGTGTAATCGAGGATCGACGGCACTTCTTTGCGCGCCTTGCCCAAAAGATCGTCGCGCACGATCACCAGCGTCAGGCCAGCCGGGCCGATGTTTTTCTGCGCGCCGGCGTAAATCACGCCGAAGCGGCTGACGTCAAGCGGGCGGGACAGGATGGTCGAGGAGTAATCGCCGATCACCACCTTGTCGCCGAAGTCCGGCGTTTCATCGATGGCCACGCCGTCGATGGTCTCATTCGGGCAATAGTGCACGTAAGCCGCGTCGTCGCTGAGCTGCCACTCTTTCATCGGCTTGATGCCGCTCAGGCCGTCGATGCGGGTTTTCACGTCGATGACGTTCGGGGCGCAATACTTTTCCGCTTCCTTGATGGCGCTGTGCGCCCAATAGCCGCCGTCGATATAGTCGGCGGTGGCCTTGTCGCCCAGCAGGTTCAGCGGCAGCGCCGCGAACTGCGCGCGGGCGCCGCCGTGGCAAAACAGCACTTTATAGTTGGAGGGGACTTTCAGCAGATCGCGCAGATCCTGTTCCGCCTGCTCGGCAACGGCGATGAATTCTTTGCTGCGGTGACTGATCTCCATCACTGACGTGCCCAGCCCATGCCAGTTGCACAGTTCCTGTTCCGCACGACGCAACACTTCCACCGGCAGCATCGCCGGGCCAGAGCTAAAATTATAAACCTGAGTCATTTCCCCTCACCACATTCACTGTTCGCCGCAGAAAAGCGACCTGTCGAAAAGACGCCCGAAGTTAACGCTCGCGTTAACCAACCCATCGGTTTTATCACTCACGCCCCATGGCTGCAACGCTTATTCGCCCGTCGGCGGCAAACGGCCGCGCCGGGTGATGACAGGCTCTGCGGCCGTCGCGATTGTTTGGACGATAAAACCCTGTGACATGGGGAAATTCAGCGGGTTAACGCGGTGTTTTATGCTGTATTCAGCCAAGATGGCTGCGAGAGCCCGGCCGGCCCCCGCAGGAGAGAAAACGATCAGTACTGATTGAACATCTGCTGGATCTGCTTCGCGTCTTTGGTTTGCGTCAGCGCCAGCTGCAGCAGTATGCGCGCTTTTTGCGGATTCAGCGTGCCGGCGGCCACAAAGCCGTACTTGGCGTCGTCCACTTCCGCATCTTCGGTGGTGGCGCCGGTCGGCACGCGCGATGAGCGCACCACCGCCACACCATTGTGCGCCGCCGTCGCCAGGGTGTCGAACACGGTTTTATACAGGTTGCCGTTGCCGACCCCGGCGCTGACGATGCCCTGGTAGCCTTCGGCGATCAGCGCCTTGGCCGGCGCATCGGAGGCGTTGGCATAGTTGTAGATGATGCCGACCTTCGGCAATTCGTTCAGCTTGCTGACGTCGAACGGCGTATCCCGGGTATGCTTACGCTGCGGCGAGCGCTGGTAATCGATCTTGCCGTTGTGGATATACCCCAGCGGGCCGTAGTTCGGCGACTGGAAGGTCTGCACGGCGGTGGTGTTGATCTTGGTGACGTCGCGCGCGTCCAGCACGGTGTCGTTCATCGCCACCAGCACCCCGCGGTTGGCCGATTGCGGATCCGCCGCCGTCACCACCGCGTTGTACAGATTGAACGGGCCGTCGGCGCTCATCGCCGTCGCCGGCCGCATCGCCCCTACCAGCACCACCGGCTTGTCGCATTTCACCGTCAAATCGAGGAAATAGGCCGTCTCCTCCAGCGTATCGGTGCCGTGGGTGATGACGAAGCCGTCGGTCTTGCCGCAGTCGGCGTCAATTTTCTTCGCCAGCGTCAGCCAGACCTGATCGTTCATGTCCTGCGAGCCGATGTTCACCACCTGCTCCCCCTGCACGTTGGCGACGTTCTTCAGCTCCGGCACCGCATCGACCAGCGCCTCGACGCCCAGCTTGCCCGCGGTATAGTTGGATTTCGTCGCCGAATCGCCGCCGCCGGCGATAGTGCCGCCGGTCGCCAGCAGGGTGATGTTGGGCAGCGCCAGCGCCGAGGCGCTGAAGCCGATCAACAAGAGGGTTAACGCGCTGAGTTTCACTGATTTCATTAGATTTCTCCGTGACAGATAACTCGCTGAATTATGGCCCCTATCCTTAAAAAAACTGTGACTTTGCCGCCGCTTTAGGAATACGTGGAGCTCCAGCGTAAAACCCCGTATCATTGCGCGTTTTTAGTACGCGCAAAAAGTGAAGACAATGACGCAAACTTTTATCCCCGGTAAAGACGCCGCCCTGGAAGACTCCATCGCCCGTTTCCAGCAGAAACTGAGCGATCTCGGTTTCAACATCGAAGAAGCCTCCTGGCTGAACCCGGTGCCGCACGTGTGGTCGGTGCACATTCGCGATCGCGATTGCCCGCTGTGCTTCACCAACGGCAAAGGCGCCAGCAAAAAAGCCGCGCTGGCCTCCGCGCTGGGTGAATATTTCGAGCGCCTGTCCACCAACTACTTCTTCGCCGATTTCTATCTGGGCCGGCAGATCGCCGAAGGCGACTTCGTGCACTACCCGAATGAGAAATGGTTCCCGATCCCTGAAGACGACGCGCTGCCGGCCGGCATCCTCGACGAACGCCTGCACGCCTTCTACGATCCGCAGCAAGAGCTGAGCGCCAGCGATCTGGTCGATCTGCAATCCGGCAACGCCGATCGCGGCGTGTGCGCGCTGCCGTTTACCCGCCAGTCCGACCAGCAAACCGTGTACATCCCGATGAACATCATCGGCAACCTGTATGTTTCCAACGGCATGTCCGCCGGCAACACCGCCAACGAAGCGCGCGTGCAGGGCCTGTCGGAAGTGTTTGAGCGCTATGTGAAAAACCGCATCATCGCCGAATCCATCAGCCTGCCGGCGATCCCGGACGAAGTGCTGAACCGCTACCCGGGCGTGGTGGAAGCCATCGCCAAACTGGAAGAGGAAGGTTTCCCGATCCTCTCCTATGACGCCTCGCTGGGCGGCAACTACCCGGTGATCTGCGTGGTGCTGTTCAACCCGACCAACGGCACCTGCTTCGCCTCGTTCGGCGCGCACCCGGACTTCGGCGTGGCGCTGGAGCGCACGGTAACCGAACTGCTGCAGGGCCGCAGCCTGAAAGATCTCGACGTGTTCACCGCGCCGACCTTCGATGACGAAGAAGTGGCGGAACACACCAACCTGGAAACGCACTTCATCGACTCCAGCGGCCTGATCTCCTGGGATCTGTTCAAACAGGACGCGGATTACCCGTTCGTTGACTGGAACTTCAGCGGCAGCACGCAGGAAGAGTTCGCCACCCTGATGAGCATCTTCGACAAGGAAGACGCGGAAGTGTACATCGCCGACTACGAGCACCTGGGCGTCTACGCTTGCCGCATCATCGTGCCGGGCATGTCCGACATTTATCCGGCGGAAGACCTGCTGCTGGCCAACAACAGCATGGGCGCGCACCTGCGCGACACGCTGCTGGCGCTGCCGGGCAGCGAGTGGGAGCCGGAAGAATACCTGGCGCTGATCGAGCAGTTGGACGACGAAGGGCTGGACGATTTCACCCGCGTACGCGAACTGTTGGGCATTGCCAGCGGCAAAGACAACGCCTGGCATACCCTGCGCGTGGGCGAGCTGAAGGCGATGCTGGCGCTGGCGGGCGGCGATCTGGATCAGGCACTGATCTGGACCGAATGGACGCAGGATTTCAACGCCTCGGTGCTGAGCCCGGCGCGCAGCAACTACTACCGCTGCCTGCAAACGCTGCTGCTGCTGGCGCAGGAGCCTGAACGCGAAGCGGCGCAATACTATACCGCGTTCGTGAAGATGTATGGCCAGGAAGCGGTCGACGCCGCCTCCGCCGCCATCAGCGGTGAAGAACGCTTCAACGGGCTGTTCGCCGTCGATGCCGATCTGAAGGCGCTGCCGGCCCATCAGGCGCTGCTGGCGGCCTACGAGAAGCTGCAGGCGGCCAAACGCCGCCACTGGGTCAAAGCCTAAGCGTCATCAGGGGTACTGCCACTTTGGGAGTACCCCTGTTGCCAAACGCCGCACTCCGTTGCGGCGTTTTCATTTTTGCGGTTTATTTCAACGCATTCGGTTTTATTTTTTCGCCGGAAAATAGGCGGTTAAACGACCATAAAAATAAATAAACCGTCAATTGTTGCCGGACGGTGAAATAATAATTAACCGATAATTAAACTTTCAGCGCTGCGCGGCGACAAAACGCCTAAAAATTTAACTTTAGCGCCTGCGGCCCACCCTGCACATTCAAAAAAATTTGCAAACATTAAAAAATTGTTTTATCTTAAAAATCAATAAATTAACCACAAAAACCACACAAAAAACACGTCATTTTGCCGCTCTACTTCCCCGCCTTATGATCCAAATCAAATTTTCCCCTATACTGCTTTGCTAGTATCTCATTGCGTTGTTTTAACCCTTAAGAGCGAGAGTTAGTTTGAAAACTGACAGCCCCTTCGATCTGATTTTACCTGCGGCAACGGCGAAAATCGCTGAAGATGCCGGCGTGTATAAAGCCACCAAACATCCGCTGAAAACGTTTTATTTGGCGATCACCGCCGGTGTCTTCATTTCCATCGCCTTCGTCTTCTACATCACGGCGACCACCGGCACCGCCGGCGTGCCTTTCGGGCTGGCGAAACTGGTCGGCGGCATCTGCTTCTCTCTCGGGTTAATGCTGGTGGTGGTGTCGGGCGCCGACCTGTTCACCTCTACCGTGCTCATCGTCATCGCCAAGGCCAGCGGCCGCATCAGCTGGGGCCAGCTGGGCGCCAACTGGCTGAACGTTTATCTCGGCAATCTGGTCGGCGCGCTGTTCTTCGTGGCGCTGATCTGGTTCTCCGGCGAGTATATGGTCGCCAACGGCCAGTGGGGCCTGAATGTCCTGCAAACCGCAGACCACAAGCTGCATCACACCTTTATCGAAGCCGTGTGCCTCGGCATTCTGGCTAACCTGATGGTCTGCCTGGCGGTCTGGATGAGCTACTCCGGCCGCACCCTGACCGACAAGATGCTCGCCATGGTGCTGCCGGTCGGGATGTTTGTCGCCAGCGGCTTCGAGCACAGCATCGCCAACATGTTTATGATCCCTATGGGCATCGTGGTCAAACACTTCGCCACGCCGGAATTCTGGCAAGCCGTAGGGGCGGTACCTGAGCAATTCGCTCATCTGACAGTAAGCAACTTCATCATCGACAACCTGATTCCGGTTACCATCGGCAACATCATCGGTGGCGGTCTGCTGGTTGGGTTGACTTACTGGGTAATTTATCTGCGCGGGGGGCGCGAACAGCACTAAGCTGTGAGTTACCGCGCGCAGAGTTAGAAATCCACAATCAAAGGTAGGTGTACAATGACCGAACTTAACGAGAAATTAGCCAACGCTTGGGAAGGTTTCAGCAAGGGTGACTGGCAGAATGAAGTCAACGTTCGTGACTTCATCCAGAAAAACTACACGCCTTATGAAGGTGACGAGTCCTTCCTGGCTGGGGCAACTCAGGCCACCACCACCTTGTGGGACAAGGTTATGGAAGGGATCAAACTGGAAAACCGCACTCACGCGCCGGTTGATTTCGACACCAACGTTGCTTCAACCATCGTTTCTCACGACGCGGGTTACATCGCCAAAGAGCTGGAAACCATCGTGGGTCTGCAGACCGACGCCCCTCTGAAACGCGCGCTGATCCCGTTCGGCGGCATCAAAATGGTCGAAGGTTCGTGCAAAGTGTACGGCCGCGAGCTGGATCCGCAGCTGAAAAAAGTGTTCACCGAATACCGTAAAACCCACAACCAGGGCGTATTCGACGTTTACACCAAAGACATCCTGAACTGCCGTAAATCCGGCGTGCTGACCGGCCTGCCGGACGCCTACGGCCGCGGCCGCATCATCGGCGACTACCGCCGCGTGGCGCTGTACGGTATCGACTTCCTGATGGCCGACAAGCTGAACCAGTTCAAATCGCTGCAGGAAAAACTGGAAAACGGCGAAGATCTGGAAATGACCATCCAGCTGCGCGAAGAGATCGCTGAACAGCACCGCGCTCTGGCTCAGATCAAAGAGATGGCCGCCAAATACGGCTACGACATCTCCGGCCCGGCCACCAGCGCGCAAGAAGCGGTGCAGTGGACCTACTTCGGCTACCTGGCCGCGGTAAAATCCCAGAACGGCGCCGCCATGTCCTTCGGCCGCGTGTCCACCTTCCTCGACGTGTTCATCGAGCGCGACATCAAGGCGGGCAAACTGACCGAAGAACAAGCGCAGGAACTGATCGACCACCTGGTGATGAAACTGCGTATGGTGCGCTTCCTGCGTACCCCTGAGTACGATGAGCTGTTCTCCGGCGACCCAATCTGGGCGACAGAATCCCTGGCCGGTATGGGCGTCGACGGCCGCACCCTGGTCACCAAAAACAGCTTCCGCTTCCTGAACACCCTGTACACCATGGGGCCGTCTCCGGAGCCGAACATGACCATCCTGTGGTCTGAGAAGCTGCCGCTGAACTTCAAAAAATTCGCGGCGAAAGTGTCCATCGACACCTCTTCCGTTCAGTACGAAAACGACGACCTGATGCGCCCTGACTTCAACAACGATGACTACGCCATCGCTTGCTGCGTCAGCCCGATGATCGTCGGCAAACAAATGCAGTTCTTCGGCGCCCGCGCCAACCTGGCGAAAACCATGCTGTACGCCATCAACGGCGGCGTTGACGAAAAACTGAAAATGCAGGTCGGCCCTAAAGAAGCGCCGATGATGGACGAAGTGCTGGACTATGACAAAGTCATGGCGCGCATGGACCACTTTATGGATTGGCTGGCCAAGCAGTACGTGACCGCGCTGAACATCATTCACTACATGCACGACAAGTACAGCTACGAAGCTGCGCTGATGGCGCTGCATGACCGTGACGTTTATCGCACCATGGCTTGCGGCATCGCCGGCCTGTCCGTGGCGGCCGACTCCCTGTCTGCCATCAAGTACGCGAAAGTCACCACCATTCGCGACGAAGACGGCCTGGCCATCGACTTCAAAGTGGAAGGCGAGTACCCGCAGTTCGGTAACAACGACGCCCGCGTCGATGACATCGCCTGCGACCTGGTGGAACGTTTCATGAAGAAAATTCAGAAACTGCGCACCTACCGCAACGCGGTACCGACCCAGTCCGTACTGACCATCACCTCCAACGTGGTGTACGGTAAGAAAACCGGTAACACCCCGGATGGCCGCCGCGCAGGCGCACCGTTCGGCCCTGGCGCCAACCCAATGCATGGCCGCGACCAGAAAGGCGCAGTAGCCTCCCTGACCTCGGTAGCCAAACTGCCGTTTGCCTACGCGAAAGACGGGATCTCCTACACCTTCTCCATCGTGCCTAACGCGCTGGGTAAAGACGACGACGTGCGTAAAGCCAACCTGGCGGGCCTGATGGATGGTTACTTCCACCATGAAGCCTCCATCGAAGGCGGCCAGCACCTGAACGTCAACGTGATGAACCGCGAAATGCTGCTGGACGCGATGGAAAACCCTGAGAAATACCCTCAGCTGACCATCCGCGTTTCCGGTTACGCCGTGCGCTTCAACTCGCTGACCAAAGAGCAACAGCAGGACGTGATTACTCGTACCTTCACTCAAACGATGTAATACGCCGGCCGGGCGGGAAACCGCTCGGCACCAACGCAGGGGCCGGTTTTGCCGGCCCTTTTCTCCCACCGCTCTCCCCTGACTCTGTACGAGTCTGTTTTGCCGGACATCTATACTGAATGGATAGCCGGCAAAACAGTTATCCGGCAACTGACCGGCCGACAGGCATCATTACCCCGGTGGCGGTTCCACCCGCTGCTGCATCGCAGATACCTGGCCGGCGGCCACGCGCCTATTTTTAGACTGCGTTTGACAGTCAATATTGGAGAAAACCCCGCAATGTCAGCAATTGGTCGCATCCACTCCTTCGAATCCTGCGGCACCGTCGATGGGCCCGGGATCCGCTTTATCGTCTTCTTCCAGGGCTGCCTGATGCGCTGCCTCTATTGCCATAACCGCGACACCTGGGACACCCACGGCGGCAAGGAAGTGACCGTCGAAGAGCTGATGAAAGACGCGGTGGCTTACCGCCACTTCATGAACGCCTCCGGCGGCGGCGTGACCGCGTCCGGCGGCGAGGCGATCCTGCAGGCTGAATTCGTGCGCGACTGGTTCCGCGCCTGCCACGCCGAAGGCATCAATACCTGCCTGGACACCAATGGCTTTGTGCGCCGCTACGATCCGGTGATCGACGAGCTGCTGGACACCACCGATCTGGTGATGCTGGATCTGAAACAGATGAACGACGAGATCCACCAGAACCTGGTCGGCGTCTCCAATCACCGCACGCTGGAATTCGCCCGCTACCTGGCGAAACGCAACCAGCGCACCTGGATCCGCTACGTGGTGGTGCCGGGCTGGTCAGACGACGATAAGTCGGCGCACCTGCTGGGCGAGTTCACCAAAGACATGACCAACATCGAGAAAATCGAGCTGCTGCCCTACCACGAGCTGGGCAAGCACAAATGGATAGCGATGGGGGAAGAGTACAAGCTGGACGGCGTGCACCCGCCGAAAGCCGAGACCATGGATCGCGTCAAAGGCATCCTGGAAAGCTACGGCCACAAAGTGATTTACTGATTACATTATTCTTGCTTGCCAGGGATTAGCTATTATCCTCTGGCAAGCAAATCGCCCTTAGAGGGACTTTGTTCTGGGCAAAGAATTCCCCTAAGTTGTTAGCCTGAATATTACCTTATCCGCAGATCTGATGCGTTAAGTGTAAACTCTTCATCTATCCCTAATTTTTCCATTATAGCAGGTAAAACCTGGTGAATTATTCTCATCCCGACTAAAAGCTCATTCATATATATATCGGGATGGATACGTGATGAGTTAACGCCAAGACTCTCAGCTTCAGCCTCATGTCCCAATTGATCACTAGAATCATATACCATGCCTAAAAGTTCAGCTTTTAGAGGAATTCCATTTCGGAATGCTTTCTCTTTCACAAGAGTGAGCCACTCCTCGTAATCTTGTTCAATACGGTGTCTAAACTTCCCAAAATTCGGTGCGAACTCTGGGTCTATATCTATCTTAGTAGCGGCAAGAAACATTAAGCACGGTTCTATATTCACAGCTGGTGTATCAAATAGCTCTAACTCATCATCATTTA